>DASSCV010000040.1:0-8865 GCA_035697505.1 Rubrobacter sp.
GCGCTTATGCCAAGCAGCGTCGTAACGACGGGTATGCCCGTCCTCTCCGCGAGCAGCCTGAGCTCCATCTCGGCGCTACCAAGCGTGACGCCGTGTCCGGCCAGGATCAGGGGCCGCTTCGCGTTCCGCAAAAGCATCGCGACCCTCTCCAGCCCGGGCGACTCCACAGGAGGCGGCGCCTCTCGCAGACGACGGTAGCCGTTATCACCCGTGGCCGCGAGCTGCACGTCTTTGGGGACGTCCACCAGGACGGGACCGGGTCTGCCCGAGCGGGCGATCTCGAAGGCCCGCCGCATCGCCGGGTAGAGCTCGTCAGGGTCTTCGACCAGGAAGGAGTGCTTGGTAAAGGGCAGCGTCATGCCCATCACGTTCGTCTCCTGGAAGGAGTCCTTGCCCATCGCCGGCCGGCCGACCTGGCCAGTGATCGCCACCAGCGGCACGGAGTCCATCTGGGCCGTGGCCAGCCCCGTCACCAGGTTGGTCGCCCCAGGCCCACTCGTCGCCACGCACACCCCGACCCCGCCAGTCGCCCTGGCGTAACCGTCTGCCGCGTGGGCTGCGGCCTGTTCGTGGCGGGTGAGGATGTGTTTCAGCGGGTAATCGGGGAGGGCGTGGTAGAAAGGCATGATCGCGCCCCCAGGATATCCGAAGAGGTACTCGACCCCTTCGTCGAGTAGCGCCTCGCACATGGCTTCGCTACCCGTACGCGGTTTGTATTCGATGTTGAAAGCTGTGTTTTCCACGGTTTACCCCGTTCTGAATAATGGATCTTGCCCCAACCCTGCCGAAGAACGGGATGTGCCCGTCTTGCGGCTCTAGGCGGACCGGAGAATGCCGTCCCGGCCCGCCAGGCTAATTAGTCGTAGGGCGGACGGTACGGCGACCGTGGATACTCGCGGGTGGATAGGCGGAGCGAGCAGGCGCGAGATCTTGAGCATCAAGCCCGAGATCTTCTTCCTTCGCGCCGTTTCCGAAACCTCGCTCAACATTCCTCACTCACTCGACAGCAAGTAGGATGAAGGGTGACACAACGGTAGAGGGTTGTCAAGGTGCACATAGCTCCGAACTTGCCTGAATAGCAGAAAATGTGGCCGAGCACACTGTCGACATCACCAATCCCTGGCGGCGCAGCTTGCCATCTTTTTATCTACAGATTCCGTATGACCTACCGCGAACCGTACATTGCGCAAAGGGCGAAAACCAAGAGCTGATAGGCGGACGTGCTGAGAAGCTGAGGTCATGAGGCCGGAGCGTGCTCTAGAGCACGGGCACGGGACTCGAGGCGGAGACTTCTTCCGGTGGCTCGACGCGGGCCCCTGCAAGGTCAACGTCGAGCGCCCAGGAATCTGCCACGACACCTCGCGCCTCGAAGGTTGTTTTCATCGCTGAGGCTATATGCCTGGCTCTGGTCTCGGGTGCGAAGGCGAGGACGGTAGGGCCCGAGCCGGAGAGGCATGCGCCATGGGCGCCGGTCTTTAGCGCGGCCTCTATAACGTCCTCCAGTCCTGGGATGAGGTGGGAGCGGTAGGGTTGGTGGAGCCTGTCCTGCATGGCGACGCGCAGGAGGTGGTACTCGCCCGTCGCAAGGGCCCCGAGCAGTAGACCGGAGCGGCCCACGTTGAAGGCGGCGTCGCGGTGGGGGACCGAGTCAGGGAGGGCACGGCGGGCTGCAGTGGTGGAGACTGCGAAGTCGGGGACGGCGACGACAACCTTGAGGTCCTTCGGTTCGAGGCGCACGGCACTCACGCCCACCGGGGTGAGAGTTCCGATCACGAGCCCTCCGAGGAGGGCTGGGGCCGCGTTGTCGGGGTGACCGTCGAGCTCGCAGACGATGTTGAGCAGGTCAGGGGCGGCGATCTGACCCCCGAACAGGTCGTTGGCGGCGACGGCCCCGCCGACGAGCGCGGCGGCACTCCCGCCCAGACCCCGCGTCGGGGGGATAGAGTTCTCCTGAACGAGACGGAACTGGGCGTCTGACTCGCCGACGAGCTCGGCCACGAAGCGGGCCGCCCTGTAGGCAGGGTGCTCGGGTCCGCGCGGGATGAGGTCGGCACCCGTGCCTCGTATATCTATCTCGGGATGAGGCGATCTGTCCAACCCGATCCTCATGCTCAAGGAGAGCGCGAGCCCGACCGCGTCGTAGCCTGGTCCCAGGTTCGCCGACGTGGCGGGGACTCGGACGGAGATCACCCCCGCTACCTCTCCATTCGTCCGGCGACCGCCTCGAACGTCGCCGGGACGGGGTCGGGGAGTTGCACGCGACCAAGGATCACATCAGGGTCCTTGAGCCCGTGCCCGGTCAGAACACTCACCACCGTGCCTCCAGGCCCCCTGCCTTCGGAGGCAAGCTTCAGGAGTCCTGCTATGCCGGCCGCCGAGGCGGGTTCGCAGAAGACGCCTTCCTGGCGGGCCAGCATCTCCTGGGCGGCCAGGATCTCCCCGTCCGTAACGCTCTCTATGAGGCCCCCGGACTCGCGCGCGGCCGAGAGCGCCCCCTCCTTGCTCGCGGGTGAACCTATCCTGATGGCGCTCGCAACCGTCTCGGGACTCTCGAAGTCGTGGCCCGCTACCAGCGGGGAGGCGCCTTCGGCCTGGAAGCCGAGCATGCGGGGGGCCGAGCCGGCGTGCCCCGCCCCCCGCCACTCACAGAAGCCCTTCCAGTACGAGGTGATGTTGCCTGCGTTCCCTACGGGCAGGGCCACCGCGTCGGGCGGATCTCCGAGCGCTTCAGCGACCTCGAAGGCTGCGGTCTTCTGGCCCTCTATACGGTCCGGGTTCACCGAGTTGACCAGGGTGACGTCGCCAAGTTCGCCAGCGATCCTCTTGGAGAGCTTCAGGGCCGCGTCGAAGTTACCCTCGATCTGGACTATCCGCGCCCCGTGCGCGAGGACCTGTACGGCCTTGCCAAGCGCTATCTTGCCTGCTGGTACGACGACGAAGCACTCCATGCCAGCACGCGCCGCGTAGGCCGCTGCCGAGGCCGCTGTGTTGCCCGTCGAGGCGCAGACGCAGGCGCGGCTCCCCGATGCGGAGGCCCTGCTCATGGCGACCGTCATACCGCGGTCCTTGAACGAGGCCGTCGGGTTCATGCCCTCGAACTTCAGGAACAGGCGGGCGCCGACGCGATCCGAGATCCTCGTAGCCTCGATCAGGGGGGTCTCCCCCTCGCCTATCGTGGCTATGGCATCGTCGGGTACCTCGGGCAGCCACCCGCGGTACCTCCGGATAACACCCTGTCTCGACACCTGCGTCTGAACATTCAAGACAAGCCTTTCGTTGGAGATCGGGCCGGTTCGATCTTACGGACCCGGAATCTAGCCGCGTACAGTAGTGTAGAAGCAAGAGACCACAGCGTAAGAAAAGTATCACGCGCCGGCGCGGGGTTGCAAGAACGTGGCGACCCCACGACCCGTCTAGTAGGCTACTGGCTGAAAAGCTATTAGCCGTTAGCAGTCAGCAAAGAAGAAGGTAATAGCCAAGACAGAGGAGCGCATTGCAGCGAGAGAAACAAACCATCCTCGTCACCGGCGGCGCCGGCTTTATAGGGGGCAACTTCGTCCTGCATACGGTCGGAGACTACAGGGTGGTCAATCTCGACGCCCTGACCTACGCCGGCAACCCTGGCACCCTGGCGTCGGTCTCGGATAACCCCGACCACGTCTTCGTACAGGGGAGAATCGGTGACCGCGCGCTGGTCGACCGCCTGCTCGCCGAGTATCGTCCCTCGGCCGTCGTCAACTTCGCCGCCGAGACGCACGTCGACCGCTCCATCGACGGTCCGAGGGCCTTTGTACAGACCAACGTGGTCGAGACACACCAACTCCTCGAGGCTGTGCTCTCCTATTGGAGCGTTCTACAAGGTGAAGACCACGACGCCTTCCGCTTTTTGCACATCTCCACGGACGAGGTGTACGGGACGTTGGGGCCCGTGGGCTACTTTACCGAGGAGAGCCCTTACAGGCCCAACTCCCCCTACGCCGCGTCCAAGGCGGCCTCCGACCATCTAGTGCGTGCCTACCACCACACCTACGGGCTCCCCACGCTCACCACCAACTGCTCGAACAACTACGGACCCTACCACTTCCCCGAGAAGCTCATACCGCTCATGATCCTGACCGCCCTGCGAGGAGAACCCCTGCCCGTCTACGGCGACGGGCAGCAGGTCAGGGACTGGCTCTACGTAGAGGACCACTGCAGGGCTATCCTCGCTGTACTCCAGCGCGGCCGTCTTGGGGAGACGTACAACGTCGGCGGCCACAACGAGCGGACGAACCTCGATCTCGTCAAGACCATCTGCGCCCTGCTCGACGAGCTGGTTCCCGGATCGCCGCACGAGTCGCTCATCACCTTCGTGGCGGATAGGCCGGGCCACGACAGACGCTATGCCATTGACGCAGGGAAGATAGAACGCGAGCTCGGCTGGAGACCCGAGGAGACGCTGGAGACTGGCATGGAGAAGACAGTGCGCTGGTACCTGGAGAACCGCGGATGGTGCGAGGCTGTGCTCTCCCGGGGCTACAGAGGAGAGCGGCTCGGGTTGGGCGGGCCGGCGTGAAGGGGATCGTGCTCGCAGGAGGCTCGGGTACGCGGCTGTATCCGCTCACCAGGGCGGTAAGCAAGCAGCTCCTGCCCGTCTATGACAAGCCGATGATCTACTATCCATTGACCACGTTGATGCTCGCGGGCATCAGGGACATACTGGTGATCTCCACACCCGAAGATCTTTCCCGCTTCGAGGATCTGCTCGGCGACGGTTCGCAGTGGGGTGTAGAGTTCAGTTACGCCGTGCAGCCCAGGCCCGAGGGGCTGGCCCAGGCTTTCATCATCGGGCGGGACTTTGTCGGGTCCGAGAGCGTCTCGCTCGTCCTCGGGGACAACATCTTCTTCGGGCACGGTCTCTCCGAGCTCCTTGAGCGGTCGGCAGGTAGGCAGAGAGGGGCCACCGTCTTCGGGTACTACGTCAGGGACCCGGGGCGCTACGGCGTAGTAGAGTTCGACGGCGATGGGACGGTTCTCAGTATCGAGGAGAAGCCGGAGAAGCCCCGTTCGCACTACGCAGTGACAGGACTCTACTTCTACGATAATAGGGTACTGGACGTGGCTGCCGACCTCAGGCCGTCAACGAGAGGCGAGCTGGAGATAACAGACGTCAACGTCGACTACCTGGAGCGCGGGGAGTTGCAGATCGAGCTCATGGGCCGCGGGATGGCGTGGCTCGACGCCGGTACGCACGAGTCCCTGCATCAGTCATCCAACTTCATCGAGACCATCGAGCAGCGGCAGGGCCTCAAGATAGGGTGTCCCGAGGAGATTTCCTACCGCAAAGGCTACATCGACGCCGAACGGCTCGAACGCCTCGCCCACCAGATGAGGAAGAACGACTACGGCCGGTATCTGCTCGAGCTCCTGAAGAGCGAGGAGTACGTCAGGTGAACGTTCTCGAGACGGATCTCCCTGGTGTCCTCATAGTCGAGCCGAATGTCTTCGGAGACTCCCGAGGTTTCTTTATGGAGAGCTGGAACGGTGCCCGCTACGAAGAGCATGGTATACCGGACCACTTCGTTCAGGACAACCTCTCGTTCTCGGCTTACGGGGTGCTTCGGGGTCTCCATTTCCAGAACCCCAGGGCCCAGGGCAAGCTCGTCTCCGTCTTGCTTGGCGAGGTCTTCGACGTTGCAGTGGATATCAGGGTCGGCTCCCCGACCTTCGGCGGGTGGACGGGCTCGACCCTCTCAGAAGAGAACCGGCGCCAGCTCTGGGTCCCTCCCGGCTTCGCCCACGGTTTCGTCGTCACGGGCGAGAGCGCGCTCGTCTCCTACAAATGCACGGACTACTACGCCCCCGAGTACGATGGGTCCATCCTGTGGAACGATCCCGAAATCGGGATACAGTGGCCCCTCGAGAACCCGAGCCTCTCGGCCAAAGACCGCGCCGCCCTACCCCTGAACGGGATGCCGGAAGGGACACTGCCGCACTTTAAGGAAGGCTGAGACAGGAAGGCTGAGACGCGGGAAATCCGTCCGAAAACACAACCTGACACCTGAACCCTATCTCTCGAACAGAGAGATTCCGAGCTTGGCCAGGGCGCGGGCGGCGAGTCCGGCCAGGACAATAGCGCTGTAGGCTCCGAAGGGGCCGTGGACGCCGTGCTTGCGGTGGTAGAGGAACGCACTCTTGTGAAGGAGCCAGATCGCTTTCGGTTTACTGCGGCTGCTTGCCCCGGTCTGGTGGACTATTTCGACTTGTGGCAGGTAGTAGACGAGCCACCCTGAAGCGCGGGCGCGCCTGCAGAGGTCGGCGTCCTCGAAGTACATGAAAAAGCGGTCGTCGAAAGGGCCTACGTCTCGCAATGTCTTCCTGCGGATGATCATACAGGCGCCGGAGACCCAGTCGACCGGGGTCGGGCGGGACTGGTCCGTGACGGCGGGGAACTGGCTCTTTACCAAAGAGCTCTTGGGAAAGAGGCGAGTCAGGAGGGAGGTGCGTCCGAGGAACCCTGAGAGGGCACTGATCTCCCGCCGCGCCGAGAGCTGGAGATGACCTTCCGAGTCCACTATCTTCGGTCCGCATATCCCGGCCTTCGGGTTCTCTGAGACGAATCCTTCCAGATGCTCGAAGAAATCCCTCTCCACGATGGTGTCGGGGTTTATGAGGACTACAGGATCTCCGCTCGATGCAGCGATGCCCCTGTTGTGGGCGCGGGCGAAGCCTATGTTCTCCTTGTTCCGAATCAGGCGCACCCAGGAAGGAAGCTCCGGCGGCTCCACACTGTCGTTGTCGACGACGAAGATCTCCAAGTCCCCGTATCGCGTCTGTTGCAGGGCCTCGATACAGCGCAACGTCAGAGGCCAGGAGGCGTAGTTGACGATAACGACGGAGAACTTCATCGCGACACGGCCCTATCTCGCAGCCGGCGCGCGATGCTCGCCGTCGCAGCGAGCGATGACTCTCTGAGGAGCCTGCGGACCTCGGCGTCGGAGAGCTTCTTCATCTTCTGTATCTCGGCCCGCTTCCCTAGCATGAGCGGCAGGTGGCGCCACGCGCCAGCCAAACCCTCCAGGTGCGCCCGCAAAGAGCCGGTCGCCGCGGCGGTGATCAGGCGCACGAGCTGTCCGAAGGCGAAGAAAGGCAGTATGTGCGGTACCGCGGAGAGGGGCAGGTTCTTGACCAGCAGGCTAAAAGAGTTGCGGCTACCTAGCCTGGTCGCCGTCGGGCTACGCTTGCCGCCGGTCGAGGCGCTTCCCATGTGGTAGACGACGGCGCCTGGGACATAGAAGCAACGATAACCGGCGAGCTGGGCGCGGAAGCTCAGGTCCCCATCCTCGCAGTAGGAGACGAAGTCCTCGTCGAAGAGCCCGATCTCATCGAGCATATCCCTGCGATAGAGCGCCGCCGCCGCACACGCCCCGAAGACATAGCCAGGCCTATCGAACCTGCCACTGTCGCGCTCGCCGTGCCCGAGGCGGTAAGGCAGACCGCTCAGACGCATGGCGTCCCCGGCCCCGTCTAGCACCCCGCGGTCGTGGAAGTCGACCAGCTTGCTCGCGAATAGGCCGGCCTCGGGGTGATCCTCAGCGGCACGCACCAGCGCTTCCAGCCAGCCTGGGTCCTGCTCGGTGTCGTTGTTGAGGAGTACCACGTACTCTAACGTGGACGCCTCGATCCCGGCGTTGAACGCCGCGGCGATGCCCAGATTTTCGCCTAGCGCGACCACGTCTACCTCAGGGAAGTGTTCCTCTACGAAGGTTATCGAGCTATCGACGGAGCCGTTATCCACCACAATGGTTTCGAAGACTCGGAACGATTGATCTCGCAAAGAGCCGAGGCAGAGCCTCAGGAACTGCTCGCCGTTCCAGTTCGGGATGACGACCGTGACGCGGGGAGGCACGGCTTCAGGCTGGCCTCTCCTGCCGGCCCTCCGAACCGTGGATCTCGACTTTCGCTGGCAGTCGCACCAGGCCTCTGACCGGGGCGAGAGCCCCTTCCCTGATTATCTCGAAGGTCGCCCCATTCTTAGTGCGGGCCACGTCCGAGTCTTCGGCTTGCGGGTTCGTCAGAGAGGCGTCCACCCTGTAGATGCCGGGTCCGAGCGGCATCCCGAACGTGAAGTCGACCGTAGCACGCTCGCCCTCGTCTTTCCGCCCGAGCGGAGTCCCTTCGAGCGCCGTATCCGTGGAGAAGACCTCAAGACCGGCTCTCTCGCTGTGCAGTGTAATGCCCAGGGTACTGTCCTCCATGGCCTCGTCGTAGCGCAGGCGTACCCGCACGGTCAGGCTCGCGCCCGAGGGCAGCGTGTCGGCCGGTTGTCCGCTCTCGTCGAGCAGGTCGAGGCCGAGGATCTCGGCCCCTCCCACGATCCTGCGGTGGTCCGGGGTGCCGAGGCCCTCGGCCTTGGCCGGCGTGTCATCCTCTTCTTCGTGCTCTATCTCGTAGTCCAGTTGCTTGTCCAGCTCGGTGGGGCCGGCGTTCTTCATCTCCTGCGACTTCGCCAGCATCTCCTCGTAGTGGTCGACCACCTCCTCGGGGCTGCCCGTGGTTACCAGCCTTCCCTTGTGGAGCAGAATGGCCTCGGTGCAGAATCGCTTTACCATCCCCATGCTGTGGGAGACGAAAAGGACCGTGGACCCGGAGTCCTTGAGGTCGTACATCCTCTGGATCGCCTTCTTCTTGAATGCCGAGTCGCCAGCGGAGAGGGCCTCGTCTATAACAAGGACATCAGGCTCCACGTTGATCGCGACGGCGAAGCCCAGGCGACTGCGCATCCCGCTCGAGTAGGTCTTGATCGGCTGGTCCATGAACTCCCCGATGTCCGCGAAAGCCTCGATGTCGTCGAAGCGCTCCACCATCTCATCGTGCTCTATGCCA
>DASSCV010000041.1:0-11491 GCA_035697505.1 Rubrobacter sp.
CCTTTATCGTCGTTGAACCACTTTACCGTTCCTTGGGCCATGTCTGGAGCCCACCTTTCTCTGTTGGGGCTCCACTGCAATAAAAAAGCCGCTCCTCTCACATTGAGGGCGGCGCTTCTCACTCACCATAAAACCCACATCCATCTACTGCACTCTTACTATACCACCAGCAAGGCTGTGGCCCGGCGCCCCCAGTCCTAATGGTTTAGTATCCCCCTCGTGGGAGAGGACCGTAGAACGTCCGGGAAGGCCCGGTATACCGTCGCAGAGGCCGCCGACATGTTGGGGATCGCCACCGGGGCCGTGCGCATCAGCCTGGCGCGCGGGACCTTGCCGAGAGTAAGGGACGGCGGAACGGTCTACGTCCTGTTGCCCGCCGACATGTCTCGGGATACCGAACGGGATGCCGGCGACGTACCGACCGGTATGCCGCATGGTGCGCCGGACACACTCAAATCCGAGCTGCGCGACCGGCTACGCTGCCTCGAATGTCAAGTAGAGGCCGAGCGCCAGGCCCACTCCGAAGCCCGTAGGTTGCTGGCGGCCGCCCTCGAGCGCATCCCGGCCATCGAAGTACCACAGGAGACACAAGAATCCCCCGAGACCGTGGCGATGAGCAGCAAGGTAGCGCGAAGTGAGCCCCGCTACGGGAGAGGCTCAGGAAGACGTACAGAGGCCCAGGAGCGCAGCTAGTGGTGTAGGGTATTAGGTAGCTGACGGAAAGGGGCCAAGTATGGAGCGCGATGAATGGATGAGTGACCAGGTCGCCGGGGAGATCGAAGGTCTGCGGCGAAGATTCGGATTTGAGAAAAAAGAGGCCGTCGCCTACTGGCATCTTCGACATGCGCGTCAGTTAATGAGCGAGATGGGGCAAACAGATCACTTCGAGGAGCTTGAGCGGGAGGGGAAGAGTGAACTTGAAGTCGACTTCCGCGAGTTTGCAGGACTAATCCACGACATTTCGGTGTTAGGCGAGACGAGGGTGTTTCAGCACTTTGCAGCGCTATACAGAGAACTAGGTACCCGAGTGTTGCGAAGGAACTACCCGGACGGATGGGGCCACCTTTACGGCAGCGCGGATGAAGACAGCTAAGGAGGCCACTGCGCGACGGTCCTGGTGTCGTAGGATGTTCGGTAGCTGACAATTAGGAGGCGATCACGGCTTACTTGAGCGAAGAACAACAGCGGCAGCGCGTCAGAGATCTGGTGCGCAAGAAGACAGGCATGGATTGGCCCACTCTGAAGGTCGGTGATATCGAGAAGGCTATGAGCTCGGTAACGCTCTTCTACTGGTGCACGAAGGAGGACGTAGGGAAGCGAGGGCGCCAGAAGCAGCTCGAGCTAACCGACGAAGAAGCCGAGTCCATTGCCATAGATTGAACCAGAACCCCTCGGGGCAGCCCTGAGATGGGTGGGCCAGGGCAAGGACGCTAAGCCTTTTCACCAAGGATCGTTCTTAGCGCCCGTCTTATGCAGCAGGTCTTCTTATGTAGAGTGGCGGAGGTGAGTAGTCTGCGTACATAAGAGACTGATTACACCTCTCGGGAGTATTGGGAGTATTGCGCCCCCTTGCTTACCTGGCCCATAGGACCGGGGATGCACGCCGGAACGGGTATCATGTGCCCTGAGTCCCTATCGGGCTACAAAGGGACGTAGCTTCGTCCCGATGCCCCGGACCGTAGGAGGGCGCACAGGGTCCGTGGTGACGTCGAATGTTGGCAGGGTGGTGGTTGGTGAGTGGACGATAAAGCCATGCAACTGTTGAAGGCGATGAGGGAGCAGACACTACGGCCCAGAAGCACATGCGCCTCTCGCCCAACGAAGCCGATCCTATTCACCAGAGTGCGTGGAAGGATAATTCTCAGAAGCTCGGGGCTTTCTTGATGCTCTGACATTTTTTGTGCTATAGCGCACATACACTCTCTTTAGACAGGAGTATGCTGCCCTCGTTACATGGCCAGCTGAGGCCGCGTGAAGGCGCAGGACTGCTACCTGCATTGTTCTACACAAGGGGTCGCTACCCGGACAAAACTACCTGCCACCATGCAGGACTACGCCTGCCGAACAAGCAGCGGTGCTGCCAGGAATGGGGATGCTTCATCTCGTTAGTGAAGCGACGCCCACTCATCACGTTCTTTGTCTTGACCTACGTGCTCACTTGGGCCATTGAGAGCCCTTCGTTTTCCTTACGGACTCCGTCACCGACACCCAAGGCTTGCTCCTGAGCATCCTCTCGGCCAACGTCCCTTCCGCGGTAGCGATCGTCCTTACGGCAATGGTCTTTGGTAGGGGATCTCTAAGAAAGCTGCTTGGTCGGCTCCTGATCTGGCGCGTCAATCCCTTCTGGTATTTAGTCGTGATCCTAGGACCTGCCGCCCTCACGGGAGGCGTGGTTGGCTTGAATGCCCTCCTTGGGGGCCCGCCCTGAGTTTGGGTATGCCCCTGCTCGGCTTCGCGTTTTTCCTAGCCTTCTCCATCTTCCCCGGCAGCGCGCTGGGCGAGGAGATAGGGTGGCGGGGATACGCCCTGCCCCGACTGCAAGCCACAAGGAGCGCCCTGAGCGCCAGCCTCATCCTCGCGCCGATATGGGGTTTGTGGCACCTGCCGCTGTGGTTGACTGGAGATCCGGTTAAAGCGCCGATCTTCTACGTCCCTTTCTTCTTATCGGCATTCGCTTTTAGCGTGATCCTCACCTGGGTGTACAACAGCACAGGGGGGAGCCTTCTGATGGTGATCCTTTTGCACGCAACGGTCAATCTTCCTGTGACGCTCGCCATCGAGGAGCTCGGGAGCCGGGCCATGGTGCCCGTTTTGCTGTATTGGGTGCTGATGGCGGTGGCGGCGATCGTCGTGGTCATCTGGGCCGGACCTGAGCAATTGTCGCGAAAGCGCAACAAGGAGGAGGAGGAGGCTGCGGAGACCGGGGCGCCACGCCTAGGGTCGTTAAGCCCACCCCCGCGTGAACCAAGAGGCCAGACTCCACCCTATTGGACGTTCATGCGGGGGCGATGTACGAACAAACCAGGCGCATAGGTACTGTCCTTCCCTTCCTGACACGGCTCGGAGTAATCCGCTTGACCAATATCTATCCAGCGCACCCCGACTTGCCAGCACATCAGCGGGCGCAGATCGAGGCATTCAACTCCTCGACGCGGCAGGTGGGTACCACCGTTGAAGAATTTCGTGCCACCCCTGAAACCAACGCTCAGGTCCGCGCCACAGGAAGCCTGGGTGACAAACCGCTCGCGGTCGTCAGTGCTGGTGAACAGTCGTCCAGTTGGCTCGAAATGCAAGACGAGCTGGCCGCACTCTCGCCCGACAGCATCCACCGCGTAGTCGACGGAGCGACGCACGAATCGCTGTTGTACGACAAGGGCGACTCGCAGGTGACGAGCGCGGCGATCGAGCAGGTGGTCGACGCCGCACGTACCGATCGGTCACTGACACGGTAAACCTCCAACAGTGAACGTTGGGGCGGCTACTCAACGCGCTCCGACGCTAGACAGGAAGTGACGTACGAGTCTGGGGAACATCCCCCCTATTCGCCGAAGTGACGCTCCGATTGAACACGCTGGCAGGCAAAGGAAATAGCCAATGATACAAGAAGCTGTGAGATAACGAACCATTGCTCCCCTCCTGGCAGGCATATTAGCGTGTGTTGCGCTATGAGAAGCCTCTATCATCGCTTTAGCCCTTCGTGGTGAGGGGAGTCACACGTGCTACGATGAGCACAACCACAAGATGTGGGTGCCTTACTGGGGCCGAAGCCGCCGCAATCTGGGGTGTGCTTCCCCCTCGACTCGGGCCTTCGGGCGCGTTCCGTTAACCGGCGAGGTTGACTTGACAAACCGAGACGGAAGGAGCGTGCTCCTGTGGCCCCGGAAGATGATACCAACGAGCAGTTCGCTGACCAGCAGTCCCGCTGTGACATCGACAAGATCCTCACAGCAGAAGGAGAGTGCCAGAGGCTAGGCGAGGTCCAGCTGGAGGAGAGACTGCTGTGCGTGCGCCACGCCAAGTTGCTCAGATTGAAGAACCGCTCCGAGACTATGATCGGCGTGGTCTTCGAGATGGACCAGTGGCTGGAAAGCGTCGACGGTCAGGCTGACGAGTTGCGCGTGCGGCGCGTCGAGCACCAGCGAAACGAGGTGGTAGAGCAGGTCAGGTTCGACCGCACGCAAATTGGGCTCATCCGTCATGATTTGCTTAAGGACCACTTTGGAGCGACCTAAGAGCATGCCTTTCGTGCGTCTTTGTACTTCCCTCAACTAGCGAAGGCTTAGTCCTACAGCGCCACTTCGCACTACCTGGGCTCAGCAGATTCGGTTTTAGGCACCTTGCAACGCCGCTTGATCAACTTCGCAACCCCTTGACTCCTCGATAAGCGTGCAGCACGCAGTATTCACTGGGCCGTTTCGTACAAGTGTCACTGTAGGATTAGAGGCCGCGCGAAAAGGGAAGCGCCGGGAAGAGCCATCTGAGGGCTAGCAGTTCTACAGGTGATTGGTAGCTCGAAATCGAAAACAGAGAACGCAAGCAGTAAGGAGCCCGCCGCGAGGAAGAAGTGAATCAGTGTCCCTGCTCCGCTACCAAACAGAATTTGACAGCCAAATTATATAGGGATCCCCAATAAGAAGGTGAGAGCTGCAAGCAAACCTAGGGGTGATCGCATGCGCACCCCGGAGATGCCCCGGCTTACTGTGGAAGTTGTTGCCCCGCTAGTAATGGGCTGATTGGTGGACATGGCCTAAAACCCTTTCCGCCTCGCCGAAGAACCAGCGAGGAGTTTCTGCCTAGTGGCAGGTCCTTGGTAGGGTAGCGGACCCACATCTAGGAGGAGGGCAGGTAGCGATCCTACGCCTAGAACGCGGCGTCATCTAGCCACGTAACGAAGTCACCATACTCCTGTGTGAGGGGAGTGTATGTGCTCCAAGGCACAAAGCACGTCAGAGCACCAAGAAAGCGCCGACCTTCGGAGAACTTCGTACATGCGAAGTTTCGTAGAATGGAACTAAAGTGAGGTTCGGTCCCGCCCCGGTCCTGCTAGCGTAGGATGTTCGGGGGTAAGGCAAGCGCCGATCAGCGGAAAGGACCACGTGCACCCTCACCTAGCCAGGGAAGCAATAGTACGAGACGTAGAAACTACACGCTACGGGCGGGACTACGCAGGACGCCGAGGCAAGATAACGCACGTCGACAAGGATCCCCAAACGGGAGCTGCCACAGGATACGTGCTCAGCATGGAGGACGGCGGGAACGAAATCCGCTTCGAGTCAGAGGAAGTACGGATAATAGAGGCTTGGGATTGAGTACCTCTGCTCCCTTATTCACCCAACTTTGCAGGGTTCTGCTCAGGCGAAGTTCGCAGTATTCAACGTCTCGGCACTCGGGTGAAGCTTTCTCGACGGTGCAGCACCCGCCGAAACTCGGGCACATCGGCCAGCCAGTCAATGCCAGAGGATGCGCCTACGCCACCTGCTGCGCCCTGCAACCACATGTAGCACGCCAATTCCGAGGGACGAGGCTGTGGGATAGTCTACTGCTGACGTAGTGCTGACAATGCCCCCGACGCGAACATTGGGGGCTTTCTGTTTTTACGGGTTTTGCAGGTAAAAAAGAGAGCCGACGAGCGGACTCGAACCGCTGACCTAATCTCCAGCTACGAGTGTGGGGTCTGTGGCTGCTGAGTGTTGCACGGGCTAGCAAAACCCGCATAGACAGAGGGTTCTCTGTTCCCTCGATTGCTCACGTTTGCAGAGTATTGCGTCCGCGTTAGGGTCACTAGGGTCAAGTTTTGGCAGTACGCCTTGGGTTGTGCGTGGCTGATTCCTTTGCAGACCACTTCTGCGTCGTGCCGGAAAGTGAGGCTTATCTTCAGAAGATTGCGAATTGTCGAAGGCTATCCTCAGCTCGCTACCGTGCGGTAGATCTAGCCACATAGGTACATGTGGAACCTGGCTGCTTTCTTGCCGAAGACCGGACAGGATGCCGACGGGCGGGTGCTAACGACGGAGAGCAAGACGGTCTTAGCGTCGATACTGTGCTGCGGATTGATCAACAGTAAGAGCGCCTGCAAGAGTGTTGCTTGCTACGCTTGCGCATTTCTCCTGCGTTTTCAGAGATATGTCTTCAGCGTAAGCGGTAAACGGCCGCGTTGATCTCAGCCCCAAGCAGCACCACTGACGCCGAGAGGTACAGGTAAACGAGCAGCCCAACGGCCGTCCCGAGGCTGCCGTAGGTAAGGCCATGACCCGCGAAGTTCGCCAGGAAAAACGAGAAGCCTAGCGAAGTGATCGCCCACGCGATCACGGCGAAGAGAGCGCCTGGCGTCTCGGACCAGAATGACCGATTGGTGTCGGGGACGATGTGGTAGACGATCGACAGCACCGCCGCGAGCAGGAAGAGCCCTACTGGGAGGCGCAGCCACGCCCAAAGCGCTACCCACGCCTCGTCCAGCCCCGCCAGCCCAGCGAGCCACCCAGCCACCCGCGGTCCGATCAGCATGAGTCCACAGGCGACGATAAAGGCGAGCGCGAGGAAGGGACCGAAGACAAGGGCAAAGGCGAAACGCTTCCGCCGCGAGCGCGTCTCCTCAACCCCGTAAGCGGCACTGAGGGCCTCCGTCAGGGTGAAGGCTACCGCGGAGACAGACCACAATGATACGACGATGCCGAAGGAGAGCAATCCTCTCCCTGCCTGCTCCCGCGCCTGCTCGATCAGCGGTCGCAAGAATGCCGTCTGAGCTCTGCCCTCTTCGGCTACGGGTTCTAGCGATTCCGGGCCTTGCTGCGGCGGCGCGGCCGTAGCTGCTTCTATGAGCCGGTCGAAAACCGCGTCGACCTGGAGCACCGCAAGCAACGCGAATACCAGGATAATGAAAGGGAAGAGCCCGAAGAGACCCCGGTAGGACAGCTGCTCCGCGTAGGTCGTCATGCGATGCTCGAAGAAGTTCCTGATCGAAATCTTGCCCATCTCAACCATCACAAGCCCTCGTGGTCTCAGAACCCGCCTCGGCACGGCGTCCAGCGCGTTTGCAGTCAACGAGGTTCTTCAGCATCGCTGACCAGATGAGTAGCAAGGGCAGCTTTCCACCAATCTCTCGCTGCCGCAAGAATCATTTTGTCCTCTTCGCCAGGCTGATGCTCGGAACCTCCGCGCCTGCTCGAATGACAACTTACCTTGTCGGTCTCGCCTTTCATTCGCGAACTACCAGCACCGGGCAATGGGCATGGCGAACCACCGAATCTGAGACACTGCCCAACAGAGCCCTCCTTATCCCCCCGCGCCCCCTGCTGCCCATCACCACCAGTCCTGCCCCTAGATCCCCTGCCAGGTGTATGATCTCCCTTGCTGCATCTCCCATCATCAGATGCGCCTGTGCGACGGTTCCACCTGCCGACCGTACTCGTTCCACCTCCGCGTCGAGAACTTCCCTGCCCCGCTGCTCTGCGCTCCGTTCGAGATCTTCCACGAGGATCGGGTCCTGTAGCTCTACTCCCTCAGGGTCGGTCGCTTCCGGGTAAAGCAGAGCGGTCGTGGC
This sequence comes from Rubrobacter sp., assembly GCA_035697505.1. Classification (GTDB taxonomy): domain Bacteria; phylum Actinomycetota; class Rubrobacteria; order Rubrobacterales; family Rubrobacteraceae; genus Rubrobacter_D. The sequence continues at coordinate 7,541 of DASSCV010000041.1, forward strand.
GATATCCCAGACGTGGATCACGTGCAGTTCCGAGTTGGTTTGCTGACTAAGATCCACCGCGGTCCGAGCGGCCAACTCTGCCTCGCTGGACCCGTCTGTGGTCAGAAGGATCTTGGTCGGAAAGATGCTCATCTCGCCCTCCTCGCTCGACACCGCAACCGTTCGGGGTTGCTGAGAGTTAGACCTGCTCATGCCGTTGTCGGTCCCGCGTCCGGAAGACGATCAGCGCCACGCCCACCGTTCCTTCGGCCAGTGGAAGCCACCTTCGCGCGCCTCGATCGGAGGTCCTGAGCGCGGGCACGACTACGATTCCTCCGTCCACCAGGGCATAGACGCCGAAAAGGAGAGAGAGCACGGCGAGGATAAGGCTCGGCCAGAAGAGGATCACGAGACCAAAGATGAGGGCGGCTAGTCCGCGCAGTGCCAGAACTCGCCAGGTGGCGGCAAGCGTACTCAACCTCTGCCTGAAGCGTCCTTGGCTGCTCATATCTATGTCCTCCTCGGGTGTGCTCCCTCGTGATTCTTCAAGAGCCTACCTTGCTCAGCGATCCTGTCCGCATCTGGATTTCTCGTTCTCGTCGCTGGAGCGTCGCCCCACCGCGATGCCAACGGCGCCGACCGTGAAAGCCGCGGCCGAACCGCAGATCACCCCTCATTCAGAAGTAGCAGGCGACGAGGACGCAACGGCGGGCTCGTTCGCCTCTTGAGTCGTACGCCGGTAAGCCAGTAGTTCCGTAACTACTATGCGAATGATCTCGGCCACCGGGATGGCCAGCAGAGCGCCAGGGATGCCGAGCAGCTGACCGCCTACCAGCAACGCGATGAGGATCACCAGCCCATTGAGCTGAACGGCCTGGCTGTAAACCATCGGTTGGAGGAGATTGCTCTCCACCTGCTGATAGACCAACACGAACACGAGCAGCACCACCGCCTTCCACGGCTCGACGAACAACCCTACGATAACGAGCAACGCCCCACCCAGCGTCGCGCCGACCAGAGGTATGAGGTCCAACACCGCGACCAGCAGCGCCAGCGGGGCGGCGTAGGGCATCCCTAGTAGCAACAGCACCACGAAGGTGGTCACGCCGCAGATCACGCTGATGGCCAGGTTGCCCGTGACGTAGCCGCTTATGGCCCCCGCCGCTTGTTCCAGGATGCGCCTTACGAGGGGCTGGTGTCTTTGTGCAAAGAGCCCTACCCCCGCGTTGACGTATCGCTCGCTGCCCAAGATCAGGAAGAAGGTGAGCGTCAGCACGGTAGCCAGCGCGGCGACGAAGCCGGCGGCGCTAATAGCTATTTGTCCGGTGGCCGAGAAGAGGTTACCCAGCACCTCTCCCAACTGCTTCCTAAGATCGGCGAGTTGAGTATCGAACCTCTGTACGAGCCCACCGAGGCCGTTCTGCTTGGCGAGGTCCTTGATGTATTTAGTCGGCCCTTCGGGGGCCTGAGCCGCGGTGTTGACGAACTTGATAAAGCCGTTTATCTGGTCGACCAGTAGGGGCAGGAAGATCCCCACTATGAAGAGCAACGCCACCACCAGTCCCAGGTAGGTGAGAGCTATGGCGAGGGGTCGCTTGATCAGTCTGTGGCGTCGCTGTAGCCAGTTGACCGCAGGGTTGAGCACTGCAGCCAGGAACAGGGCGATGACGAGCCAGCCTACGAAGGTCTTTACCTGCCAGAGGAGCAAGAGAGCGCCCAGTACCACCGCCGTGGTGAGCAAGGCGGCGGCGACCGTGCGAACAACCTGCGAAGTGGAGGCACGTGCCCATCCCGCACCCTGGCTGGGCATGGATGAGTTCGGCCCCGCGGGCATCGTCGGAGGGTTCTCTACCTGGGGTTGAGCAGGGGCTGCTGCCTGCTGCTCTGGCTTCGGTTGTGGCTGTGAGTCCCTCTGTGAGTCCTCGTTCTCGCTCATATCTCCAGTGCATCCTTTACTCTAGGTGGGGCGACCCTGGGGCCGCACGGCGTCGGTTGACGATCTAAATACTCACGTATCGGGCTCCTTCCATCCTGACCTCTCATTCGGTGTCATCGTCGCCTTTGAGTCATTGGTTGACACAGAGCCCACACGAGTCGGCAGCTCTCCCATTTCTCTCTTCTCCGGCGCGCTCGCGGCCATTCCTTCGACCCGGCGGACGTACACAGCCGAGAGCGGGGCAGCAGTAACCCCGTGCAACAGCACGCTGAGCAGCACCGTCAGCGCCACCACCACCCCGATCTCGTCTCGCCCGGCGAGCAGCGGAGCCTCCGTCACCACGACCAGACCAAGCACTATCGAGGCGAGCCCCCGCGGGCCGAACCAGCCCATAAACAGCACCGAAACTCCGCGCAGGTGCGTCCCCATCAGGGAAAGCGCCACCGGCAGCATGCGAATCGCGGTGAGGCTGAGCAGGGCATACACAGCAACCTCCCAGCTCAAAGGCTGGATCAATCCGACCACAAGGACACCAAAGATAAAGAACACGCTCAGGTTGAGCAGCTGCCCTTCGGCTTCGGTAAACCGGATCAGTTGCTCCCCAACGCTCTCCACGGTCGGTCTGACCGCCAGACCACCGACGAAGGCTGCGATGAAGCCGTTGCCCCCTATCTGGTCGGCCAGCGCCCAGGCGATGATCGCCAGCGCTAGCAGGGCGAGGCGTCGGAAAGATCCGGTCATCCACTCTCGCTTCGAAGCCCAGCTCAAAAGCCAGCCTCCCACTAGGCCTACGCCGACGCCGACTAGAATCCCAAGACCCACCTGCTCCAGGGCGAAGCGTATCCAGTAGCTTGCTGGCTGTAGCTCCTCTTCGGCCACCGCCAGGGTCAAGAAGAGCAACAGGAAGGGGACTGAAAGTCCGTCGTTGAGCCCGGCCTCGACGTTGAGGGCCTGGCGCACTCGAACCGGGACTCGCGGGTTGCTCACGACCGCCTGTCCCAACGCTGCGTCGGTGGGCGCTAGGACGGTGCCAACGATGGCAGCCTCCCAGAACGTGAGGTCGGTAAGCAGCAGAGCAGCAGCACAAGCGGTCCCCAATGCGATGGTGAGCGGCATACCGATGCCCAGAAGGCGCAAGGGCAATCCTTCGTTCTGGCGCAGGACGGAGAGGTTGATGCTCGCGGCGTCGGTAAACAGGACGAGGGAGAGGGCGATCTCGCTCACCAAGAGAACTGTATGACCGTCGAGCCCGAATTCCACAAGACCAAGTACCGAAGGTCCGAATACGAAACCTGCCGCAACGAATACGATTGGCGGCGTGACAACGGTCCCCTCCAGCCGGCGCGACACGAGGCCGAATGCGAATACGACGATGGCCAGAATGGCGAGATCAATCACCGTATTCTCCGCTGGTGCGGGAAACTCCGGGCACCTCTCTCAAGGGCGACTCCCCTGGCCTATCCGCCTTGGAGCGGACAACCCGCTCTGACCGCTCCAAGGCAAAATCGGCCCCTGTTACTCTTGCGCGAAGGCCTCGCGCAGTTTGTTCTCCTGCTCCTCGGGCAAGTTGGTGGAGATGATCTCGAAGTCGTACTGCCTGAGCTCGTCTATCACCCTGTCAGGCGCCGTCGCCCCGCTGGTCAGAGCAAACAGCGCAGAGGTCCCCTCCGTGACCTTCTCTCGCACCTGCTTTATGAAGTCATCGTCTATCCCAACGTCGGCCATCGAACCCGTAAGCGCACCCATCCCAGCTCCGATCGCCGCGCCAAGGAAGGGGACGAAGAAGATCAGCCCGAACAGGAAACCCCAGAAGGCTCCACCCAGGGCACCAGCGCCGGCTGTGCCGTGTAGCTGGCGGGTGGTAGGCTTCTTGTTGCCCTGGGGCCAGCTGACCACAGCTGCGTCCTCCAGGGTGATCATCTGCCGCTCCTGCAGTCCTTGCAGAGCGATGAGCACCCTGTCTGCTCCGTAGGGATCGTTGAACTTCAGTACCGAAAGCGTCGCCATTCGCATCTGTCCTTTCTTTTGGGGTACAC
>DASSCV010000042.1:0-3075 GCA_035697505.1 Rubrobacter sp.
CGCAGTTTCCCCGACCTCGTGGTGGACATCCTCAACCGCCTCACGCGGCTCCACGGCACCGCCGATCACAAGCAGGAGCCGCAAGCCGTAGGCTGGGAAGAGTTCGAGGCGACGACCGACGACGAGATAGAGACGCTCGACGAGGCGCTCTTCGAGACGGCCCACCTGATCGCAGGCCTAGCGGCGGCCGACGGCGCGGTACTCATGGGCAAGGACAACAAGCTCCTGGGCTTCGGCGGCATGGTCTCCGGCAGCAGGGGGTGATGCGTTGCCTCAAGCGTTTCGATCACCCCGGTGGTCTCGAGCTGGATGTGCTCGCCGCCAAGGTACTCGAACATCCGGGTGCCGCTGCCGAGGAGCACGGGTACGAGGTGGATCGAGATCTCGTCTACCAGCCCAGCCCTGATGTACTGCTGCCCGATATCAGCCCCGCCCATCACGGCGACGTCCTTGTCGCGGGCGGCTGCTCTCGCCTGCTCGAGGGCCTCCTCGATCCCGTCGGTCACGAAGGTGTACACGCCTCCCTCGGGCACCTCTTCGGGCCCGGCGTGGGTGACGACGAACAGCGGAACCCGGGCAGGACCCGCAGGGCCATCCGCTCCCCACCACGGAACCGAAAGGTCGTAGGTGCGTCGACCCGCGATGACCGCCCCTACGGCGTCCACGCCCTCCGCGAGGAGCTCGCGGTTGTGCTCGTCCTCGCCGAAGGCCCTCTCGTGAAGTCGTTGGCCGCCGTCGCCCAAAGGTTCCTCGGCACTGACGTTGGACGCTGTCATGTACCCGTCTAGGGACATGCTGATGTCGAAGATCACCCTGGTCATTGTCTATTCAATTCCTGCTGAAGGAGGATGGGGCTACCGTCCTGATCCAGGAGCAGCACCCCGACGCCCCACGGGTAGCGATAGGGTTCCCCGAGAAAGCGCACACCCCGCTCCCTAAGCCGCTCATAAGCTGCATGGATGTCGTCCGTGCCCAACGTTAAGATCGGCGCACCGTCGGAGTTGCCGACCATTGCCTTTTCGTGCTCCCGCTCGGCCTTCTTCAGGACGATCCTGATCCTCATCTGGGCGGGCGAGACCGTGATCCAGCGCGCGTCCGGACCGTAAGCCTCATCCTGGACCTTCTCGAGCCCGAGCGTATTCGTGTAGAACTCAAGGGCGGCCTCCTGGTCGTTGACGAAGATTCCTGTGAGCGGCATGTCTTTAATCATCTGTGTAACCACCCTTTCTTTGGCCTGGGTTTTCGTGCCCTGATGCAAATCCTCAATGCAAATTACGAATCCTGTCTTTTCCCCTTCCCGCTTCTGGACGGGAGCGTTGTGGAAAGCCACGATCTCCCACGCGCCCTCCCGTTCTTGCATAACGGCGGTTATAATGTTCCTGGTCCTCTTGCCCGGATCACTCTTCAGACAGAATTCGCTCTGAACATGCACAATGGCCACTCGTGGAGCGGCGAGAAGACGGATCCCGACAACATTCAGCAGTACCTCCACCTCCCCGTACCTCCCGGCGACGGCGCTTGCGCTCTCGTCGTAGAGCCTCTGGTGAACGCGGGCATTTTGCTGGCGTGTCTGATTGGGCAAGAACATTCCGTTTATCGCGACATAATCGTGTTCTGGGGCAAAAGCGGAAGCGAACAGCTCACCGTTCTTGGTGTTCTGGGCATCCTGCATGTCCTGGACGAGCTGCCGGATTGCGATCTCTTCCTCCTGTCGAATCGGCCGCGTATTCATCGTTCTATCCTTTCTGCTCGGACCACACCTACCGCAATGCAGGGTGGTCGACTCGGGCACTTCCGGCTCCTGGAACGGGACACCGGACATCTGGAACGCCGCTTCACGATGCTGTGATGAGATAGAAGCGCGCTCTTGTACTCGCGCCTAGCACAGCTCCGAAATCCCGTTCATGCCCGATAATCTAGATGCCTTTGATCCTCGGCCCGTATTGCTCCAGACGACGATCATCATAGGGCATTCACCTCGCCTCCTTTGGAGACGCTGTCACTGCGGTTGGCGCGGATCCGGGTCTCCGCCACGGAAACGTTCAGAAGGAATGCCGCCACGAACGCCGCGACCCAGAGCGCAGAGAGTTGACCTTTGGTCGGGTCGGTGAAGATCAGTAGGGCCGGGAAGAAGATAAGGCGCTGTGTGGCGATGAACAGCGCTGTGGCGAACGCCCTCATCATCCATTCCCGGTGCAGGGTCACCCGGCCGGCGCGGATATGGACGAAGCCCTTGACGAGGGCTACTAGAAATACCGTCCCGAAGAGGCTAATAATCACCCTCTCTCCCCAGCCGAAGAAGGGTATGATCAGGCCCATCAACAGGGCCGTTATCCCGACGATCAGGCCAACTGCGACGAGCACCCTCCCCGCTCGGCGGTGGTAAGCAAGATGCCTGGAACGGATCCTGCTTATGAACTGGAAGGGCGCGAGGGTCAGATAAAGTCCTCCAAGGACCACGTGCAACGCCGTGACGACCGGGAACTCCAAGAATCCGGGGTTGTACGGTTCCCGGAGGTAGTGCGTGGCGGACGCCGCGATGCCGACGAATACCAAGGATCCAATCGCCATTACGAGTGACCATCTCGGTCCTTTTCTCGTCATCGGATCCTCCTTAGCTCCGGCCAGTCGACGGGATCACCAGGGTGCGTTCGATCATGTGCCCAGCGTAAAGGCAGGCGCTTGGCAACGGAATCGATTCGGGTTTTCGCGAAAGGTGTTGGAATGCGGGCAGCACTCAGAGATAATGTGGTGGAGTCTTGCAAGCGTTGTTACGGAAGACAGCACGAGCGATGATCGAGATCCCCCTCTCTACCGAAGACCTCACCAAGGTGCGCATCACCCCGAGCCCCCTCTGGGAGACGGTCACGAGCTTCGGGGTGCTGCTCCACCACGGACGTGAGACGGTGCACGCGCCGTGGGCAGCCCGCGCGAGGCGTGTCCTTCCCGGCACTGATATCTCGGCACTGGTGGCCGCCATGTGTGTGGCGGGCCGCTGTCCGGATTTTCTGACGCCTCCCCCAGATGCTTCGGGCACCGACTTCGGGGATGAGCTCGAACGGCTGCGGACAACAC
>DASSCV010000043.1:0-4098 GCA_035697505.1 Rubrobacter sp.
AACGAGGAGATCACTCGGCTGACCGAGGCCAGTTACGACCAGAACGAGGAGGTCAAGCGCATCTCCTCGTGGGCGGCCATCCTGTTCGCCCCGACGCTGGTCGCCTCGATCTACGGGATGAACTTCGACCACATGCCGGAGCTGCACTGGGCCTTGGGCTACCCGTTCGCGCTGGTGCTGATGGGGCTCGTCTCGGCCACGCTGTATCAAGTCTTCAAGAACCGCGGCTGGTTGTAATGAAGGAGGGACGGCATCTATGGCCTTCGGCGAGAAGTTGCTCTACCACCAGATCCGGCCAAACTGGCCGCCGACATCGGTGGCTCGATAGTTTGCACCTACCTGATGTGGGGTGGGAGGTTCGCCTGGGCCATGCTCGGTGCGTTCGTGCCCGCTGTACTACCTGCAATCCCAGGTGGGCTTTGTGCATCTCCCAAATGAACTATCTTTCGGACCTTGGGTAGTGAACTTCCGGGAACATACAGGCGAAGTTCGCAAAATCTACTTTCCGGGCAATTGGGTGAATAGAGGAGTGTGGCCACCGTAGTGTAGCCGTAAGATGGATCTGAGCGACCGAGCGGGAGGATCGGTGATGAACCCAACAGATGAACACGTGCGACGCTTCTTAGTTCGCTACGGGGAGGCTTTGGCCGCGGGAGACCTGAAGACCATCTCCGGCTGCTACGCCATACCTGCCCCCGTGTTGTCGGACGAGGGCAGCGTCCCTATCGCCGCACGCCAGGAGATAGAGGCCGCCTTCGACGGGGCGGCCGAACGCTATCGTGCGCAGGGGCTCGTGGACATCCGGCCCATCCTCGTCACCTCGGAGGCACTTAGCGAGAGGCTTCTCTGCGTCGACGTGCGTTGGGACTACCTCGACGAGCAGGGTCGCAGCGCGCAGCAAAACGGTTACCGCTACGTGCTCCGTCTCGAGGGTGAGGCGTCTCCCAAGATCCAAGTCGTCATAGGGACTTCCTAGAGTAAGCGAGCTTCGGAGAATCTTCCTTCCGGGCACTTGCGTGTAGAAGAGCTAGGGGCGGGGCATCGTAGCCCAGACGCCCGCTAGCTCTAAAGGGCACCAGGTTGGCCTCTGGAAGCTCCAAGAGCCCAAGGCCAGCCCGGTGCTCTGCCTATCCTCGAACGGTTTACCCTACAGAACGCACCCCCTGCCGAATCGGTGTTCTAGCGGTTAATTTTGCCAGTAGAACGACTCCCAATAGTGGTTGCCAGTGGGTTTATAGGTGACCCAGGCCTTGAAATAGGGATGGGTGGAGTCCGGGTCGTTGTACTTGTGATACTGGCAGTAATACCAGTCGTCCCACTCGTGCGTTTTGCCGTCAGGGGTCTTCCACCAGTAGTAGACATGGACATAGTAGTACTGCTTGCCGTTGAAGGTCTTCTTCTGGTATTCGGTATACCAGTGATCACACCACTTAGTGTTAGAGGCCTTCTTGCTGCCGTAATACTGTGAGCCATCCGGTTCACAGTACTTGAAGTAAGAAGTGGGGTAGTAGTTCTTGGAGTACTTACTGCCCTCACCAGGTCCAGGCTGCCAGGCCAAGACCGGAGAAGCCGCGAGCATCATCGCCGCCAACAACCCCAAAAGCACCATCAACCTTCTCAACTTTTTCTCCTTCCCAAAGCAAATCCCTACTCTATTTCCCGACGGTTAGAGCTAAAAGACCTCCTTTCCATTGTGGCGGTACCCTATGGAAGCCCCGCCACGTTGCTCGATGGGAACAATTATGACGCATTAAGAGTGATGGTGCATCACGCAAATGGACTATTTTTCGAACTAATCTACCAACTTCCGAGAACTCTTCTTTCGAGATTATCCGAAAAAGTTCGGAAGCGCTTGCGGCGTTGCTCCGCGAGTCACCCAGAAGGGCTCCTCGTTCCATTCCGCCCTTCGCATACTGGCCAAAGTGACGATCGGAGCGTTGCTCGTACCCCTTTCCCGACATTGTATGAATGACGTAAGATGTTGTGTTGAGGGAAGCGAGCGAAGGAGAACGCATGTCCAACGACGAGCGAGACAACCCGGGCATCAAGGTGCCTCCACCTCTGATCTACCTCCTACCGCTGCTCTTGGGGTTGATACTCGACAGAAAGGCACACCTCCCCTTCTTGCCGAGCGGCGTGGCGCGTATCGTCGGCTGGCCCCTCATAGGTTGCGGGGCACTGATCGGAGGCTGGTGGCGTAGAACAATGCGCGACGCCGACGCGCCTATACGCACCGACAGGCCTGTTCCGAGGCTGACCACTGCAGGTCCGTTCGGCTACAGCCGCAACCCTGCCTACCTCTCTCTGGCCATGATCTACGCCGGGATAGCCGCCCTGAGGAACTCGCTGTGGGCCATCCTCTTTCTACCGTTGGTTGTGTATGTGATCGGGCGCGAGGTGATAGGGCGCGAGGAGCGTTACCTGGAACGCACCTTCGGGGAGGAGTACCTGGCCTATAAGGCCAGGGTGCGTCGCTGGGTGTAGCTGGCACAGCGTCCTAGAACCCCGTCAAGGCGAAGTTCGGAGCGTCTCCCCTCTAGGGCACTTGGGCGAATGGCGTGGGATGGCTCGCTCCTGGATCATCGCCGTGGTTAGCGCCGTGACCGGACTCGCGGCGGGGTGTGCCACCCCCTCCGAGGTCGCGAAGCTATCACTATCAGAACATGGGGTGGTCGTTCGCCGCGCTCTCAGGTACGGGCTGCACTACATCCCAGTGCTCGACAACCTTGCCGTCCTCCAAGCGGAAGATGTCCGCTACCGCAGAGCCGCGGTCTTCGGGTGAGGTCTTTAGCAGGCTGTGGGTCACGACCAGGTCCCCCTCTGCGATGGCGCGCTTTATGTCGAGGCTCAACTGGGGGAACTGCTCAACAAAGCCCTCTAGGAACTGGATGAAAGCCTCGAAGCCGTCCGGAGCTTGGGGGTTGTGCTGGATGTAGTGCGAGCCGCCGTAGTTCTCTACTGCCTCGGCTGGCTGCTTGTCGTTGAACGCCGTGTCGAGGTAGGCGATCACCGTCTGCTTACTGCGCTCGGGGTCGGTCATGGATCCTCCTTTCGATACATAGGGACGGATTGTACATGCCTGAGGGCGACCGATCTCAGGTAGGGACGCTCGTAAGTGTAGGACCGGGTTTTGCCGAACTTCGGAGAACACGCCTTCTGAGACTGTATGAAAATGTTTCACATGCAAGCCAATCGCCTTAGCATGAGGTGACTCATGGACTTGATGTCTTCCGAACTGCCCTTTCAGGGGTGGGGGATTCCTGCGTTGGCGAGCATCCTACCTGTGAGGGCGAGCGGTAGGCCGACAACGTTCGTGTAGTCGCCGCCGATCCACTCGACGAATGATGCGGCCCGTCCCTGTACAGCGTATCCCCCTGCCTTTCCTATGCCTTCTCCATAGTGGGCGTAGGACTCTACTTCGGCGCTATCGAGGACTCGCATGCGCACACTGGTAACGGCGTGGCGCAGGGTGAGATCTTCGCCCCTTGCGACAGCGACTCCTGTGTAGACTTCGTGGGAGCGCCCTTGTAATTTGTCTAGGAAACAGCGGACGTCTTCTTTGTTTCTGGCCTGTCCGAAGATGCGGTCGTGCATTGGAAGGTCGGGCAGATAGACGACAGTATCGGCCGCGAGCACGACGCTATCGGGGTCTTTCGCGACGGCGAGCGCTTTGCCCTTTGCGTTGGCCCTGACGGTCTTTATGGGGTCTTCGAGTACCAGCTCGGGGAATCCGCTCTTATGGGCCTCGAACTCGTAGCCTGCGGTGTCCAGCAGGTTCACCCGCCTGGCCGACTCCGAGGCGAGCACGAGGCGCGAGACTTTCAAGGGCCGAAGAAGAGGCCTAGCTCCCGATCTGCGCTCTGGGGCGAATCAGAACCGTGGACGAGGTTATCCGGCATGCTAAGGGCCAGGTCGCCCCGGATCGTACCAGGCGCTGCGTCGGCAGGGTTCGTGGCCCCCATAAGGGTCCTCATGGCCTTTATCGCGCCTTCGCCTCTTATCTTCATGGCGACGACCGGTGTTGCGGTAATGAACTCGACCAGTTCCTCAAAGAAAGGCTTCTCGCTGTGCTCGGCGTAGTGTAGTTCCGCCAGCTCC
>DASSCV010000044.1:0-11460 GCA_035697505.1 Rubrobacter sp.
CGGGGTTCCTACCTCGATCCAGGGTGTCGGATGGCCGGCGAGCGCAGCCCGCACCCTGACAGAGCCGTGGCCAGCTTCCCTGAGCGCCCGGTCTACGGTGCCACAGGCCCGGGTCGGAGAGTTATTGGTCCTGGAGAGATGGGCGAGGACGAGGTCTTTGAGCCCGTGGGGGGCCAGCGCCACGGCGGCATCGGCCGCTTGCCGGTTCGAAAGGTGGCCGTGCCGTGAGGAGATCCGGCGCTTCAGGCTCGCCGAGTATGGGCCACGCCTGAGCCAGTCTAAATCGTGGTTCGCCTCGATGACCACCGCCTCGGCCCCACTCATGCTCCGCAGTACGGCGATTCCAGCCTCACCGAGGTCCGTCGCCATCGCCGCCACGCTACTACCGTCGGATACCCTAACCCCGTAGGTCATCGAGTCGTGCGGAACTTCGAAGAACGTTACTCCAAGGTCTTCGACGGAGCAGGGCTCTCCTGGGGCTATCGTGTTCGCGCCGAGAGACTCGCCGACGCCTGGCGCGGCGAAGACCTCGATATTGCGTTCGCGCACCAGAGCAGCGACGCCGCAGGTGTGGTCGGCGTGTCCGTGGGTAAGCAGGACGGCGTTTACGTCGGCCAGGCTCCTGCCGATACGGGCGAGCAGGGCACCTATGCGCCGTGGCGGGAGGCCGGCGTCTACGAGGAGGCCGCCCGAATCCGTCTCCATGTAGGTCGCATTGCCCGAGCTACCACTGGAAAGTACACTCAGCCGCAAATCTATCCTCTATCAGGTTGGGCGTTTGATCAGCTGGAACGAAGCCCGTTTAGATCTTAGCACGCCAAACTCAGGTCCTCTTATAGTTGATCCGGACTGGCCGCATTGCCGTAGAATCAGGGTATGGCTGAAATGGGGCGACATTACCTTATTCTTGCGGACGAGGATTTGATCTCACTGGTCGAGGCGGCCGACGCCGAGGCGTTTGCGACGCTGTACGACCGCCACAGCCGCGCAGCCTTTTCTTTGGCCTACAGGATGATGGGGGAACGTCAGGCCGCCGAGGACCTGGCGCAGGACGCGTTCTTGAAGGTCTGGCGGAGTGCTAGCAGCTATCGTGCGGAGAGAGGCAGCGTTAGGACCTGGATACTCTCCATAGTCCACAACCGCGGCATAGATCAACTACGTACCCAAGCGAGCCGGCGCAGGACGCAGGACAAGATCGAAGCCTCAGCCCCACGCTCCCAACCGAGCGAGGCCTTCGCCGAGACGTGGAGGAACTCGCAACGCGACCAGGTCAGGGAGGCCCTCAACACCCTCCCACCCGAGCAGCTGACGATTCTGGAGCTGGCTTACTTTTCCGGGTACACGCATGTGGAAATATCCGATCTTCTCCGCCTGCCTCTCGGAACGGTAAAGGGCAGGATGCGTTTGGGACTGAAAAAGATCAGAGACTACTTCGAGTCAAGAGACGCGGCGGTGCCGAGATGAGTGAGATGAACCACGAACGCTTCGAAGATCTCAAAGACGCTTACGTCCTCGGCGCCCTGCCTGAGGAGGAGAGGCTGAGTTTCGAGGAATATCTCGCCGCCCACCCCGAAAGGCAAGCCGAGCTAGATGAGCTTGGCGCCGTAGCGGGCCTGCTCGCGTTCTCCCCGCAAGAACAGGAACCGTCGCCAGAGCTGCGCAGCAGGGTCATGGAGGTTGTGGAGGCCGAGGCCGAACCCCGCCGTGTCAGAGACCGGTCCACGTTCGCGAGGGTGAGGGACTTTCTCAGCGCCCGGAGCCTCGCGCTCGGCGCTGCGGCACTGCTGGTGATGGGGTTGCTGTCGTGGAACGTGCTGTTGCAGGGCCAGGTAGAGGACCTACAAGGCCAGGTTCAGGACGCGCAGGGCCAGGTGAAAGACCTGCAGGCCAAGGTCGAGCAGGATCAGCTCCAGCAGAGCCGGACCATCGCACTGGAGGGATCGTGGGCGGATCAGGGCGCCAACGCCGAAGTGGCCACTATCCAAAAGAATCAGGTCATCCTGGTGGCCAGGGACATGCCTTCTGTGCCTGAGGACCGGACGTGCCAGATCTGGGTCATAAGCGATGACGTGCCCAAACCCAGCGGACTCTTCCGGCCAGAGGGGAACGTGACAGTGGCGCCGGTCACGAACTCCATAACGAAGGCCGACGTGATAGCGGTTACCGTCGAGCCGGCCGGAGGCTCGAAGAAGCCGACAAGCGACCCCGTGCTGCTGGCGGAACTCTAGGCGGCTCCAGGCTACAGATTTCAGGCCTCGGGACATGGGGCGACAGGCATTGTCGTCTGCAGGCCTTCAAACATCCGGTGCGAAGCGTTTATTTCCCGCAGGCGCGGGTAGTAAATGTCCAGGGAAGCAGAGAGCAAGCGAAGGCAAAGGAGATCCTATGGCCGTAGCCAGAGTAACCGAACTGAGCGTTGTGTCGGAGACGAGCTTCGAGGATGCTATCCAGGAAGGTGTGGCCCGTGCTACCTCTACCCTGCGCGGTGTCCAGGGGGCCTGGATCAAGGACCAGAACGTCGAGATCGAGGACAACAACATCACGGGTTACAGGGTGAACATGGAGATCACCTTCGTCCTGGAAGATTCTTAAGAGCGGAGGTTATGCGCAGGATTTGGCCCCGGCTCTCGGGTCGGGGTTTTTCTTGGTGGCTTGCTTCGCAAACAACGGCTGCAGGCCACGGGTTTCAGGCATCAGGATTTGCTGAGGTGAGTTGCTCTGTCGTGACTCGGTTCTTGTGAGGCGTGCTGCAGGTCCCAAGCTACACCTCTCCAGCCAGGACCCTGTCGAGCAGGCTGGTGCGCATAGACCACGCCCTCTCGCCGATGTGCGTAGAGATCGGGTAACATCGAGGCCTGAGGTCCCTGGGAATGGAGCGACATGCACGCAAACCCTGATATTCGAGAGATAAGCGACCTGCTGCGCCGCGCGCGCACCGTGGCTGTCGTCGGCTTGTCGGACAGGCCTTACCGTACCAGCCACGCGATCGCGGGCGCACTGCAGGCCTTCGGATTCAAGATCTTCCCCGTCAACCCGAATCTCCATGGTCCCGTCCTTGGCGAAGAGCCGTACGAGTCGGTCGAAGAGATCCACGAGCAGGTGGACATAGTGGACGTGTTCCGGCGCAGCGAGAAGGTGATGCCCGTGGCAGTGGACGCCGTGGCCGCGGGCGCGAAGGTACTGTGGATGCAATCCGGCGTAATCAACGAGGAGGCGGCTGCCTACGCCGAAGAACACAACCTCACCGTTGTAATGGATCGCTGTATAAAGGTCGACTACGCGACTCTCGTCGGATCGGCAGCCGCTCGCAAGAGATAGGTTTCAGGCACTTGTATGGGTGATAGTCCGCCGCTGGTTATGTTCTTTTACGGTACGCTCAAGCGTGGTGAGCGTAACCATGAGCGTTTCTGCGGTGGTGCCTTGAGGGTCGAAGAGGGGACGGTGCGGGGCGACGTGTACCATCTTCCCTTCGGCTACCCTGCGCTAGTCGTACCTGGAGAGTCCATTTGTGCTTTCGGGACCGGCGATTATACGAGGGACGCTGAGGAACAGCGGCGGCTCGACCGTGAGGTGGGGTCGTTGCCGGAGGGTCCACGGACCTTTGGTGAGATCTTCGCATTCGACGATCCTGAGTTGCGTCTACCGGCCCTCGACCGTCTGGAAGGCTTTGATCCCGTCGATGCGTCCAGTCACTACCGGCGCGTATTGCTCCCTGTCGAGACGAACGAGGGCTCGGTCCTCCTGGCTTGGGCCTACGTGGTCGAATCATCATCAGGTAGCCACCTGCCTGGAGGCAGGTGGCCCTCGTAATGAGCTATGCACCAGGTCGATGACCTGGTGCATAGTGCGGCATCAGGTATCAGGTTCTTGTTTCGCTGAAGAGCTAAGGGCGATTGCTAATTGTTCTGGCTCTTGGGGTCGTCATCTTCGATGATCTCCTCGCGTATCACGCGGCGGCGGATCTTCGTGCGTCCGTCTTCCTGTATGGTCTCCTCGGTGTGGCGCGTGGTCGATGCTTCCCTGTTCGTCTCATCGGTGGAGGACCCTGTACTACCGAGGGACGATCCGGCCTCAGAGGACTCTTCGGACTCTTCCGTGTTCCCATACTCGGGGTCTGCAGAAGAACGGTCGTCGTAACCACCGTGGCCACCCTCAGAACTCCCCAGGGATTCGAGGCCGAAGTGGCTGCGGATACGGTCCTCGTAGTCGGGAGTGATGTCCTCGTCGTCGTCGAAGCTCGGGGCGTTTCTTACGTGGTTCTTCGACTCCGAGACTTCTATGGTCCTTTCGCCTTCGTTTACGCGGACGATCTCCATGGGGATCAGAGTAGACTTGAGACCGAGGAACCCCATCTTGACGCCGATGTATTCTTCGCGATCTGTCTCGTCCACGAAGAGGTCATCGACCTTCCCGATCTTCTCGCCCTGGTTGTCGTAGACCTTGTAGTCTTCGTACTTCTCCTCGAGTTCCCTCAACCTATCTTCGCTCGCCACGATCTCCTCCTAGATAAGCCTGCGGCTGTTAGTGATCTCGGTACCCGAGTCAGGGCTGCCGGTAAACATGGATGCTCCCTGAGAATTATGCGGAGAAGCGGCTTGCTAAACTACCGTGAAGGGTGATCTTTCAGGGAGGTGGGAGCATGGTATCCAGGGAACCTCAGGGCGCAAGGATTCTCTCTGTGGACGTTGGTTCATCGTCGGTGAGGGCCGAGCTCTACGACGATGCTGGCAACGGCGTGGAGGGTACCGAGGTGAAGCTCGACTACGAGTTCGAGTACACAGCGGACGGCGGCGCGGAGAAAGACGCCGAGGAGCTACTCGACCTCGTGGTCCGTGCAGTAGACGGCACGCTCTCCCAGGCCGGTGGAGTGGTGATCTCCGGTGTCGCCATGAGCACCTTCTGGCACTCGGTCCTCGGCCTCGACCGGGACGGGCGTCCTACAACCCCGATCCTTACCTGGGCCGACCGCCGTGCGGCAGAGTGCGTACCAGATTTGCGCGAACGCCTGGACGAGAGGGCCAACCACCGTCGCACGGGTTGCGTGCCCCACTCCAGCTACTGGCCTGCCAAGCTGCTGTGGTCGAGCTGCGTCATGCCCGAGGTATTCGAGAAGACGGAACGCTGGGTCTCCCCCGCCGACTACTTCTACGCCCGCTTCTTCGGGGAGCCGTATCAGGTGGGTACGTCTATGGCCTCGGGAACAGGCCTCTTCGACCAGAATCGGCGGAGGTGGGACCGCGAGACGTTGGATGCCCTGCCCGCCCAAGAGGCGCAACTCTCCGCCATCTCTGATGAGCCCCGAAGGGGTCTGGCCGGGGAGTGGACAGAGCGTTGGCCGGCCCTGCGGGAGACACCTTGGCTCCCCGCAGTGGGCGACGGTGCCTGCTCGAACGTCGGAAGCGGATGCACGGGTAGTGACCGGTTGGCGTTGATGGTCGGCACTAGCGGCGCGATGCGGGTGCTGTGGAAAGCGGAGTTCGTGGAGATACCGGATGGTCCCTGGTGCTACAGGGCCGACTCGGAACGCTACGTCATGGGCGGCGCGCTCTCAGATGGTGGAAACCTGATCGAATGGCTGCGCGACACGCTACGCCTTCCAGATCCGGAGAAGACCGAGGAACTGCTGTCCGACATGGAGCCGGACTCCCACGGCCTCACGTTCCTGCCGCTGCTCGCCGGAGAGCGTGGTCCGGGATGGGCCGACAGGGCCAACGGGACCGTGTCCGGGCTCTCGATGACCAGCAAGCCAGTCGAGATACTGCGCGCCGCGATGGAGGCTGTGGCCTTCAGGTTCGCCATTATCGCGGAGATGATCGACACCGCTTCCCCCGGGGAGAAGGAGGTTGTTGCCAGCGGCGGGGGCCTCCTCAACTCACCGACGTGGACCAGAATCATGGCAGACACTCTAGGCAGACCGGTCACGCTCTCTGGAGTAAAGGAGGCTTCCAGCAGGGGCGCAGCCCTGATCGCCCTGGAAGCGCTGGGAGGGCCGGAGATCGAGACCGCACAAGCGCCACTCGGCGAGACCTTCGAACCGGACCCGTCCAGGCACGAGATCTACATGATGGCGCTCGAACGCCAGCGCCGGCTCTACGACGCCGTGCTGGGCGGCTCGTAAAGAGCACTTCAGCTCGCCGCCTTGCAGGCAGCTTGTCAGTCAGGGCTTGCGCATCCGAAAGCTGGACCAGACAGACCTAGCAGACAAGGCGGCGGAGCCGGCGGGCGCGTTAGCGCTCGTCTATTGGCACGTAGTCTGTTTCACGGGGGCCGGTGTAGATCTGGCGCGGACGGGCGATCTTGAGCTCTGGGTCGTCTATCATCTCCATCCACTGGGCCATCCAACCCGAGGTGCGTGGTATGGCGAACATGACGGTGAAAGCATCAGTCGGTATCCCGAGGGCTTCGTAGATGAGGCCTGAGTAGAAGTCGACGTTGGGATAGAGCTTGCGGCTCGTGAAGTAGTCGTCGTCGAGCGCCTGCTTTTCGAGCTCGATGGCGATATCGAGCAGCGGGCTCTCCTTGTTCGTGGCCTCGAGCACCTCGTCGACGTGGCCGCGGATGATCCTGGCCCGCGGGTCGTAGTTCTTGTACACCCTGTGCCCGAAGCCCATGAGACGCTCGTCACCCTGCTTGACGCCTTGGAGGAAGGCGGGGATGTTCTCGATACTTCCTACGCGCTGGAGCATCCTGAGAACCGCGACATTGGCCCCGCCGTGCAACGGGCCGTAGAGTCCGGCGCAGCCTGCGGTGATGGCCGAGAAGGGGTCGACCCTCGACGACCCGACGACCCTTACAGCAGCGGCTGAACAGTTCTGCTCGTGGTCGGCGTGCAATATGAAGAGCACGTCGAGTGCCTTCTCCAGGCGCGGGTCGGGCTCGTACTTGGGCTCTGCCATCTTGAAGAGCATAGACAGGAAGTTGCCCGCGTAGGAGAGGTCGTTGTCAGGGTAGACGTAGGGCAACCCGAGGCTGTGACGGTAGGCAAACGCAGCCAGGGTAGGCATCTTGGCGATCAGACGCACCGCCGCAACGTGGCGCTGGTACTCATCGTCGATATCCTGGGCCTCGGGATAGAAGGTCGAGAGGGCGCCGACGGAGGCCTGCAGCATCCCCATCGGGTTCGCGTCGTGACGGAAGCCATTCATGAAGTTCTTGATGTTCTCGTGAACGTAGGTGTGATGGGTTATCTCATAGGTCCAACGGTCCAGCTCGTCCTCGGTAGGGAGCCTGCCGTAGATGAGTAGATAGGCCACCTCGAGGTAGGAAGAGTGCTCGCATAGCTGCTCGATGGGAATGCCCCGGTGCTCCAGGATTCCCTTCTCCCCGTCTATGTAGGTGATAGCGCTCCTGCAACTCGCCGTGTTGGAGTAACCGGGGTCATAGGTCATGAGGCCGAAGTCGTCTTCGTCGACCTTGATCTGCCTGAAGTCCATAGCCCGGACCGTGCCGTCTTTTATCTCGACGTCATAGCTCTTCCCCGTACGATTGTCCGTGACCGATAGACTCTCGGCCCCCGTGGCAGTCGTACCCCGCCCGTTACCCGTGCTCTGCGACTCTTCGGTCAACCTGTGCCCCTTTCTCTTGCACGTTCGTAGATTATATATGCTCGTGCCACATATGTGACTGCGCCCAAACGCATTGTGAGGTAAGGGTATTATCACGCACTGGAGGGGAAACGGAAAGTAGTGTGCGCGAACGGACAACATGGGGGACGAAACCTTCGTCTTACGCCAGCGTATACGCGGTTATCCACGGTGAGGAAGGAGCGCACATGAAGACTGACGCGAGGAACTACGGGATCCAGCGCGAGTACGGCCCGCGGCTCGAGGCACCTGGTCTTGGCGTGATGAGCGTCGAGTACGAGCGCACGTGGTCGGTGCTTGCCCATCTGAGCACCTTCTTGAACATCTTTACGGGATTTCTCGGGCCTGTTGCGGCGTTCGTGATCTGGCTTGTCTACAAGGACGATTCTCCCACTGTGGCCGGGCACGCGTTGAAATCGGTCTTCTACCAGGTTGCCTGGCTCAGCGTTATCTTTATCGGGTGGACCATAACGTTCGCGCTCATGGCGGTCCTTGTCGGGTTCCTCCTCGTGCCCGTCATGGCCGTTGTGACGCTCGCACCTTTCGTACAGGCCTCCTACGAGGCATACTTGGCTTACCGGGGCGATGGACGTCGCTATCTGTAGGCCGCGGATGTGGTATCCGCTCTAGGAAGGATCCTCCAGCCGGAAAGGTGCTACCCCGCATTCCGTAGTAGTAAGCTCGAGGGTAAGCCTCCTCACCCGGGTGTTCTTTTGGTTGCTTTGTAAGATTCTCTGGTTGTTTGAGATTATTGCCGTATGCTGCTACCAGACAATGCCAACTGCCGAGTTAGGAGCAATCCAACATGACGAATGGCGACGATGCTCGGGCCCCGGGGACTAGCGGCTACGCTGAGGTGAACGATCTGGAGATGTATTACGAGATCCACGGCTCCGGACCGCCGCTGGTTCTGCTCCACGGCGCGTTTTCGGCAATCGGCACGTCGTTCGGAGAGCTTCTGCCGGCCCTTGCCGAGACTCGGCAGGTCATCGCCTTCGAGCTGCAGGCCCATGGGCGCACGGCCGACATCGATCGCCCGCTCTCCATCGAGCAATTGGCCGATGACACCGCCGCAGCGCTCCGGCACCTTGGGATCGCCCAGGCTGATGTTTTCGGCTACAGCATGGGCGCCAGCGTCGCCTTGCACCTTGCCATCCGACATCCGGATGTGGTGCGCAAGCTCGTGCTCGCCTCGGTCACTTACAACCTGAGCGGCGTCCACCCTGGGCTCATGGAAGGACTAGGGGACATGAAACCCGAAATGATGTTCGGGTCTTCGTGGCACGAGGAATACATCCGGATAGCGCCGAATCCGGATAATTTCGCCACGCTGTTCGCCAAAAAGACGCAGATGGATAGAAACATCAAGGACGTGCCGGCCGAGGTCATTCAGTCGATCAAGGCGCCCACCCTGCTCATTATCGGCGATTCTGATCTCGTCCGCCCCGAGCACGCTGTCGAGATGTTTCGACTCCTAGGCGGGGGTATCTTCGGCGATACCCCCGCCGGCCTCCCCAATTCACAACTCGCGGTGCTCCCCGGCACCTCTCACGTGACGCTTGTGCACCGCGCCGATCTGCTGCTTTCGATAATCCCACCGTTCCTCGACGCGCCTATGCCAGAGGCCGAGTGATGGGGAGCAGACGATGAGCACTGGGGGATTGTCCGGGCGCAGCTAGACCGCATGCACGAGGTCATGGCCGACCATGTCGCACGCAGCACAGTATCGGCCCTTCCCTTATTCACCCGAGTGCGTAGAGGATGAATTCTGCTAACTTCGGCCATAGGGAGTTGCCGTAAGTTCGCATTGACCGAGATGGGTCATTCGGCCTTTGGGCTACTCCGTCCCCTGGGTTATACTCGCATCGCGTTACCTGACAAAGAGGGGGAGAACCACATGGCAAGACGGACGCTCTATCTACCGGTGATGATTGCGGCTGCGGTGGCTTGCGCTGTGGCGATATTGGCGATCTCGCAGAAGGCCGAGGCAGCCTTTCCAGGAAAGAACGGCAGGATAGCCTTCGAGGGCTACCGCGACACGGGCACCGGTGGCTCTTCCGCAGAGATCATCACCGTGTCCCCGGACGGCACAGGGACGAAGCAGCTCACCAGCGCCTCGGGCTCCGGCAACCCAACCTTTTCGCCCGACGGCGAGAAGATAGCCTACGCCGCGAGCTACGAAGCCGGCACCCGCGGCATCTACGTGATGAACCGCTCCGGCAATGATAAGAAGGCCCTCACAAATTCCAACAACCTCCCCGAGTACGGCCCCACCTGGTCCCCAGACGGCAAGAAGATAGCATTCGTGAGGCAGGAGCGGGTTTCTACCCCCGAAGGCCAGAGCGACTGGCAGGTCGACGTCTGGGTGATGAACGCTGACGGCTCGGAACAGAAGAAGCTCACCGATGACTTCAACCACGAGGGCACCCCCACCTGGTCACCGGACGGCACCGAGATAGCCTTCGTCGATGGCCCTGACATCTGGACGGTCAAACCCGACGGCTCCGGGCGGCACAACCTTACCGATACGCCGAACATTGGCGAGGAAGACCCCGACTTCTCCCCCGACGGCAAGAAGCTTGCGTTCGCGAGCAGAGGTCAGTACAAGAAGCCCGACATCTACACCATGAGACTAGACGGCAGTGACTTGACCAACGTAACCGACAGCCGCTACGTCGGCGAGGAGGACTGCGTCTGGTCTCCCAGCGGCACCGCGATAGCGTACCGCAAGGACCTCCCCGAGAACGCCGAGATCTTCAAGAAGAACGCCGACGGCTCGGGCAGGCCGAAGAACGTCAGCAACGACCCCAAATACAACTCTTCACCCGACTGGGCGCCGAAGCTCACCACCGCCACAGGGTAGCCCTTGAGGAGAGAGCAAGAGGGCTGACTCGATACTAGGGGTGGCGAAAGAGGAAGGCCGGGGTTCCCCTTTGCACCCCGGCCCTCTTGCTCTAGCTTACGACTAGTCCAACACTAGTCGATGAAGCGGAAGGTGTCGATGACTTTGTTTCCCCGGAGTTCGAAGTGTTGTTCGCCCCGCACACCAGCGTACTCGCCCGTACCGCCACTGATGGCGTTCACCCCAGGTGCGAGCGCAGACAGATTGGGGTAGGCTTCCACGCCCTGTACGCTGATCTGCCCTCCCGGCAGAGTGAACGTCTTCGTACACTGGGCCATGTGGGCCTTCTCTGAGGACTCATCGGCGGGGTCGGTTATTGCGCAAAACAGGTCGAAGCGCCCGATCTTCTCCTTTCCGCTCTCGTCGTAGAGCGGGGCGTTTATGACGCGTATATCGCCCTGGCTTGGTCCTTGTGGTCCCAGGTCTATGACTTCGTTCTCGGGGTTCTTTCCCACGACGGTGAGGGTACTGCGGTCTTTGTCGTCGCCATGGTCGTCGTCGTTGTTGTTGGGCGAGGCGGAGCCTACGGCTCCCACGACACCTATCACGCCCAGCGCCATCCCCACAACCACCATGGCCATCAATAGGACCCTCACTCTTGTGCTCAACACCATTTCTCTCTATTCCTCCTCTCTAAAGAGGGCGGGACTACTCTAGGCTAGCCCGCCACGTTGTGTTATGGAGCCAAGTCTGATGGGTGACAAAGCGTGGCGCAAGTTCGTAGAATCCATTTTCCCGGCAACTCGGTGAATAAGCTCTCGCTGGATGCGACAAGGTTCTAGGGCTGGCACCATGGCTGCACAAAGATGACGTCGTAGTCGTTCGCGAACACGGAAGGAGCAGCGAGATGGCCGAGCAGCGGGTACCCAACCTCCAAGAGATGGACAAGGGGGAGTCGCACCGCTTCCTTACTGACCTCTATTCCCGCCACAGCCCCGAAGAGGAATACAACGTG
The DNA here is from genome assembly GCA_035697505.1 of Rubrobacter sp. Classification (GTDB taxonomy): domain Bacteria; phylum Actinomycetota; class Rubrobacteria; order Rubrobacterales; family Rubrobacteraceae; genus Rubrobacter_D. The sequence goes on from DASSCV010000044.1 coordinate 11,441, forward strand.
CGCCACCAAGAAGACTACGT
>DASSCV010000045.1:0-14047 GCA_035697505.1 Rubrobacter sp.
CTCGAAAGCCATGGAGAAGAACATCCGCGAGAGCTGGCGCCCCCTGGCCGAGAGGTCCGCATTGGCTTTTATGTTGGCCTTGAACGCCGCCCACTCCTCAGGCGGGAAGGCGAACAGACACCTGTCCACCCCCTTGGTCACCACGATCCCACCCTCGAAATAGGAGCGGAGTCGCGAAGGGAGGGTCATGCGCCCTTTCTCATCCAGCGTGTGCTCGTACTCGCCTAAAAGGGCCAGAGCCGTGTCCTCCCACTACGCTCCACTTTGACCCACAACGGTGAAATTCTGGCATATGCACGGAATTTGCGCAATCTGGACACCCGAGAATGGCCCTCGAAGGCCGATTTTCGTCGGTAAACAGAGTCCTATCCCCCTACCCCAGGGTATAGGACCCCTATTTCGAAGTGTCGATTTGCCGGATTGTGGAAGGATTCTCTACGGGGGGACGGCTGATCTCTGGTGTAACATGTCGGACGTATACGAGACGGACCACAACATGTTGGGGGTGTGGAAATAAATTGGGGGGCTGGGCGCTGGGGGTATGGATCTGTGGGCCCACCAGGACTCGAACCTGGGACCGTCCGATTATGAGTCGGATGCTCTAACCAACTGAGCTATGGGCCCTTGGCTGTACCGCCTAGCTCCCCCGGCTGGACTCGAACCAGCAACCCTTCGGTTAACAGCCGAATGCTCTGCCAATTGAGCTACAGGGGAATGTTACGAGAGTGGATTATACGGTTCGGGGCCCGCCGCTTCAAGCTCCGGAGAATGAACGCAGGGCCTGTTTGAGATGTTGGATCTCCGACTGCAGAACATCCTTCCGGTCGTAGTCCGTAGTCTCTCGCTTGCTCTGTTCGCGGCTCAGTATGGCCAGCCGTAGCCAGGCTTCGCGCACTGAGGTCTCGGAAGGGTAGAGCCTCTCCCCCTGGGAGGCGAGGGCACCGATCTGGTCCATCAGCGGCCTGGCCCTTTCGTCTGAAAGCACGGCATCGAGGTCTCTGCCCGCGTGTTCTCTCAGCAAGGTGAAGATTCGGGCCTGGGTCTCGTCGCGAAAATCCTCGGTGCGCAGCGTCAAGGGCTGGGGGAGATTCTGGATTTCTATGCCCACTTCTAGGAGGGGGGCTGTGAGGTCGGGCCTGGCGAGAATATGGGTAAGCACAGCGCCGCCGGCTTCCGTTAGAGGGTCGGCCGGGCCACGATCCCTTGCCGAGGAACTGGCCGCGGCAGTAGGCGGCCGTGCCGGCTGCAGGACGTCGGGGCCAACACCGAGAGATTCCGTAGCCAGGCGGAGAGCCTCGCGGTAGAGAACAGGGTCCCTGATCTCCTGGATCATACTCCTCACCTGGGGAACTGCCCTGGAGCGCTCCGTGGCATTTGTTCCTCTGGTACGAGCAACGATGCGTCTTATACCGTACTCCAGAACGGGCACGGAGTCGTTCAACTTCTCTGCGAACTCCTCGGGCGAATGCTCCAGGAGCCAGTCCGCAGGGTCTTCGGGTAGACGCAAGACCCGGAGATCCAACTTCAGCTCGGCCGCTGTCGCCGCCGCCCGCTCTATCGCTTTCTCTCCTGCCGTGTCGGGGTCGAAGAGGACGTAGATCCTATCCGCGTAGCCGCTAAGCATGCGCAAGTGGCCTGGGGTGGTCGCGGTGCCCAACGTGGCGACGGCGTTCTTGATGCCTGACTGATAGAGCATCAAGACATCGGTATACCCTTCGACGACGAGCGCCGAGCGTTCCCTACGGATAGCCTCGGAGACTTGCGGGAAACCGTAGAGCAGGTCCCGCTTGTTGAAGATCTCCGTCTCAGGAGAGTTGAGGTACTTGGGCTGGGCGTCACCGAGCGTCCTGGCCCCAAAGCCCACGATCCTACCCCGCCGGTCCGAAATAGGGAAGGTGATCCTACCGGCAAAACGCTCCCCACCACGCGGCGACAACAGCCCGGCCGCGTCGAGAACGCTACGGTCGAGATCCAACCTCCCAGCCGCAGCCACAAACCCCGAAACTCCCCACGGCGGCGCGTACCCCAAACGAAATTCTCCTATAGTAGAATCATCTATACGGCGGTCTTTCAGGTAGCGGCGGGCCCGTTGAGCTTCTGGGGTTTCGGAGGTAAGGAGGTACTTGTGGTAGTAGACGGTGGCGGCGGCGAGGGCCTTGTGGATAGCACGTCGTCGGAGGTTACGTTTCCTTGCCGCGTCTGGGTCTCCCCCGCCTTCGAACTGCAGGTCTACGCCGGAGCGATCTGCGAGGTAGGAGACCGCTTCGGCGAACTCCAGAGATTTGAGATCCATGACGAGTTTGATGGCGTCCCCACCACGTTGACAGCCATAGCAGTAGTAGAGGCCCTGATCCGGGGAGATACTGAAGGAAGGGGTCTTTTCCTGGTGGTCGGGGTAGGGGCAGAGGCCTGAGAAGCGGGTTCCCTGACGCTTGAGAGCCGTGAACTCGGAGGCGACTTCGACGATGTCGGCCGTCTCTTTGACCTGTTCTATGCTGCGTTGTGAGATCCTCAAGAGCCGGTCTCCCATGTACCGGTGTACAGATATCTTGTGTGGTGTTGGCCAGGAGTAATGTTACTCTACCCGGCATGAATATCCGCGGCGGATCTACGACGGTGCCAAGCGCCGGGTACGCTGACCTTCCGCCCGGGATCGGCTTCGAGCCAAAAGACGAGCCGCTGCGGAGGGACATCAACCTCCTCGGGCGCGTGCTTGGTCGGATCCTGATCGAGCAGGAGGGCGAGGAACTTTTCGAGACCGAGGAAGAAGTCAGGCTCCTTTGCAAGCGCCTGCGCTTCGACTACGACCCCGAACTGGACAAGCGGCTGCGGCGACGGATCGACGCCATGAGCGTGGAGGAGCTGCTACGGATCGTGCGCGCGTTCTCCGTGTACTTCCAGCTCGTCAATATCGCCGAGCGCTACCATCGGGTGCGGCGGCGGCGGCAGTACGAGTCGGCACCGGACAACCCTCCCCAGCGCGCCTCGCTGGGAAGTGCCCTCGCACGCCTCAAGAGCGAAGGTCTAGGGAAAGAAGCGCTGCGTAGTGTGCTCGAAGAGATGTCTGTAGGCCTCGTTATGACCGCCCATCCGACGGAGGCCATGCGTCGGAGCGTCAGGCGCAAGCACGTGAGGATCGGAGAGATGCTCGATTCGATGGAGTCGCCAGATCTCACGTGGAAGGAGCAAAGGCGTCTGGAGGAGGACCTGGCCGAGGAGATCACCGTTCTGTGGCAGACCGAAGAGCTCAGGGTCCGTCGTCCTGAGGTCGACCAGGAGATAGAGCGGACACTACTGTTCTTCGAGAACCCTTTGATCTCCGCAACGCTCGAAGCGTACAGGGAGTTCGAAGACGAGTTATCGCGCCAGTTCCCGGAGGATACTCCGAGGCTGGGTCGTGTCCTCGAGTTCGGCTCTTGGGTCGGCGGGGATCAGGACGGCAATCCTCGAGTCGAGCCTGAGATGATAACCACCGCGATAGGCCTTCACCGCAAGACCATAATCGAGCGCCACCTCGCCTCCGTAGTGTGGCTGGCGGATCACATGAGCCAGTCCGCAAGGATGATCCCAGTCTCTGAAGATCTGCATCGATCGGTCGAGCGGGACGAAGGGCTCATGCCCTGCCTCGGCGGGCGCTACGGGGGGGTCGACCCGAACGAGGTCTACCGGCGCAAGCTCCTGTTTATGTCAGAGCGCTTGAGGTTGGCCCTGGGGAAACCAGGCGCTCCTTCCGCTTATTGTGGTGTGTCCGAGTTCCTCGAAGACTTGTTTACGATTCGCGACAGTCTGCTGCAGAACGGCGGGGTGCGAGTCGCCGAAGGAGAATTACGGGATCTTATCCGCCAGGCCGAGGTATTCGGCTTCCACCTGGCGAAGCTTGATGTCCGCCAGGAGAGCTCCACGGTAGTTAGGGCCGTCGCCCATCTGGTCTTGGCCGGCACGGGTGAAGATCTCCTGGCCATGGAGGAAGCGCCGCGTGCCGCACTGTTGAGAAGGCTCCTCACAGACCCTGTCCTCTCGCTTCCAGAACCGGAAGACATCTCTGATGAGACACGCAAAGTACTCGAGACCTTCGGGCGCATCCGGCGCGCGCAGGAGGAGCACGCTGGCAGCCCAGTCGAGACTTTCATCCTCAGCATGGCGCGCAACGCGAGCGACGTCCTGAGCGTACAACTGCTCGCTCGCCGGGCGGGACTGCTCGAGGTCGACGAAGGTGGCGAGTGCACCGCCAATCTTCTCAGGGTCACGCCCCTATTCGAGACTGTCGACGACCTCGGGCGGGCTCCAGAGGTACTCGGACATCTGCTAGAGGACCCCTTCTACCGCTCCTCGCTCACGCAGAGCGATGACCTGCAGGAGATAATGCTCGGCTACAGCGACTCCGGTAAGGACGCCGGGTACGTCACGAGCAATTGGACACTGTACAAGGCGCAGGGTCTGCTCTGCTCGGTCGCCCGCAACTACGGAGTGAACCTCAGGCTCTTCCACGGGCGGGGTGGCAGCGCAGGGCGAGGAGGGGGGCCCAGTTACCAGGCGATCATGGCCCAGCCCCCCCATACGCTGCAGGGCAGGATCCGGATTACCGAGCAGGGAGAGGTGATCTCCTTCAAGTACAGCATGCGCGGCCTGGCTCGCCGCAACCTCGACACGGTGCTTGCCGCCGTCCTGGAGGCGAGCGCCGACGAGACTCCCGAGGAGCCAGAGGCCCTATGGGTCGAGATCATGGAAAGGCTCTCGGCGAAGGCGCGCGAAGCATACATCAGCCTAGTCTACGAGGACGAAGACTTCCTTGCCTTCTTCTCCGAGGCATCTCCGATTGGGGAGCTCTCCCTGCTGAATATGGGCAGCCGTCCGGTGCGACGGGTGCAGAACCCCGCGGTCGACAGCCTCAGGGCAATACCGTGGGTGTTCGCCTGGACCCAGAACCGCTTTCTACTCCCGTCCTGGTACGGCGCTGGAACCGCCCTGGGCCGCTACGCCTCCACTGAGCAGGGACTGGCGGTCCTGCGCGAGATGTACGTGGGCTGGCCCTTCTTCCGCACGCTCGTTGACTTTATGCAGATGACCCTGGCAAAGAGCGACCTGCGGATAGCCGAGCACTATACATCGCTGGTCTCGGACCCCGCCACCCGCTGTCGTCTGTGGACCAGGATCTCCGATGAACACGCCGACTGCGTGCAGGCTGTACTCCTCATCACGGAGAACGAGAACCTCCTAGACGACAGTCCCGTCCTACAGAGATCCATACGCCTTCGCAACCCGTACGTGGACCCGCTCTCCTACGTTCAGGTCGCGCTCCTGCGTCGGCTGCGCGCACTCCCGGAAAGCTCCCGGGAGCGTGAAGGTGTCTTGAATACCTTGCTGCTCTCTATCTCAGGTGTCTCCTCCGGGATGCTGAATACGGGCTGAATTGCTCCGTAGCCCCAAGGGGTATCTTCCACGTGTTACCGGTCCCGCTTGTATACTTCCAATCATGAGGCAAAACAGAGTTCTCGGAGGACCCCTGAGGTTGCGCCAAGACCCGAAGGTGCTATTGTTGCGCCTGTGACATACGGGAGCGGCCAACCATGGTGTGCTCTACAGAGATCGAGAACCAGTGTCTCTTGATAAGTTCCAAAGAAAACGAGCAGCACAAGCTCCATGTAGACTAGGGGAGGGAGTCGAATGAATCGGCTACACATCTTGCTCACGGTGATGGTAGTTGTGGTCGGCACGCTCCTCGCCGGACAGGAAGCCCTGGCGGAGGTTCTAACCGGCACCGCCGGCGACGATACGCTCGTCGGGACCGACGGGGACGACCGCATCGACGGTCGCGGCGGCAACGACACAATCAGAGGTGGCGGCGGCGACGACGAAATCATCCCCGGCGAAGGCGACGACGACGTATTCGCCGGGGCCGGCGACGACCTGATCTTCGCGCGCGATATCGAGGGGGTGGATTTCATAGATTGTGGAGATGGCTTCGACCAGGTCGAGACTATACACCGCGACGACAAGACCAAGAAAAACTGCGAGAGAGCCCTCGGGCCTAGCGCAGGTACGATAACGGGGACGACGGGCACCACCACAGGCACGACCACCACGACAGGTACAACAACGGGAACGACAGGTATCACTGCAGGTACCTGCCAGAACCCTCGTGTAGTTGCAACCCTCGGTCCTACAAGAAATGATGACAGGAGATCATTTCAGACCACAGCAGACAGGTTCCGCGTATCTTTCGAAGTGGACTTTGTGAACGATGACCCAAACGCTTTCAGGGACTTCACTGTGGAGATAAACGACAGCTTCGGGCTGGTGGAGTCCGACTCGACCGATCAAGACGACCAGGCAAGCTTTATTGTGCCGGAAGAGCCCGGAAGGTTCGAGGTCTCGGCGGACGTAGAGCCGAACAATGGATCGACATACAAGGTAACTGTCGAGGACTGTCGCGGAACGACAACGGGAGGGACGGGTACCACCACAGGTAGGACAACGGGTACCACAGGCACCACCACAGGTACGAGCACAACGGGTACCACGACAGGCACGAGAACGACGGGCACAACTACTGGCACCACGGGTGCGTCAACAGGGAGGACCACTGGCGGCGACACCACTGGGGCGAGCACTACAGGACCAGCGCCCACAGGCGATACCACCTCGCCCGATAGCACTTCGCGTAGGGACCGCGTGATTCGCGACACGATACCCCATGGTCAGGAACTACCCAACACTGGGGCCCCCTCCGGGCTCGTTCCGGCGCTCGCTCTGCTGGCGTTGCTCATCAACGGGACGGCCATAGGGCTGTTGTTCTGGCTCAGGCGCTAGCACACATCCCACTGGAGGGAAAGAGGTTCATACTGAACTGATTGCCTGGTCTGCCCTTATCCCAGCTTGGTCGTCTTTCGGATAATTCTCTTCGAGAATGGGAGTACGTGCTCGGCGCAGTCGGTGGTCAAGAGTACCAATGACCTCTGATCCTACTTGTCGAGCCTTGTTTGTCTATCCTCACGGCTCGATCTCTCACGCGAAGATCTCACCGCGGGGCAGAAACAGTCGCCTGTATGTCGCGAGGGCGTATCTGTCGGTCATCCCCGCCACGAAGTCTATAGTCTCGGTTAGTGGGTCGGGATCACTGGCCACCCGCTCCCCTGGGTGCTCCAGATAGTACTCGAAGAGGTCCCTAACGACGCGGGCCGCTTTTTGGTTCTCCCTAGAGCCTTGCTTGTTGTTGTACACGCGCCGGAAGAGCCACGCCCTGAGCTCCATGAGGGCCCCGTATACCGGGTCCGAAAGCGATATCTCACCTTTCATATTAGAGTTAGAGATTATGTCCCTTACCAGGGTATCGATTCTGGCGCCCATCTTCACTCCGAGAACAGAGATAGGGCCTGGCGGGAGGTCATCGCTGGAGATGATCCCCGCCCGCAACGCGTCGTCCACGTCGTGGTTGACGTACGCGATCCTGTCAGCGATGCGTACGATCTCACCTTCCCTGGTACATGGATAGCCCTTGCCTGTATGGTTACGTATCCCATCTCTGACCTCGAAGGTAAGGTTCAGTCCGTCGCCTTGGTTCTCGAGATGATCCACGACGCGCAGGGAGTGTTCGTTGTGGCGGAACGTGCGTCCGTGAGCCGCGAGGGCGCGGGAGAGGGCTTCTTCCCCAGTGTGACCGAAGGGGGTGTGGCCGAGATCGTGGCCGAGGGAGATCGCCTCCGTGAGATCTTCGTTGAGGCTGAGAGCACGGGCTATGGTACGGGATATCTGCATCATCTCCAGGGTGTGCGTGAGGCGTGTCCTGAAGTGGTCGCCATCAGGGGAGATGAAGACCTGGGTCTTGTGCATGAGCCTTCGAAAGGCCTTGGCGTGGATAATGCGGTCCCTGTCGCGCTGGAAGTCGTTGCGCACACCGTCGGGAGGCTCGGGTCTGGGGCGGCCAACACTCTGCTCTACGGCCCATGCGGAAGGATCGTGGCGAAGGCCGACACTGGGTCCTTGGGATCTCACGCCCTGCGTCCGGCGAGGCGTGGGCCAACCAGGGTATTCCCGGGAGCGTGGGCGAGGACGTGGGAGCGAACCACCCTGAGGACGCTCTGATTCGGGCCCTTTTGTGCTGGTGCTTGACGGATGGGAGATTCGACGAGGGTCCTCAGGCTCTCCAATGTGCCCGGGGCGAGCGGAAACGCGTCGCCGGTCGCAGGGCAGCACTCCTGGCACAGGAGGCCCCCGTGGTCGGAAGCGAAGTGCAGCGGCTCCGAAGCCGCGTCGAGATCCATCCCACAGGCCAGGCAGACGTCAAGTTGCGGCGCGTAGCCGGCGAGGATCGAGAGCTTTATGCCGAGGGCCGCCTCGATGTTCTCGAAACCAGAATCGCATGCTTCCAGCGTGTCCAGGGCGTTGTATAGCAGGTTGAAGACCCTGCGGTCCGCCTCATCGCCTCCCGAGAGGGCGCGTACGCTCCCGACCATACCCGCAGCGGTCTCGAAGCGGGCGAGATCCTCCCTGAGACCGTGGAAGCTGCGCAGCGTCTCCGCCTGGGTCACTGTGTCGAGCGACCTGCCATGGTAGGCCACGAAGTCAACGCACGAGAGCGGTTCGAGGCGCGCTCCGAAGCGGGACTTCGTGCGCCTGATACCCTTCGCGATTGCCGAGACCAGCCCCGCGTCCCTGGTGTAGATGTCCAGAATCCTGTCCGCCTCCGAATAGCGGATAGAACGTAACACTATCCCCTTACTCTTGTAGACCGCCACCCTCGGCCTCCTCCATCACGGCGACGCTCGCGCTCATACCGATCCGCGAAGCCCCTGCGTTGAGTATATCGAGGGCGTCCCTGAGGTTGCTGATGCCGCCTGAGGCCTTTACTGCAAGGCCCTCGGGAGCCTCTTCCCTGAGCAGGGCCACGTCCTCAGGCGTTGCGCCTACAGGGGCGAAGCCCGTCGAGGTCTTCACGAAATCCGCGCCGCTCGCGGCCACGATCTGGGTCGCCAGCCGCTTCATCTTGTCCGAGAGGTACGCGGTCTCGATAATGACCTTGACGACCACGTCGTTCAGACCATTGTTCATAGCTACCGCGCTTACCTCCTGGGTGAGGCTCGCGAGCTCTTCGGCGACGTAGCCGAACTCTCCGGAGAGGAACCTCGAGATGTTCATGACCACATCGAGCTCCGAAGCGCCCCTGGTGACCGCCTCGCGGACGGCCGCAATCTTCACCGCGGTGGGCTCGTACCCGAAAGGGAAGGAGATCACCGTCGCCACCTTTACGTCGGCACCTCGCAACTCCCTGGCGGCAAGAGGGACGTACGAAGGCGGGATGCACACCGCGGCGAAATGGTAGTGGGCAGCCTCCTTGCAGAGGCGTACGATCTCCTGCTCAGTGGCCTCGGGCTTCAAGAGCGTATGGTCCACCGTCTTCGCGAACTCGCGCACCCTCATCGCCAAAACGCTACGCTCCTCTCGACACGACAGACCAGGGTGATTATAAACCCAACCGCTCCAGAAACTGCCTGTCGCTTCTCCATCCCTGGCTAACCTTTACTTTCAGGTCGAGGTAAATACGGGTGCCGAGGAGGCGCTCGACGTCGCGGCGGGCCTCGGTGCCGATCTTCTTTATGGTCCTGCCGCCTTTGCCCAGCACTATCATACGCTGAGTGGCGCGTTCGACGTGGATGACGGCGTAGACGACCGTCACGTTCTGTTTGATCTCTACGTCTTCGATCTCGACGGCAACAGCATGCGGCACCTCTTCCCTCAGCACGTTAAGTGCCTTCTCCCGCACGTACTCGGCGAGGACCAGAGACTCGGGGTGGTCAGTTACTGTTCCCTCGGGGAAATAGCGGGGTCCGGGTGGCAAGAGGTCGACAACGGAGTCCATCAGTGGTTCGACGTTGGTACCTTCGGCGGCGCTGATCTGGAACACCTCGTTCCAATCCCCTAGCCTCGAGACCGCTTCTACTATGGGCAAGGAACTTTCAGGGGTACGCAAGAGGTCGGTCTTGTTGATAGCCACGATAGCCGGGGTACCCGAGCTGGCAACGAGGCGGGCGACGTAGCGGTCGCCGCTCCCAAGTCCCTCCGAGGCCTGCTCTGCGTCGAAGAGCAAGAGGATGACATCCGACTCCGAGAGGCTGTCCAAGACTTGCTCCTGCATCCTGGCTCGCAGGGTGTCGCGGGGCTTCTGGGAGCCTGGGGTATCCACGAAGACCGCCTGGTATCCAGGGCCGTTCCGGACGCCCCGGATCAGGCTACGCGTCGTCTGGGACCGGGATGAGGTTATGGAGACCTTCTGGCCGACGAGCCTGTTGACCAGAGTGCTCTTGCCAACGTTGGGCCTGCCTACTACGGCGATAAAACCGCTACGGATCCCGTTGTTCTCGACGCCACGGGCTGCCGTTCCCTTCACAGGTCCTCCGGTCCGAAGGAGTTGGGAAGGATCTGGTCGAACGGGTAGCGCTCTAGTCCACGGCCAGTCTCCACGACGACCTCATTGCAACCGAACTCCCTCAAGACCTGGCGGCAGGCCCCGCAAGGGAAGCATGGCGACGTGTTGGGGCTGAAGACAGCGACGAGGTCGATCTCCCTGTCTTCAGGGTCTGTGGTAGCCATCGTTGTAACTGCGTTGCGCTCAGCGCAGATCGAGAGCCCGTACGAGGCGTTCTCCACGTTCGCGCCTGAGTGTATGGCGCCGCCTCCTGTCAGGATGGCCGCGCCAACGTGGAAGTCGCTGTATGGCGCGTATGACCGGTTTGCGGCTGCGCGTGCGGCATCCATCACGCTCTCGAGGTCCAAGGCTGCTCCCTTCACAAGAGTTGAAAGGCTGCCGTCGTGACGAGGACACCGATCACGGCCCCCATAATCACCTGGTATACGCTGTGAATCCCGCTCTCGACGCGGCTCTGGCAGACGAGCAGGGCCATGAGGAGCGAGATCACGGAGACAAGGCCGGCGTAGGATCCCGCACCACCCTCGACGGCTATAAAGCTTGCGGCGACCCACCCTGCGAAGGCTACCGCCGCGTGCCCCGAAGGCATCCCGCCGGCGAAGGAGTTCGGGGAGTGGGTGAGCGCCTTGCCGAGGAGGACGATGAGTACGATCACACCGAGCGTGACGAGCGTGAGGTGGGCCGGCTGGCGCCTTATGCTCTCCAGAGTCGCCAGGGAGAGCGGCCCCAGATCGTCCGCCAGGACGAGATAACCGACGAGCAGAGCCCCGACGCTGGAGACCAGGACAGCCCCCGCCGAGACGTCCTTTGCGAGCTTGGCCAAAGGATGGTACTCCCTTGTGGCAAGGTCGACGACGAACTCCATGGCCGTGTTGAACAGCTCGGTCACGAAGACCAGGAGTATGGTCAGAATAAGGACCGCGAGCTCTACCTTGCTGACTCCCACCAGCAGGCTCGCTACGAGAACAACGACGGCCACAACCACGTGGAAGCGCATGTTGCGCTGGGTCCTGACCGCGGAGATCATACCCCGGTAGGCGTGCTCGAAGCTGCGGGCTACGCCCTGCTGGCCCTTGCTTGGCCGTTCAGCATTCTTCGCCACGCAGCTCCTCCATTACGGCCCGCTGGACCCTCGCCATCTCACTAGCCCCGAAGTCCTCACCGTGGTCCATGCCACCCAAGTGTAGCGCGCCGTGCACCACGAGCTCGTCGACGCCCCTCTCAGTGTCCGCACAGACGGGACAGATCACGACCTCGCCTACCATCTCCCCGTAAGGTCCGTCCACCTCGAAGCTGAGAACATCGGTAGGCTCGTCCCTATCTCTGAACCTCAAGTTGAGGTCACGGATCGTCTCGGGGCTGACGAGTACAACAGAGACCTCGCCGATTCGCGCCAGGTCGAGACCCAGGTTGGAGAAAGAAGCGGCGAAGAGCTGGGTGGCTCGTTCGGTGTCGAGCTCGGCATAGTCCACCTCATCCAGAACGGCGACGGGTATGGGTGGATCACCCCTCAGATGGTATCTCCGTGTATGGTATGGCCTAACTCGCCGCCTTTCCGTTGCGGGCATGGCCTGGGCCTTCGGGGTACTCGATGCGCGGCCCGAGGAAACCTATGAGCGACTCGCGGATGGCCTCCCCTGCTTCGTGAATATCGTGCATGGTGAGTTGGCACTCGTCGAACTGGCCGTCCTGAATTTTCCTCCTGATCGTATCGGCAACGACATCGTCGATACGCTTAGGGGTCGGCTTTGGCAGAGACTTCACGGTCGCCTCTATCGAGTCGGCTAGCATCATGATGCCTGCCTCCTTGCTCCGTGGCTGGCCGCTTGAGTAGCGGAAATCCGACTCGCGGACCGCCTCTTCGTCGGGGGCGTCCTCGAGGGCTTTGCGGTAGAAGTACTCGATGCGGGTCGATCCGTGATGCTGGGCGATTATGTCCAGGATCTCTTGCGGCAATCCCCAGGCGGTGCCTATCTCGAGCCCGTCCTTGACGTGGCGTTTGATCACCTTGGCCGAGAGCGTCGGGGAGAGGGCGGCGTGAGGGTTGATCTGGGCGATCTGGTTCTCGACGAAGTAGGCAGGATGTTCCATCTTGCCGATATCGTGGTAGTAGGCTCCGACCTGGGCGAGTAGCGCGTCAGCGCCGACCCTCTCTGCAGCCCTCTCAGCGAGGAGCCCTACCTGCATCGAGTGGGAGAAAGTACCAGGAGCGTTGCGCAGGAGCTTGTCGAGCAGGGGGTGGCGGGGATCAGAGAGCTCCAGGAGCTTCATGGGCGTGAGGATATTGAACGCGTCTTCCAGGAAAGGCAGCAGCACCATCGCAAGCATCAGCGAGAGGACACCGTTCCCGAGACCGAAGACACCCAACCAAAGGGCGTCTCGCAGATCGCCACCTCCGATCAAACCCACGGCGAACGTCACGACGCCCATGACGGCCGCGATGACCAATCCGGCCTTGAGCAGCCGCTGACGCGAGTCCACGCGCACGGTAGTGTAGATAGCGAACCCTGACCCCAATAGCAATGCTGCAGTAAGGAGGAAGTTATTGCCGCTGAGGATCCCTACGTTGACGCTTGTGATCACCACCATCAAGAACATGAGCCTCGGGCCGAGCAGCATGGTTCCGATGATGGAGAGGCCCGCGAGCGGCGTGAGATAAGGATGGAAGTCGAGCTCGATAAAGAGCCTGGCGAGCGCGGTGAAAAGTACCGTAAGCGAGGCGGCCAGAACCAGCCTTATCGCCGAGTTCGTCTTGAGTATGCGTTCCCCGAAGCGCTCCAGGAAGTACCAGGCGATCCACATCTCGGCGGCGACGACGATGCCGACCCCGACCAGAGCCATCCACGGATCCGACTGCTGGAGCAGGTCGAGCGACTCGAGCCGCGTCCGATCTCTCGGGTCTATGATCCCCTGGGAGATGACACGTTCGATCAGGGGCCTCGGTCCTATACCTATGAGCGCCGTCAAAGAGAGCCAGGTCAAGCCGGTAAGCCCGATATAGAGTTTGATCTTCGGGATCCTCTCGATCCAGGCCCTGAAGAGCTCGAAGCGTGTCGGCGAGCGGTGGAGTTCATCGACACGCCTGCCCGGTTGTTTCTTGAGGCTTCTCTTCCCGATTTTCATGGTCGCTCCCGGCCCTGAGGCCTAGGCTCTGTCGCCCTCGCCTGCCCCTTCGTAGGCATCGACTATACGCATAACGAGGTCGCTGCGCACGATGTCGTCGCGCCTCAGTACTACGAATGATACGCCTTCTACGCCGGTGAGCATGTTCTTAGCGTCCTGCAGGCCGCTTATGCGGGCTCTTGGGAGATCCACCTGAGTTATGTCGCCCGTGATGACCATCTTGGAGCCGAAGCCGAGGCGCGTGAGGAACATCTTCATCTGCTGGGGGGTGGTATTTTGCGCCTCGTCCAGGATGATGAATGCGTCGTTAAGGGTACGGCCCCTCATGAATGCCAGGGGTGCTATCTCGATTATACCGCGCTCCAGGTGCGCCTGGAACTTCGCCGGATCGACCATCTCGTAGAGCGCGTCGTAGAGTGGCCTGAAGTAGGGATCTACCTTGGCCATCACGTCGCCTGGCAGGTACCCGAGCGACTCGCCGGCCTCGACAGCAGGCCTGGT
>DASSCV010000046.1:0-4176 GCA_035697505.1 Rubrobacter sp.
CCGGCTTTGGTTGTCATGAGCGTACCTCCTGCTTGTTACGAACATCTTAGCTTAGGAAGGTTTGCGCGGCATCTCTCACTCCCGCTTGCAGGCCGCCCCGTCAGGAGGAACATACAGTTAGCTGCTCTCCCCTACACAGGAAGGCAGCGGTGGGCGGCTCAGCCTCTATCGTCCGGTATCGCCACGCCAGTATATGGACAATACCGCTCGAACGCGCGGGAGCCGCGCGGCGTATGCAACCGCCCAAGCGGAGAGAATAGACCGGGTATCCTTAAAGGATGCTTCGGCCTGCGTATAAGAACAGAGGGGATTCGGTGAACCGCGAACGCGTTGCGAGGCTGATCGCCCGGCTGGCCCTTGGTATAGCTGTGGGGGCAGCCCTTGCGTATCTTGCCCTAAAGTACATGTAGATCAGGACACAGCCGAGGGCTGGAGATCGCTTCCGGCTGGACGCCTGTCACCGAGGATTCCCGCTTGCACGGGGATGAGGGATGCTCATGGTAGGGTCCGTACAGGTCGTACAAACCTCGGAAGTGATCCTGCGGATTCCGTATCATCCGGCAACCTTCGCGTGGACTCCCCCGCGGTGCTTGGTCCCAGCGGCGGAACGGAAGTCTCGCAGATGACGTGACGCTTGATCGCGATGGAACATCACGACGGCGAGTGCTTCATCGAACACGGGGCCGCGCTCGGCATTACGCTTCTATCGGCAACCGGACCTGAAAGCGGGTGTCGCCGGGTTTAGAGACGATGCGGATGTCCCCGCCATGTCGACCGACTACGATCCGGTAGCTCACGTCCAAACCGAAACCTGTGCCCTTACCGACATCCTTGGTGGTGAAGAACGGCTCGAAGATGCGATCTTGGATCTCCTCGGGGATGCCGGGTCCGTTGTCCGAGATCTCGACCAGCAATCGATCACGCTCGTAGGTCGTGCGGAGCCTTATGCAGCCGGTCTCGTCCCCGTCGGCCACGGCGTCTACGGCGTTGTCTATCAGGTTCGTCCAAACCTGATTGAGTTCGCTCCCGTGGGCGGTGATGCGGGGCAGATCCTCATCATAGTCGCGCTCGACATCGATGCCCGCTAGCCTGTATCTGAGAATCGCGAGAGTGTTCTCGAGTCCTTCGTTTACGTCCACCTGCTGAGTTGGTGCTCGGTCCATATAGGAGTAGCCCTCCATCGTGGCGACCAGATTCGAGATGCGCATCGAACTCGCTTCGATCTCGTCTACTAGCCTCGCCGCCCCGAGTACCGTCTCCAAGTACCCCAGCGCGTCGGCGAGCATGGCAGGCGGCATGGCCGCTTCCACGAGTTTCAGCTCTGCGATGCCAAGCCCCGCCTCGACGAGCGTAGGGGAGAGATCCCACCCCTTCTCGACGCCACGCTCCTCGAGCCAGAGGACGACCTCGTCCTCCAGATCGCTCCGCTCAAGCGAATTTAGTGCCGGAGCATCATCGCGCCCGAAGGCTTCGTGGATGATCCGTTCCAGGGCATCGAGCTGCACGGGATCGATCTCCCCATGGGCCGCCGCGCGGGTCAGCCTCATGCTCAGGGAACGCCGGTTCTCCAAGCTGTCGCGCAGACGTCCAGCGGACCTGCGGCTTGCGGATGTAGGGTTGTTAAGTTCGTGGGCGAGGCCCGCGGCGAGGGTGCCCAAGGAGCTGAGCCTCTCGCGCTGCTGGGCCACCGAATAGAGAACCTGGATGCGCTGGGCCATCATCTCGAGTACGGTATTGCTGAAAGATGGATAGGTAGTAAGCATCCGCCGAAAGGTCTCGTTGGGCAGCGCGAACACCCTGGAGTCGGAGAGCGCCCGCCACGTGGCCAGGAAAGGTTTACCCAGTAGAAGCGGTACCTCCGCGAAGAACTCGCCAGGGCCGTAGGTGTTCATGACCACCTCGCCGCCGTCCACCTTCTTGCTCCACCTGAATTCTCCTTCGAGGATCACGGACAAGTGATCGACGGGCTCACCTTCTCGCCCACCCACCTCGCCGGCGGGTATGAACTCCTCCGAGCCTTCTTCGAGCACCTCCCGCAACTGCTCGTCTGTCAACCCCCCGAAGAGCGGCGCCCGGCGCAGTTCTTCGAGCGTCGTCGTCACGGTGAACTCGCCTTGGCGGTAATGATCGGGAGGGGTATCTGAAAGCGCGTGGCGCGCGGCTCGGAGAAGACGCGAATGGCGCCGCCGAGCTTCTCGACGATCCCTAGCGCCACACATCCCAGGGCCGATACCACCCGTTCAATATCCATCCGCGCTCCGAAGGAGGACTCTACCCGTGGTGCGCTGAACATCTCCATCACCTTCTACTTCTCATGTGCGGAGCTCCTTGTACGTATGATGCCATCCACCGAAGCCCGATACCATCCTGTCCCTTACCATCTTGGGTACTGAGTTATGCTGCCGAGAGCCTTGTCAGGAGATCCCAAAGGTCTCCCTTTTCCCGACCGCTGTGATTGCTGGTGTATGCAGCGAGAAGCGATGAGGCGGAGGCAATAGGGTAGCGTGTAGGGGACAACGGATGTAGGCCCGTTTGACCTCCTACCACCATAGTAAATCATAAAATGGAACCCGACCCGGTCAGCAGCTACCCGGACCTCTCGCGTGCTGCCCTGAGTCTCTCTCGCCATCTTTGGCCCCAGCGGGACTCGGCAGCGTTACCAATCTGTTGTTCAGACATTTCGCCGGAGATCAGGGCTCTTTCATAGCCGTTCAAATAGCCTAGGCGTGCGGCGCGCAGAACATACGGCGCTTCCCAGGCTGGTAGGTCCAGTCCGCGCCACATCTCTACCATCTGTGGGGCCGTGCGGAAGTTAGCCTTCCTCGCATCTTCCCACCCGAGCTCCTCTCCCGCCTCGTGACAGGTCCTGCGAAGCTCGTTGGGGGCGAACCGCTTTCTGGGGACGTGGCGAGCCAGCTCTTCCGGTAGCGAGTATGCGCCGCGCGCGACCAATGTCTTATCTCCGTCTTCTCTTCGTTGGCCATCTCGGCGAGGCTAGCACGATCGGTGATGGGCTGCTTCTCATTGGTTCTCGGATTAGCCGGGCGCTCCATACGGTTGGGACTTTCGACCGTGCTCGGAGGTACGCCACAGGGACACGTTGTCGCGACCGACAACGTGTGGGCCGACGCCGAATCGGCCACCTGCGCTGCCCGTCGTTGTGGGCCTCTGCCCCGAAGGGATAGTGAGCATGCGGCTCACCGCCTGGCACACGCTGGACGGGGAAGGCCAATCGCCGCCCCTCCTTGTTCGGAGCAGGCGGTTCGCTACCGCCTACTCGTGGGCCCGCGCCATAGAATCTCCAAGCTCTCTGCCTCCAAGCAGCTAGCGGACGTTCAAAGTCGCAAGAACCGAAGGGACAAGGGGATTGAGCTCACCGTGCAGATGGTAGGGCCCTGGTGAGTGTGAAGAAATCCATCGATGCGCGGTTCATCGGATTCATCCAAAATTCATCGCTATCTGCTGATATTGCTAGAGTGTGGCGGCCAAGGACCCACGACCCGAAGAAAGGACCTGCGCGATGTCCGGATCCCTGTTCTCGCAGATGTTCGCCCGAGCAACCGAAGTCCTCGACCGGAGGTTCCGTTGGCACAAACTACCGCTCCCGCTCGGACTCCTCACGCTCGTGGGGCTGCGTATGAGACTTCGGGAACGCAATCTATACGATACGTCTTCAGCGTCACCGGTGAAGGCCTCTCCACCAGGCAATGGACGACACCTCACCGCGCGTACGGACGAAGGTGCCTTCAACGACCTGGACAACCCCGCGATGGGCAGCTCGGAGACACGCTTCGGACGGAATGTGCCCGTCGAGCTCACGTATCCCGATAACGACTGGGCGCTGCTCGAGCCGAGCCCGCGCAAGGTCAGCCGAGAGTTGATGACTCGCCACGAGTTCCTGCCTGCGACCACGCTCAACGTGCTGGCAGGGGCATGGTTGCAGTTCATGATCCGTGACTGGTTCAGTCACGGAAAGAGCGAGAAAGAGAATCCGTGGAAGGTGGATCTGGACGAGGACGATCCTTGGACTCAGGAGCGTCCGATGCAGATCATGCGTACTCGCAAAGACCCGACCCACCTGCCGGAGGACCCTTCTCCCCCCACGTACCTGAACACCGAGACCCACTGGTGGGATGGATCCCAGCTCTACGGCAGCAACGCCGATGCCCAGAAGAG
>DASSCV010000047.1:0-10161 GCA_035697505.1 Rubrobacter sp.
CGCTATGGCCATGGCCGACAAGGTGATGACCTACAAGACCGTGGTCAAAGAGGTCGCCACCCGCCACGGCGTCTACGCCACGTTCATGCCCAAGCCCCTGAGGGACCAGAACGGCTCGGGGATGCACACCCACCAGAGCCTTTTCTCGGGCGGCAAGAACGCCTTCTTCGACGCGAACAACGAGTACTACCTCTCGAACGAGGCGCAGGCGTTTATCGCAGGCCAGCTGAGGCACGCACGTGAGATCAGCATAATCTTCGCCCAGCACGTAAACTCTTACAAGAGGCTGGTCCCCGGCTACGAGGCCCCCGTCTACATCGCCTGGAGCCGCCGCAACCGCTCTGCTCTGGTCAGGGTCCCGCTCTACCACCCCGGCCAGGAGAGGGCAACGCGGATGGAGCTCCGCTGCCCCGACCCAGCAGCGAACATCTACCTGTGCTTCGCGGCGCTCTTGCACGCCGGCCTGGAGGGCATCGAGAAGGGCTACGAGCTGCCCGAACCGATGGAGCGCAACCTCTATCACCTCACGGCCGAAGAGCGCGAGAAGATGGGAATAGAGAGTCTTCCTGCCGACCTCGGGGAAGCGATAAAAGAGGCCGAGAACTCGGAACTGCTGCACAAGGCACTGGGCGAGCACACATACACCCGGCTCCTTCAACTCAAGCGCGAGGAGTTCGAAGACTACAGGGTGCAGGTAACTCCCTACGAGCTCGAAAAGTATCTGCCGGTCTTGTAGGCATCAGGCTACAGGAATCATGTGGGGTCCGGTTCACGCCGGGCCCCTTGTGCTCGAGCCTGGCTTTATCTAACCCTCGATGAGGCTTAGAACCTCGGGAAGGAGTGACCTTGTGGTGCTTATCGCTTCACCCGAGTGGATGGTCTCGTTGCCGGACCAATCGCCGAAGTACCCGCCGGCTTCGCGAAGGATGGGTGGGAAAGGGCCACAGTCCCAGAGATTCATGATGGGGTCGAGCATCAGCTCCATCCTGCCTGTGGCGACGAGGGCGTGGCCGTAGGCGTCGGACCAGCCGCGGCTGCCTCCTGTGGCCGAGAGAACACGCAGCCACGCTCCCCCGCGACCGTGCTCTTCGAAGCTGGCCGCGTCGGTGAAAGAAACCATGCCTTGCGCCAGGGTCTGTGTGGTTGACACTCGCGCCCTGCGGCCGTTTCTATAGCATCCTTCGCCGGTGGCGGCGCACACCATCTCGTCGATGGCAGGAAAATACGCGGCTCCGACCTCGCAGACGCCTTCTATCTCCAGGCCGATCAGGACGCCGTAAAGGGGGACCCCGCGGACGAAGGATTTTGTGCCGTCTATGGGGTCAACGACCCAGCGATGATCAGTGTCTGCCCCCTCAGCCTCCCCGTACTCTTCTCCCAGGACCGCGTGCGTAGGGTAGCGCGCCCCTATCCTCTCGCGGATGAGCCTCTCGGCCTCGCGGTCGGCCACCGTTACAGGCGTATCGTCCGCCTTGAACTCGGGACGCGCCGCCTCCGTTCCGAAGTAGGGGAGCGTGAGCCTTCCGGCCTCGTAGGCGGTCTGGACGCCGAACTCGAGGTAAGGTCGCAGGTTCATGACCCCAAGATAGCATCCTTCCTGTGCCCGAGATGCCGGAACAGCCCCCTTCGCGTGGGTCCACGGGCCCCCCTGATTAGACTGCCTCTACCTTTCCCCTATAATCTATGCGGTCCTGTGTCTTGCGTAGAAGGGTGGTCCGGACTTGGTCACGATCGGCGCTACGAGCCAAGCAAATGAGGAATTCGCGCCAGAACTACTCGCGGTAGCCCTGTATGAAGGGGAGAGCCGGCGGGACCTCGGCGAAGACGCCGTCGAGGTCGTGTCGAGCGGGGACTTCGGCGGAAAAGCGGGCGAGACAGCCCTGCTCTACGGGCAGGCTGGGCCTGCGCCCCGCCTCTTGCTCGTCGGCCTCGGCAAGAAGGACATCTTCACACTGGAGAAGCTCCGCTGCGCGGCGGCCACCGCCGCCAGACGCGCCAGGGCCCTCAAACTGCACAGTGCGGCTTTCTCACTGCCGGCTTTCCCGGATACAGCGATAAGGGAGGCCGCGCGAACCGTCGCCGAAGGGGCCAGGCTGGGCCTGTACCGCTTCGACAGGCACAAAAGTGCAGCTGACGACCATGATCTCGAAACGTTCTGGCTCGTCGCGGAGGAAGGGGAGCTGGAAGAGGCCACACAGGGTGCCGAACTTGGTGCCAAGGTCGCGGAGGGTACCGTGCTGGCCCGCGACCTCGCCAACGAGCCGTCCAACGTGGCTACTCCGAAGTATCTCGCAGAGAGGGCCCGCACGATCGCTGAAAAGTACGGTATGGAGCTAGCCGTTCTCGACCGGGCTAGCATCGAGGAGGAGGGGCTCACGGGTCTGGCTACCGTAGGCCGCTCCGCCTCAAACGAGCCGTACTTCATCGCGCTCGAGCACCGCGGGGGAGGTGACTCAGCGCCCGTTGTGCTCATAGGTAAGGCCGTCACATTCGATTCGGGTGGTATCTCCATAAAGCCATCGGCCGGAATGGAGGAAATGAAGTTCGACATGAGCGGTGGCGCGGCCGTCCTCGGGGCCATGGAGGCCGCAGGGGCCCTGGATCTCCCGCTCAACGTCGTCGCCCTCGTGCCTGCGACAGAGAACCTGCCTGGTGGGGACGCTTTCAAACCCGGCGACGTGCTTCAGATGCACTCCGGCAAGACGGTAGAGATAGTTACGACCGACGCGGAGGGGCGTTTGATCCTCGCTGACGCCCTCTCTTATGCCAGGCGCTACGAGCCTTCCGTCGTGGTTGACTGCGCCACCTTGACGGGAGCCTGCACCGTCGCGCTCGGAGACCACGCTTCCGGCCTCATGGGGAACGACGAGGATCTCGTTGCGGAGCTACAGACCGCGGGTGAGACGACCGGGGAGAGGGCCTGGCCGCTGCCGCTCTTCGGGGAGTACACAGAGCAGATCAAAGGCGACACCGCAGACATAAAGAACTCCGGCGGCCGCAGAGGAGGGGCTTTGACCGCCGGTGCCTTCCTGAAGGAGTTTGCCGACTACCCGTGGGCGCACCTGGATGTGGCGGGAACAGCCTACGGCAAGAAGGGCAACGCCTATACGACAAAGGGCGCGACGGGTGTACCTGCCCGCCTGCTCGTCGAGTTTCTGCTTGGGAGGACGCGATGATCCTGCAGAGGCTCACCGTCGGCCCTTTCCAGGAGAACTGTTACATCATCGGGGATGAGGACTCTGGGGTTGGCGCGGTCGTCGATCCCGGCGATGAGGCGGCCCGCATCGCGCTCGCGGTCGAGCAGACCGATCTGGAGGTGGGGTCCATAATCGTCACCCACGCCCATATAGACCACGTCGGGGCCGTCGCCGCCCTCGTCGACGAGTACGCCTGCCCGGTCCTGATGCACGCCGAGTCCGAACCCATGCTGACGCAGCTTCCTACCCAGGCGATGATGATGGGCCTGAGATTCGGCAAGGTCCCTGCTGTGGACCGCTACGTCGGCGAAGGAGAGGTGCTCGAGGTCGGAGAACTCAGGCTGCGCTCGCTCTACACACCAGGTCACGCGCCTGGACACCTGGCATTCTACGTCGAGGACCAGGGTCTCGTTCTGTCAGGCGACGCCCTCTTCGCGGGAAGCGTGGGAAGGGTAGATCTCCCTGGCGGGAGCATGGAGGTCCTGATGCGCAGCATCGAGGAGCGGCTGCTGACGCTCCCTGACGAGACGACGGTCTATCCCGGTCACGGGCCGCAGACCACTATCGGGAGCGAGCGCACTTCCAACCCATTTCTGCAGGGAGGGCAGTTTTGAGCGAGAGTGTCCACAGGCACAGGGAGTCGGCCCCGGAGCATGTCAGGGTCGCCGTGCTCACCATCAGCGACACGAGGACCCGCGAGACCGACACGGGGGGCGACACCGCAGAACAGATCCTTCGCGAAGCGGGGCAGGAGATCGTGGCCCGCCAGATCGTCAGGGACGAGGTGAATGGCATCAGGACGAGCCTCGTAGACCTGCTTGCGAATCCAGAGGTGGACGCTGTTATTACGACGGGTGGGACCGGGATCTCGGGCCGCGACACGACCTACGAGGTTGTCGACCGCATGATCGAGAAGAAACTCGACGGTTTCGGTGAGATCTTCAGGATGCTCTCGTACGAGGAGATCGGGGCCGCGGCGATCATGAGCCGCGCGGTGGCTGGAGGCGTGGGCACCAAGTTCGTAGCGAGCCTGCCAGGATCGCGCAACGCGGTCAGGCTCGCTGTGGAGAAGCTACTCGTCCCCGAGCTGGCCCACATCGTGTTCGAGCTTCGCAAGCATGAGGAAAGCGGGTAGAGAGATGGAAAGAGAACCCCTATCATCCGAATCCGATGCGCTCTGGCGCAGGCTGTGGGAGATCTGGCAGGAGAACGGCGAGGAGGACGTGGTCCTCGATTCCACCAAGCTGTCCGAGCTCGAAGATGAGATCCCAGGCCTCGAAAACCGGATGAAGACGGCACTCGCCTACCTCCAGCGTGCCCGCTACATCCAGTACCGCTCCGGGGTCGGCGAGGACGGCATAGAGCCGATCCTCTACGATGTCTACGAGCCGCGCTGAGCCCATGAATACCTAGTGGAGCGAGGAGGGTGAAGAGTATGACCTGGCTACTCTTGCTGCCGGTGGCGCTCGCCGCGGGGATGGCCGCGCCCACACAATTCGCCATCAACAGCCAGCTGCGCCAGGTCGTCGGCGGCCCGGTACTGGCGGCAGCGCTCTCGTTTCTCGTGGGGACCGTGGTCCTGTTCGTAACCACCGCTGTCGTGCGTCGCTCCGTGCCCGAGCTAGGGCCAATCATGAACGCGCCGTGGTGGATGTGGCTCGGCGGTCTGCTCGGAGCTTTTTTCGTATGCGCCTCGATCGTCCTTACCCCCCGCCTGGGGGCGGCGACGACGGTGGGCCTGTTCCTGGCGGGGCAAGTGATCGCGTCCATAGCGATAGATCATTTCGGCCTGCTCGGCGTCCCATTGCAACCAGCGAGCATACCTCGCCTTCTGGGAGCACTGCTCATAATTGTTGGGGTCGCTATCGTCCAGAGGTTCTAAGGTTGCAAAGAGGTTCGAACCCGTCTGCAAGCTGGCCAGCACTTCGGCTTGTCAGCTTCCTGCATGACTACTTCCCTCGTTTACTTTACTACTCGGAAGGTCATGTGGGTCACGTCGGGATCTGCTATCAACCCGATCCTCTCCAGCTCGATTTGTTCGGTCCCGAGGTGATCGAACAACCTGACGCCGTCCCCCAGCAGCACGGGGACCACGTCTACGTGTACTTCGTCCAGTAGCCCCGCCTTGAGGCACTGCTGGACGAGGCTCGCTGCGCCCACCGCGACGTTCTTCTCGCCAGCCGCGGCCCTGGCCTGTTCGACCGCGATCTCCACGCCGTCGGTGACGAAGGTGAATGGCGACCCCTCGTAGTCCCATCCGTCGGGGACGGAGTGGGTTACGACGAAGATCGGGACGTGTTGGCCTATGGGGTGAGTGCCTCCCCAACCATTCGTAATATCGAACGTCCTCCGTCCCGTCACGATCGCCCCGATCCCGGAGAATACTTCCCGCAGAAGGTCGGCGGCTTGAGAGGAGACCTTGAACGTCATCCCGCCAGTAGGCACGACATAGTCGGTGTCGCCGCTCGAATACCAATCGAAGAGCCGCATTCCTCCCTCGCCCAAAGGATGCTCGGGTCCATCGTTCGGCCCGGCAATGAACCCGTCGAGCGACATCGTGAGTCCCGCAGTTACTTTGCCCATGTCTACACTCCTTCCAGATCTAATTACGGGCTGGTATCTGTTGCACGCACCAGCGGTTGCCGTCCGGGTCGCTGAAGAAGACGCACCCCACATTGTCCAGGTCTTCTCCTTCCTCAGCCGGGCGGTAAGCCCCCTCGTCGAAGACCTGGAACTCGCCGACATCGACGCCTCTCTCGACCAGCTGGGTGCGGGCGGCGCGCACATCCCGGACGACCAGGAACACGCCGTCTATGGAGCCTGGTTCCATTTCCACCGTCCCCTTTCCCAGATGGATCGAGCACGCGGATCCGGGCGGGGTCAGTTGAACGAGGCGGAGATCGTCGCTGACCCTGAAGTCGATGTCTACCTCGAACCCAACCTGCTCGGCGTAGAAGTCTCTGGCGCGATCAATGTCCGAGACCGGGACCGTCACGACCTCTATCTTCCAGTCCATAGTGTTCCTTCCTCTAGCCAGACCAGGCGCTGATTTCCTGAGATGAACGTCCTCTCGTTCTCTCCAGGAGAGCTCGAGTTCGCCCTAGTCCTCTTCGACTGCCTTCGTAACGATCTCGGAGATCTGCTCGGCGGCTTCGAAACCGGCGGTGAGCCTGTTCTTCGTCAGGGCCCACGTAACGCCTGTGGCGGTGTCGGCGCATGCGAAGCTCCCGCCGACGCCCCCGATTCCTAGCACGCTCTTGGTCTCTTGTGGGTCTGCTCCCAGGCGACCGACAGAGTAACCCAGCGCCCAGGTGGTCGGGAAGCCCATGATCTCGTCTACGCCGCTGACCGCTCCGGCGGATATCTCTCGGAGCCGCTCGGGGGAGACGAGCCGGATGCCATCCACCTCGTCCACCAGCGCGGCGTACATTCGCGCCACGGCCCGCGCTGACATCTTGCCGCCGGCCGGTATATCGGCCATCAGGATGTCGGGACGGTTGCCGAACGCGGCGGTCGGGGTCACCTGCCGCGGCCCCAGCTTGAAGAAAGGAGAATCATCGGGCATCGAGGCAAGCATTTCCGCGCTGCCTTCCATGTCTTCCAGCCTGGCCAGCCTGCTTAGTTCAGACTGTGGAACGCCGAAGTAGATCTCATCGGCGATACCGAGCGGAACGGCCACCTCCTCGCGAAGCACCTGCGAGATGGGCTTGCCCGTAGTCCGGCGCACGATCTCCCCGACTATGTATCCGAACGGGTATGCATGATAGGTGATCTTCGTGCCAGGCTCCCACCAGGGTTCGGCGTCGGCGATGGCAGCGCACATTTTGTCCCAGTCACACAAGTCCTCCGGCGTCGTGTCGTCAGGTATGCCAGGCACACCGACCGTATGCGTCAGGACGTGCCGCACGGTAGCGGCCTCTTTGCCGTGGGCGCCGAACTCGGGCCAAATGTCCACGACCGGTGTGTCGTAGCCGAACAACCCGTGCTCGACGAGCACGTGCGCCACAGTCGAGGTCGCACCCTTGCCGACCGAGTAGCAATAGAAGGGCGTGTCGGGCCCGACCAGGCGCCCGGTCTCATGGTCGGCAACGCCAGCGACGGCGTCGGCCACCTGCTCACCGTGCCGGTAGACGGCGACCTGCAGGCCCCGCTCCGCCCCCGAGTCGACCAGTTCGTCGATCACTCTCTGAATCTGTTGCTGAAGGTCGTTCATGTTCCCATTCCTCTCCAAAGCATACTCTAGTCTACGACCGTTCCGGTAGTCGTGCCGGCCCGGTCCGAGGCCATGAACGCCACCGCGCCACCTACTTTGCCTCCACCTCCGTAGATCACGGCGTTCTTGCCCTCGAGCAGCATGTTTATCCTCCCGTTTGTTGGATTTCCGGCGGGCTGGAAACCTACGCCGCTTCGCAATCGGCTGAGTCGACCTGGAGCTCTTCCTCCGTCTGGGGATCGGGCTGCAGCACGGTCACCGCGACAGCGATCGCCACGACGACTAGTCCGGCTCCGATCCCGAACGCGAGGTGGTAGCCGCTAGTCAACGCCACTGCGGCGGACTCGCCGTCCCCGATCAGCTGGTCGCTCCGCGACGCTGACAGGGTCGCGAGCACGGCCAGACCGAGGGCACCGCCCACCTGCGCTGTGGTGTTGATCAAGCCTGAGGCCAGCCCTGCGTCGCTGGGCGTGGCGCCAGACATCGCCAGCGTCATGAGCGCCGGGAAGCAGAGGCCGGCCCCGATGCCGAGAAGGACCATCACAGGCAAGATGTGGACCACGTAATCTCCGTCCACCGGCGCCCGCGCGAACAGTGCGAGCCCGGCCATGAAAAGCACGAGGCCGCAGACCACCAGCTTCCTGGCCCCAAAGTGCATGACCAGGCGGTCGGTGTAGCGGACCGACAGGGTTCCCATCAAGATCGTGACGGGCAGGAACGCGAGACCGGTCTGCAGGGCATCGTAGGCGAGGATCCGCTGCAGGTAGAGCGCGCCGAGGAAGAACATACCGAACATCCCAGCGACGCTCAGAACCTGGATCAGGTTCGCCCCCGATACGTTGCGGGAGCGGAAGATCCGGAGCGGCACCAGCGGGTTGCGCGCAGTCGCTTCGCGGGCGACGAAGGCTGCAAGCAACACGAGCGAGAGGGCGCCTATTGTCAGGGTACGACCGGAGCCCCAGCCGTACTCAGCAGCCGGAACTATGATCGTGTAGACGCCGAGCATCAGCGAGCCTGTTACCAGGACAGCACCGGTGACGTCCGCGCCGTCCCCGAACCCGATGCCCTTGTCGCGGTCGATCAGCCTTCCGGCGAGCATCGCTGTCGCGATACCGATCGGGACGTTCACGAAGAAGATCCAATGCCAGCTGATCGACTGGGTCAGAACGCCGCCGACGAGCAGGCCCACTGCGCCACCGGCTGAGGCGACGAAGGCGAAGACGCCGATGGCCTTTGCCTGCTCCCGCGGCTCGGGGAACATGGTGACGATCATGCCCAGGATGACCGCGGATGTCATGGCGCCGCCAGCTCCCTGAACGAAGCGGGCCACGACCAATAACTCCTGGCTCTGCGCGAGGCCACATAGCAGGGAGGCCGCCGTGAAAACCCCAATGCCCGCCAGGAACAGCCCCCTGCGGGAGATGAGGTCTCCAAGCCGCCCGGCGAGCAGCAATAGGCCGCCGAAAGCGATCAAGTAGGCGTTCACGACCCACGCAAGGCTCGATTGCGAGAAACCGAGGTCGTTCTGAATCGCAGGCAACGCCACGTTGACCACAGTGGCGTCCAGCACGATCATCAGCATCCCTACACAAAGGACGTAGAGAGCGATCCAACGCCGCCTACCACCCATCGTCTCAGAATGTGACTCCTCGTGTTTTCCTACCTCATACCGCGTCATCCGGATAGTCTCCGTTTCCCGAGATCGCAACATCATCTGGTTTGAGCATACGGCAGTAGTCCTAAAAAACAACCATTGATCTTCAAAACCTGATCAGGTATGTAGACATCAGTACTTACGGTGATATACTCACCATATGGTGACAAGACGCACATACGATGACGGGTGTGCTGCGGCGCATGCGCTCGACCTTGTGGGCGAGCGCTGGGCGCTGCTGGTAGTACGCGAGTTGTTGTTGGGGCCGAAGCGGTTCACGGACTTGCGGGCTGGCCTGCCACACGCCAGTCCCAACGTCCTCGCCCAGCGCCTGCGCGGGTTGGAGGAGGCTGGGATCGTGCGCCGTCGAAGGCTACCTCCGCCGGCGGCGTCGAAGATCTACGAGTTGACCGATTGGGGCGAGGAGTTGGAGCCGGTCATTATCCGTCTCGGCAGGTGGGGTGCCCGCTCCCCGTCCAAGCCTGACGCCGCTCCTCTAGGTGTTGACTCCCTTATCCTCTCCTTCAGGACGATGTTCGACCCTGGCGCTGCCGAGGGCTTTGAGGCTACCTACGAACTAAGGATGGGGGAAGACCGCTTCAGGGCCGAAGTGTCCGGGGACAGCTTCGAGGTGGAACGCGGCGGTGTGGAGCGGCCTGACGCGACCATCGAGGCCGACTCGGCTACGCTGGCCGAGCTCGTCTACCAAGGTCGCGCCCTGGCAGAAGCACTGCGATCCGGGGACGTGAAGATCGCAGGCGACGAGGCGGCAGTGGAGCGCCTTCTCACGCTCTTTCCCCTGCCTGAGCCTGCCGCGCTCGTATGACGGCAGCCGACTGACGATGGAACGCACGGTTGAGTCCGGCAACACTGGGCCGATCAACACACCTGTGAGCGCGGGTCGCGGCAGAATTGTAGAGTCCCGACCCACTACATCTCTCGCCTGTGTTGCTCAGAGGCTACCATCAGCCGCGCTGGACAAACCAATAATGGTAGGCTGTGTGGGTCTCTAGCGGTGCTTGTTTTGGGGATGAGAGGCGCACTCTCAGGCTCCCTGAGCGAACTGCTTGGGCTGGTATCCTAAAGGTTGCCTGCTG
>DASSCV010000048.1:0-9424 GCA_035697505.1 Rubrobacter sp.
GGGTGGTTTTCGCGCTCGTGGACGTGCCCTACGCGGCCGGGCGCCGGCACCTCGTAAACGGCGAGCCCCCGCCGCCGCTGGTCGACGAGCTCGTCACCCAGACGCTGCAGCGCGTCCTCTTCGACCGCCCGGAGACCGGACGCCTCCCGTAGCTCGACCTAGTGCCTGGTGCCCATGGCGGCGAACAGAAACGGCGAGTGCCCTTCCTCGATCAGGGTCTCCACGCTGGCCCGGTAGACCGCCGGAGCGTCGAAGCTCTGGCGAACCTCGACGAGCCTCAGGCCCTCCACTGTCATACCATCCTCAGAGATTCGAAGTCGCAGCCAACATTGGCCTGCATCACGTGCTCGCGCTGGTGGTCGTGATCGCGGTGGCCCTGTTTCGTCGTCGGGGGTAAAGGAGACCAGCGTAGGTCATTCTCAGGATCGACGCATCCGGGTGAGGTGGCGCTCTATTAGCTTGAAGAGGCCGTCTTCCAGGCTGCGTTGGCAATTCATCGCCTCCGGGATCAACTCTCTCTTCTGTTCGAGAGACCCGGCGGTGATGTCCTCGAAGATGGCGTCTCGCCGCTCCATCCGGCGCCAGAGCTCTCCGAGGTCGTCCCGGTGCTCCGGGAGGAGGTGGCGATCCAGCTCCTCGAAGAGCCGGTCTTCGATCTCCCGCTGGCGCTCCAGGAGGTCCAGGACCCGTTGCAGTTCGAGCTCGTGCGCGCGCTGGTGATCCAGCTCCCGCTGCAAGTCTTCAACGAGCATATCCTGGTCCCACCCCTCGAAGGCCTGATCCGCCTCCACGGTGATCTCGTGCAGCCGCGCCTGGGTGCGCGTGCGCTTCATCCCTTCGAGCACTCGCTCCCGCCGGCCGAGCGTCTTTCCCAGTTCGTCCAGCAATCGGTTCAACTCCTGCTCGTGATCCAGGTTCCCCTCGGACATACGCTCCTCCGGTTCGCGAGCCCCTAACCTTTAGGATAAACCTTGCGCGCCGTCGCGTCCCAAAGAATTATCCCGATAGAATTCTATGAAGTTCCCCCACTCCCTCGAGTTTTTCGAGATTCCAGATCATGTCCGCCGCCCGGCGGGCCTTTTCGACGCTGATTGCAAGCTCGGCGCACTCGAAGAATTTCGCTTCCAGCTGCTCCCGGCTCATCGGCTTTCGGGGATGACCGGTCGCCGCCGACTCGACTTTCTCCAGCACCTGGCCGTCTTTGAGGCGAATGGTGATGCGGGTGTCGAGGTGCTGGAAGCCTCGAGCTTCGATCTCCGGATCCACTACGTGCCGACATCGCTTCATCATCTCCCGAACTTCCGTGCTCTGGACTACCTCGTCCCGGAACTCGGCGATGCCCACCTTGCGCCGCAGAATGGCGATTGCCAGGAAGAATGGGAACGAGAACTTCGCTTCGAGCGCGGTCTGGGGCATGGCGTAGATGAGGGCGTTAGGCATGGCCGAGTTCGTGCCCGCGACGGCCTCCTCCACGTCCTCGGGATGCACATCATGCTCGCGCACAAGCTCTAAGACAGCGTCCTGCCCCGGATGCGACAACGACCCTGAAGGATAGGGCTTGATGGAGATGCCGGGGTCCTCGAAGAAGAACGGCGCACCCAGCCGGCCCTCGATGCGCGAGGATTCATAGCCGTCGCTGGAGGCATTGTACAGACCCCGCTTCGCCTCCAGGATGTTCGTAGCCGCGGTGAACCCGTCGGCGGCGAGGCGGGCGGCGAAAACCCCAGCCTCAGCGGCCTGCCCGGCGTGAAGAGGCTTCGTCATCGTGCCGAAGTTCTCCCGGTAACCGCCACCGAGCGGCGCGGCGATACCCAGCGCATGGCGTATCTGCTCTCGCGTCAGACCCACCAGCCTGCCTGCGGCGACCGCGGCGCCGATAGCCCCGAAGGTTCCCGTAGAATGAAAGCCGCTGTTGTAGTGACGAGGGTTCGAGGCGTCCGCGGTGCGGCAAGCAACCTCCACGCCCGCGACATATGCTGTCAGCAAATCTCGACCACCCGCACCAACTAGCTCGGCTGCCGCCGAGGCCGCCCCCAGCACGGGAGTCGTGGGATGGGTCAGAAGGCCGTAGACGCTGTCGCGGTTGGTGGAGAGCTGGGTGTCATCGTAGTCCATGGCGTGCATGGCCAGCCCGTTGACCAGGGCCGCTACCTCCGCCGAAGACCGGATAGAAGTGCCAAGCACCCGCACTTCTCCGGTGCACGAGACCCGCTCGGCGTAGCGACGCATTATGTGGTGCCCTTCCTCAGCGTGTCCGCTCAAAGCCAGACCGTAACCGTCGAGGATGTGCTCTATGGCTTTTTCGCGGATGCTCTGGGGGATGCCCTCATGCTCCAATTCGTGGGCGAAGTCCGCCACGTACTCTGTCAGAGACATATTTCGGGTCCTTTCCGTTTCTAGATTTAGTTGCACTCCGCGACGACAGCGGCGCTCATCTCCTCTGTGCCGGATCCGCCGCCGAGATCATTGGTGAGATGCTTCCCTTCCGCTATCACGCGCTCTACGGCGGCTTCGATGCGCCGGGCGGCGGAGATCAGGCGTTCCTCGCCGTGCTTTGCGCCGAGCCACGCCAGGAGCATCTTGCAGGACATGATCATGGCGTATGGGTTGGCGATGCCTCGTCCGGCGATGTCCGGAGCGGAGCCGTGGGTGGCCTGCGCCATTGCCTTAGTGTCCCCTGCGTTGAGGCCAGGCGCCATGCCGAGCCCGCCGACTAGACCGGCTGCCTGATCGGAGAGTATGTCACCGAACAGGTTCGTGCAGAGCACAACGTCGAACTGCTGCGGGCTCATTACAAGGTGCATGGCGAAGGTGTCAACATGGTGGTCGTCCAGCGTAATGTCCGGGTAGTCTTTCGCCACGTTCTCCACCGTGTCCATAAAGAGGCCATCGGTCAGCTCGAATACGGTGCGCTTGTGGATCGCGGTGACCAGCCTCTTGCCATCCCTCTGCCGGGCCGCCTCGAAGGCGATGCGTGCGATGCGCCCGGACTGCTGGCGCGAGATCACACGCACACTGAAAGCGTTGTGCTCGTTGGGCTGAAACTCGCCGCAACCAGCAATCATGTTCCGATCCGGCTGGAACCCCTCATTGTTCTCTCGCACGATGAGCAGGTCCACGCCCTGGTGGAGCATCGGCAACGAGGGATGGGATTTCGTGGGGCGCAGGTTGGCGAAGAGGTCGAACTGTCTTCGGATGATAGGATGTGGGTTCACGCACTCGGGCTTCTTCGGGTAGGCGGCGTGACCTATGGGGCCGAGGACGAACCCGTGCATCTCCTCGAGTCCGTCGAGCGTCGTCTGCGGCAGAGTGTGTCCGTACTCCAGATAGCTGCTCCAGCCCACGGGAAAGCGCTGGAAAGCTACATCGAGCCCCGGCTCACGAGCGATAGCCGCTTCCATGATAGTCACCGCCCGGGGTACGATCTCCAAACCTATGTCGTCCCCTTCCATCACACCGATTCGGTACTGCATATGAGAGTCTCTGTCCCCCTCGCTTTCGCGGGACGGCGGTTTCGACGTGTTTTCTGGTGTTCGAGACAATAAGATACTCCATGTGAAAGCAAAACGTGTGCCACGTCAATCCTTCGCTTCATGAGTGAGCAAGGTACGAACAACCGGAAAAGATCCACGCCGCCAAGCAGGATCCAGAGCCTGGATCGCGCGGTGGCGGTCCTCAACAGCTTTACGCCGGAGCGCGCGCAACTGGGAGTAACCGAGATCGCCCGGCTGACCGGCCTGTCCCGCGGCACGGCACACAGGATCGTCGCGAACCTGGAATCGCACCAGCTCCTCCAGCGGGTGCAACCGGGAAACCGCTACGCTCTCGGTCCGGGACTGCTGCGCCTGGCTCATTCAGCAAAGGTGAGGATCAACTTGCAGGAATGCGCCGGGCCGATCATGCTCCGGCTCCGAGACGAGACTAACGAAACGGTGGGACTCCACGTGGTGGACGGCAGATTCTTCCGGGTGGTTATAGACCAGGTGGAGAGCCGCCACTCCATACGGAGAACGTATACCAACCTGGGAGAGTCAATACCAATCCACCAGGGGGCGCCGGGGAAAGCCATCCTCGCCCACCTCCCCACCGACGTGCAACAACAGATCCTCTCGGGACCACTGGAAGCCGCGACAGACAACACTATCGTGGATCCCGAACTGCTGAAGCGAGAGCTCGAGTCCGTGCTCGACAAAGGATTTGCGATCTCCCTGGCCGAGCGAGTCCCCGAGGTTTTCACAATTGCCGTCCCGGTCTTCGACTACCGGGAAAGCGTAGTGGCCTCCCTGAGCGTAACAGGCCCGTCCAGCCGCGTGAACAAGAAACTTCTCCTCGAGTTCGCGCCCCACGCTCTGAAAGCGGCCAAAGACCTCTCGTCGATGCTGGGCTCCACCGAATACGAAAACCACTCCCCAGATCACCCACCCCACAGCTAACACCCCAACCATCATCGCTCTCCAACCAGCAGCCAGGTTGACAGATCCCCCTACGTGACATACAGTGTTTGTATTGTGGGCGTGAAGCCCACAATGCGGGCAACGAGGAGGCCAGTGGATGGTTTTGCCGTTGGATGGCGTGAAGGTGTTGGACTTCTCCCGCTTTCTATCGGGGCCTTATTGCACGAGCGTGCTCGCTGACATGGGAGCTGAGGTCACCAAGGTAGAGCGGTATCCGGATGGGGACGACGCCAGGCGGCTGGAGCCGAAGGTCAATGGGGCGAGCTATCCGTTTGCCACGGCGAACCGGAACAAGCGGAGCATATGTCTGGATCTCAAATCCGATGAGGGACGAAGAGTCTTCTTAAGGATCGCGAAGGACGCCGACGTCATCATCGAGAACTTCCGTCCCGGGGTCACCAGCAGGCTTGGGGTGGACTACGAGACCGTAAAGAAGCTCAACGAGGGGATCATCTACTGTTCCATAACCGGGTTCGGGCAGACGGGGCCCTATGCGCTACGCGCGGGCTTCGACATAATCGCCCAGGGTGTCAGCGGTTTCATGCGGATAAACGGGCATCCGGGGGATGAGAAGCCGGCGAAGGTCGGCATCGCCATCAACGACATAGCGGCGGGGGCGACGGCTCTCTACTCCATTCTCGGCGCCTATATACACCGTCTGAAGACCGGCGAGGGGCAGTACATAGACATCTCGCTGGTAGATTCCGGTCTGGCGTGGACGATCTGGGAGGCGGGAGCCTATTTCGGAAACGGCGAGATGCCTGCGCCTGCGGGTTCCCGACACCGGCGCACGACCCCCTATCAGGCGTACCGGACCGGGGACGGCTACGTCACCGTCGGGGCGAACAACGACCGGCTCTGGCGTAAGTTCTGCGAGCGAGTCGTCGAACGGCCAGAGTGGATGGAAGATCCTCGCTACCTGGACCTTCCCTCGCGCATGCGAAACATAGATGATCTGGAGAAAGACATAGAGGAGGTGCTGGCCGACCATCCGACCGAGTACTGGGTACGAAAACTCGATGAGGCGGGTGTGCCGGGCGGCCCGGTCCTCCTCTACGATGAGGTGATGGAAAATCACCACGTGCAGGCACGGGAGATGGTCACCGAGATCGAGCATCCGATCATAGGCAAGATGAAGACGCTCGGTATCCCCGCGAAGATGTCCAGGACGCCAATGAGCATCAGGAGACCGGCGCCCTGGTTGGGACAGCATACCGTCGAGACGCTGCTCGACGCGGACTTTTCCAAAGAGGAGATCTCGGACCTGTTTTTTAAGGGAGTCGTCTTCGACGCCGAACGCAACGGGGAGGGAGGCCGTTGAAAGCCAACGAGGAAGACCTCTATCTCGAAAGAACGGGCGAGGTCGCCACCCTCGTCATCAATCGTCCGCGGAAGCGAAACGCCATCACCTACGAGATGTGGCAGGCGATTCCGGATCTGGTCCGGGAGGCGGAAGAGGACCCGGGCGTAAAGGTTCTACTCGTTCGTGGCGCCGACTCCAGCGCGTTTTCCGCAGGCGCCGACATAGGTGAGTTCGAGGCCAGGCGTTCCGACTCGGAGAGCGCCAGGATCTACAACGAGGCTACCCACGAGGCCGAACGGGCTCTCGATTCGATGCAAAAACCGACCATCGCGATGGTGCAGGGTCCGTGCATCGGCGGCGGTTGCGGGGTTGCTCTCGCGTGCGACCTCCGCATCTCCGACACGAGCGCGCGGTTCGGGATCACACCCGCCAAGCTAGGGCTCGTCTACAGCTTGAGCGCAACTAAACAACTCGTGGACCTCGTCGGGCCGGCGAAGAGCAAATACATCCTGTTCTCGGGCCGTCAGGTCGACGCTCGCCGGGCCTATGAGATCGGGCTGGTCGACCAGCTCTATGGACCCGAGGAGGTCGAGGAGCAAACCTGGGAGCTCGCAGAGGAGATATGCTCGCGGGCGCAGTTCAGCGTCAGGAGCACCAAGCACATCATACGGTTGATCCTGTCGGGCCAGGCCGAGGACGACGAGGAGACGTTGCGCCTGCGGAATGGGTCTTTCGACACCGAGGATTATCAGGAGGGCGTCCGGGCGTTCCTGGACAAGCGACCACCGAACTTTACCTACTCATGAGGCCACGATGAACGAGGAAGCGGCGCGCGGACGGTTTCTCGATGCTCTGGAGAACAGCTCTCCCGAGTTCGAACGATTCTTCCTCTTGCGTTTCTTCGGACTACGTGTTTCTTACGAAGAAGATCCGGAGCGTTGTTTCGTGGAGCTTCCTTACGAGGACTTCATGAAGAACCCGCAGGGAACGCTGCACGGCGGCGTCACCGCTTTCGCCATGGACGTGTCCATGGGACATCTCTGCAACAAGTTCCTCAGCGTATCGGTAACACTCGATACGACCATCAGGTTCCTGCGTCCGATAACGGAATCATCCCGTTGCGAGGCCCGATTCCTCACCGGGCGGGCTCATGGAGATAATGGTTCTGGCGGAAGCGATGGATCTCGACGTGCTCCCCATACTCACGGTCCACACCATGCGCGTGCTGCTCATAATCGCGATCCAACCAAGCCTCGTGCTGGCTCTATCCAACGCGCTCTGATGGTTCTAGTAGATCTCGCGCGGCAACACCAGATCCTCGAAAGCCTCTACATCCAGGACGCCTTCCAGCCCCACGCCTTCCGAGCGGAGGAAGGCGACGATCTGGCGGTGGTGGAACGCGGCGTGCCATTTCTGAGAGCGAATGATAACCGAGTAAGGAACCATCCCGCGATTCGACTCGATCTCCGGGTCCTCCCCCAACTCTTCGCCGGTCTCCATCAGGAAGTCTTCCCAACGGCGCATTATCCCCCGCGCGAACCCCGCCAGCTTCTCATGGTCTACCAGCGGGCGCTCCCGTTCGGCATCCGCGTCGCCCGTGTACCACCGGAACATGTGGCTGCGCCGGGCTTCCACCAGCAGCTCGAAGGGACGGAAGGTGTTCACCGTCAGGTTGCGCACGCTCCGCCCGCGCGAGGGCGTGGGCGCTACCAGAGACTCCCAGGAAGCCTGCGGCAGAAGCTCGACCCAGTTATCCAGTATCGAGACGGCATCCCACCCCAGACGCACGCTGTCCACGCCGGACTCGGATCCTGGAAGGGACAGCAGCGAGGCGATCTGCGACGGGTGCATTATGGGGAACGTCCGGCCTCCGACCAACAGCGAGGGGATCATAGGGGACCCGGTCTCCACATACCGGCGCTGACCCTCTCCTCCATCGATTGCGTTCATCGCCTCGAACTCGACTTCGGTCCCGCCAAGGAACTCCCTGGCCGCAGCGCACGAAGCTCACCCGGGCCGCCAGAAAAGAACCACCTCGGACATACTCTTCTCCGTTTTTCTCAGCCAACTCATTCGGAGCCGATCATCCGCTCTGATCTCGCGCGACTTCGATTAGATACTTTAGCATTGCAATAGTTTGAACAGCGCATGGGAGGTCAGATGGGAGAGAGATTCGATGTCGTGATAGCCGGTGGGGGCAACGCTGCTTTCTCTGCAGCCCACGCGGCGCGGGAAAAGGTGGAGCGCGTTCTGATACTGGAAAAAGCTCCGAAGGAGTGGGCCGGAGGCAATAGCTACTTCACCGCGGGGGCATATCGCACGACCTTCGAGGGACTCCAAGACATCGAGCCTCTCCTCCATAACGCTGACGAGGCGCTGCTGGAGAGGACGAAGCTAGACCCCTACACCGCCGAAGACTTCATGGCCGACATGGTGCGGGTGACGGAGGGCGAGTGCGACAGGAACCTTACAAGTGTCCTGGTACATGATGCCGGGGAGACTATTCGATGGCTGCGCGAAAAAGGGCTGCGTTTCCGCCTGATGTATGATCGGCAATCTTTCGAGGTGGACGGCGAGCGGCGATTCTGGGGCGGGCTCGTTTTGGGAACGATCGATGGCGGCAGGGGACTGATGCAACAGCACACGAAGGGCGCTGCGGAGAGTGGGATCGAGGTCCGCTACGAGAGCCCGGTGGTGGATCTCATCCAGGACGAGGACGGCTCTGTGGCGGGGGTGGTCTTCGAGACCTCTGAAGGACGAGAGGAGATCCGAGCCGGCGCGGTAGTGCTTGCCGCCGGAGGTTTCGAGTCT
The DNA here is from genome assembly GCA_035697505.1 of Rubrobacter sp. Taxonomy (GTDB): domain Bacteria; phylum Actinomycetota; class Rubrobacteria; order Rubrobacterales; family Rubrobacteraceae; genus Rubrobacter_D. The sequence continues at coordinate 8,569 of DASSCV010000048.1, forward strand.
GATGAGGAGATGCGTGCGGAACACCTCGGGGAGGAGTGGCGTGAGGCGAAGGTCCGCGGCACGCCACACAATACGGGGGACGTTCTGCGGATGGCTCTCGAGATCGGAGCGCGGCCCTACGGACAGTGGAGCGGCTGTCACTCCGTGGCTTGGGACGCCGGAGCACCACCGTTCGGGGACCTGGAGCTGACGAACCTTCTGACCAAGCAGTCATATCCTTTGAGCATCGTGGTCAACAGAGAAGGGAAGCGGTTCATAGACGAGGGAGCAGACTACCGCAATTACACTTACGCGAAATATGGGGCTGAGAGCCTGCGTCAACCTGGAGCCCTCGCTTACCAGCTCTTCGACGCTAAGACCAGCCATCTGCTCCGGCAGGACGAGTACACAGCCCCCGGAGTGTCCCGCCACGAAGCCTCCACGATAGTCGAACTCGCGGATAAGATCGGCATCAACCCGCGGTCTCTGGAGAGAACCGTCGAGGAGTACAACGCCGCCACACAGCCTGGCGAGTTCAATCCCGCCGTCAAGGATGGCAAGCGCACGGAGGGCATCGAGCCGCCCAAGTCGAACTGGGCACTCCCGCTGGATGCCCCTCCGTTCTTCGCCTTCGCAGTCACCTGCGGCATAACATTCACCTTCGGCGGACTGCATATAGACTCGAAAAGCCGGGTGCTGAATACAGAAGGCATTCCTATCCCCGGACTGCACGCCGCCGGAGAGCTGGTTGGCGGCCTCTTCTACCACAACTATCCTGGCGGAAGCGGCCTAACGGCGGGCTCCGTCTTCGGACGCCGGGCGGGCAATGCCGCGGCGGAGCACGCTGCGTTCCAGCAAAAGGTCCGGCGTGGATAGA
>DASSCV010000049.1:0-2735 GCA_035697505.1 Rubrobacter sp.
ACGAACGCGTGGAGCTCTTCCGGGGTGTCCAGGGTGTTCCTAGTTGAGGTACTCGCGCAGGTTCTGGGTGCGGCGTTGCTCGCGGAGCAGATTCAGGGTCTTCATCTGGATCTGGCGGACCCGCTCGCGCGTGATGTCGAACTCGCGGCCCACCTCTTCGAGAGTTCGGGGGCGGTCGTCCTTCATCCCAAAGCGGAGCTCGATGATCTGGCGCTCCCTCTCGGGCAACTCGTCGAGCGCCTCCCTAAGATGTGCCTTGAGCAGCGATTCCGAGACGGCGTCAGTGGGGGTCACCGAGCCGGCGTCCTCCAGGAAGTCGCCGAGCTCGGAGGAGTCGTCGTCGCCGACGGGGGTGGCGAGGCTTATGGACCTCTGGCTGATCTCCTGCAGCCTCTGAATCTCGGCGACGAAAACGCCTAGCTCGCGTGCGATCTCCTCCTCGGAAGGCTCGCGCCCGAGGGTCTGAATCATACGTCTGTGGGTTCTATGGTACTTGTTGACCTTCTCGACCATGTGAACGGGGATGCGGATGGTCCGCCCCTTGTCGGCGATGGCGCGGGTTATTGCCTGTCTTATCCACCACGTCGCATACGTCGAGAACTTGTAGCCTTTGGAGTGGTCGAACTTCTCGGCCGCCCTTATGAGCCCGAGGTTGCCCTCCTGGATCAGGTCGAGAAACGAAACGCCCCGGTTGCGATACTTCTTGGCGATGGAGACCACGAGCCTCAGGTTGGCCTCGACGAGGCGGTCCTTGGACCTCTTGCATCCCCTGGCAATACCCTTGGCGAGCCTTATCTCGTCAGCGTGGGTGAGAAGGGGCACCCTTCCTATCTCAGCGAGGTACATCCTGATGGAATCTCCCGTGGCTACGGCGTGGGCGATCTGGACCGCAGGAGTCTCAGTGATATGGACAGCGGCAGTAACCGTAGTCCGGCTCCCCCCGTTCTCGGACGCCTCGCCTTCCACGATCGTTATCTCTTCTTCCTCCAGCGTGACGTAGAACTCCTCTACCTCCGCCACCGAGAGATCCCCCTCCTGCAAGAGATTGGCGACCTCCTCCGTGCTGAGAAAGCCCTGACTTCGCCCCCGATTCAGGAGCTCGTCAGTCCGCTCCGCCAGCATCATGGAGTTCTGGGTCGCCATTTATCTCCTCTCCTGCGCCTCTGTGCATCAACTGACGGCAGCCGGACGCACATCGACACAATTGTGAAATCCGTGTAAAAAATGACCCGCGTAGGGTAGCACACCATATGTTGTGAGTCACCGTATTCTGGCCCTTATTTCGTGTGTATTCTTTTACCACATTCCCGCTTTCGGAAAACCAGGGCGTGTTTCGGCGCCGTTTCAACACTGTTTCAGCGGTATTTCAGGCATATTTCGGTGTGTTGTGTTTTCTTGAGAAAATCTACAGGAGGTTCTCGTTACGGCTCTTGCTACACTAGGGCCGTGTTCCTCGATCGGGCAAAACTTACTTGGGTTCTCGGGACGGAGATCCCTTCCTGCGTGCGAGGCGTGGGGGGCGTGACGCACGATTCCCGTTGCGTAGAGCCGGGCTTCGCATTCGTCGCGATCCCTGGCTTCAAGCGTGACGGGACGGAGTTTGCGCCCGAGGCCATCCGTCGCGGGGCCGTCCTCGTTGTGGCTGAGCGCGACGTTCCTGGTGTCCCGACTTCGGTCGTGGCTGACGCACGGGATGCTCTGGCGGTGTTGGCCAGGGAGGTCAATGGCGATCCTTCGCGGAGCATGGACGTCTACGGCGTTACGGGTACCAACGGCAAGACCACGACCTCCTACGTACTGCATGCGATCCTCGCCGGCGCCCACGGTGAGGACGAGTGCGGACTCATGACGACCGCCGAGACAATCTCTAGGGGCGTAGTGCGTACCGCGGTACGCACTACGCCCGAGGCCACAGAGGTGCAAGGTATGCTCGCCTCGATGCTCCGATCAGGCGTCCGCAGGGTCGTTATGGAGGTCTCTTCGCACGGTCTATCCCTGAAGCGTGTCGCCGGGATGCGCTTCGCGGGGGCGATCTTCACCAACATGACCAGGGACCACCTGGATCTCCACGGTTCGATGGAGGCCTACTACGCAGCCAAGCGGGGGCTCTTCTACATGACGGAAGGTCCTAGGCTGGCCAACGCCGAGGACGCCTACGGGAGGCGGCTGGCCGGCGAGCTGGAAGACGTGAGTACATTCGGAAGCATGGCTGAGGCGGATTACAGGATCGCCGAGGTCGAGACGACCTGGAGCGGGACGAGCTTCGCGCTCCACCATTCCGAGGGCGTCCTCGGGCTCGAGACGCCGCTGCTCGGACCTTACAACGTGCTCAACGTCGCCGGGGCTGCCTCCCTCGCGCTTGCCGTGGGGACGGATGAAACGGCGGTAAGCCACGCAGTGCGAGGGATGGGACAGGTTCCTGGACGCTTCGAGCAGGTCGCGGCGGCCGGAGAGTACGGATTCGAGGTAGTCGTGGACTACGCCCACACCGACGTTGGGCTTGATGCTGTCCTGCGGGTGGCCAGGGGGGTAGCCGGTAACAGGGGGCGAGTCATCTGTGTGTTCGGAGCAGCCGGAGACAGGGATGGGGCGAAGCGTCCCAAGATGGGGCGGGTGGCCTCGCTTCTCGCCGATTTGAGCCTCATTACGACGGACGACGCCTACTCGGAGGATCCTGAGAAGATAGCAAGGGAGGTCGAGGCCGGATCGGATCTCTCACGGACCAGCATCGAGCT
>DASSCV010000050.1:0-4506 GCA_035697505.1 Rubrobacter sp.
AGCTCAGGGGACGCATCCAGGATGCCCTCGACGCCGGCGAGAGATGGGAGTGGCACCTCGTTGGGGTGTCGGAGGTCCCGCCGGAGCACCGCATCGTGCTGTTTTGGGACACCGCCAGACCCAGCTTCGGCAGAACCTCTGAGTAATGGTTGGGACCTGGATCTCGGTAGGATCTTGCCGCTGCTGCTCAGCGATGCGAGCGGCTAGCGAACTTCTTAAAATAGCTATACTAGGGGCTTAGGTGAATAAGGCAGCAGTCTTGCCTGGCTTTAGAACGGGTCATTAGCGGGTAACAACTAAAACGGCCGTCCGGCGTCGTGTATCTGCAAATGTCTCTTTCACTCATAGGGAGAGGCTAAACACGGTTCCTACTTCTGAGAACGCCCCTTCTACGCGGTTGGGCGCATAAGGTGGGAGAGAGCCACGCCCAGGGTTCTAGCGGGACCCCCAAGGGTACGGGGCAGCCAGCATGAAGGAGGTGGAGATCACGGGTTGTTCCACTTCAGCTGGAACTCGATCTCCTCCTCGTCTCCCTCCCGCTCATGCTCGACGTTGAACTCGGCGCGGGCGGGCACGTAGACTCTCTGCCCTGCCACCTGGATCTCGAAGCGCTCGCCCGCCTCCAGGGCGTCAGCCAGCCTGCGCAGCTTCGCCACGAACTCCGAGGTGGAGTAGACCTTCTCGACGTCCCTGTCTCGCCTTTCGCCCATCGCTCCTCCCTGGGTTCGCCGAACGCTCGACCTTGCGGTAGCTTACAGGGTCCGAGAGCCCCAGCCAAGTCACTCAGGGGGCACGCGCATACCTATACGGGTGATGTAAGGGAGACTTAGCGAACTCCTTATAACATCCCTTCCACGCACTCGGGTGAATAGGAAGGCGATCGATCTTAGTGACGGACCACCATGACGGGGCAGTAGGCCTGACGGACGACGGAGTCGGAAACGCTGCCCATCAATGCCCGTCTCATCCCGTCGAGTCTCCGGCTGCCCGTCGCTACTCCTGAGGCGATTCGCCGGCTCATGGCGAGGTTCTATGCAGGATCCTGCAAATGAAGAATTTCGGAGAAAGCCCCTTCCACGAGCTTGTGTGAATAAAGGGGCGGGAGGTTCCCGAAGTAGTCCTGGCCTACTTCGAATTCGCTCTGTAGAAGAAAACGGCCAGCAGCGCTGCCACGATGAGAAACACCCCCACGTAGCCGACTATGCCGATGTTTCGCAGCTGCATGTCGCCAGCCACGACTCCGATCAAGCCGGCGAGCGCAAGCACCCCGCTGGCAATCATCAGCACGCGGATCCATGCGGCCAGGCGGCTCCCCGAAAAGACCGGGGCAGCGAACAACATCGAGAGCGCAAAGAAGACGTCCCAGCCCACGATGTCCAGAGCGTATGCCACCGAGGGCCACTCAAAAGAGAAGACCAGCGGATGCCACGGCTGCCCGCTGAACGCCGGCTGGCGGCTCAAGGTCAAGATCATAAAGTGTAGACTGCATGTCACCCCGGCGAGCAGGCTCATAAAGATTAAGGAGCTCAGACTGAGCGTCTTGGAGCTCCTCGGCGCCCAAGCGTGCACCGCCACCATGAGCGCGACCATAGCCGGCATCATGGTGATAATCAGGACCTCAAGGATCGTGATCATCGGGTCGCCGATGGGCTGCTGCGGAGACTTTAGCGACGCTAGCCCCACGATGAGGGTTACCGCGTAGGCGACCAGCAGGATGACGGTCGCTGCGGCCGAGAAGATCCCGAGCCTACGAGCAGTCGCGGTGAACTCCACCCTATCTCCCATCTACGCCTCGATGAGGAGACCTACCTCTAGTAATTATGCCGCAAGCCGTAACGAGCCGTAAGTAGGAGTGCTAGCTCTCCTCTATGTGCAGAACTTCCTAGAAAACACCTTCCACGCACTTTGTGAATAGAATTAGAATAGGTCTCCATGAAGGGGCTAGTCGAGGCTCGGGTGGTTTCTGGTGTGGTACTTGCCCTCGGGTTGGCGCTCCTCGTACCCCTGGCCCTCTCCCTGCTCTACCGAGACGGCTCGTGGGCGAGCTTCCTCCTGCCGGGAGCTGTGATGGCCTTGATAGGCGGCGTGGGGCTTCGGTTGACCTCGTCTCTGTTCCGTACGCCGCGGTACGTCTCAAACCGCGACGTTTACCTCTCCGTGACGCTGGCGTGGGTGGTGGCTGCTCTACTCGGAGGGGTGCCGTTCCTGATCGAAGGCACGTTCGATAGTCTGCTGGACTCGACCTTTGAGGCGATGAGCGGGTTCACCACGACTGGGTCCACGCTACTCTCAGACATCGAGGCCCAGACGCCCTCCATACTGTTCTGGCGCAGCATGACCCAATGGCTCGGGGGCATAGGAATAGTGGTGCTCTTCGTCGCCATTGCACCGGTCATCGGTGCCGGGGCGGCGCGTCTGCTCGGAGCGGAGGTCTCGGGACTAACCCAGACTAGGCTTACGCCGCGCATCGCCGACACAGCCAAGGTCCTCCTCGTCATCTACCTGGCCATCTCTCTTGCGGAGACCATAGCGCTCCTAGCAGTGGGCATGCCGCTCTACGACGCCGTGGTGCACACCTTCACGACCGTGGCTACGGGGGGCTTCAGCCCCAAGACCGCCTCTATCGGTTTCTACGACTCGCTCGCCGTAGAGGCAGTCATCGTCTTCTTCATGATGGCCTCAGGCGTCTCTTTCTCACTCTACTATCTCCTCTACACCCGCCGCCGCTTCGACGTGGTGCTAGATAGGGAGTTTCTTGCCTACCTTGGCATCCTCCTTGGGGCGGTGCTCTTCGTATGGGGCTTGCTGGTCTTCGAGGGTGTCTACGAAGTCTCCTCCTGGGGTAGGGCACTGCGCGACTCGGCCTTCTCGGTCGTGAGCGTCGCCACGACGACCGGGTTCGTCACGGCGGACTATGACAGGTGGGACACGGCGGCGAAGGTTATTCTCGTCTTGCTCATGTTCGTCGGAGGCTGCGCCGGTTCGACGGCGGGAGGGATAAAGGTCATCCGGGTCATTGTGATCTTCCGCACCATCTTGCAGGACATCTTCAGGATGGTGCATCCCAGGGCCGTTACCCCCTTGGTCGTTGGAGGACGCATAATTCCCGAGGGGGTGAGGCTGGCCGTGCTGGGGCTCTTCGCCGCCTGGATCGCCATCTTCGGGGCGGCATCCGTCCTGGTGGCTCTCCAGGACAACCTCACCCTGACATCCTCGGCCACGGCTGTAGCTGCCACACTCAACGTCATAGGCCCTGGGCTAGGCCAAGTCGGGGCCACGGAGAGCTTCGAGATCGTAGACCCCTTCGGACGTGTTGTGCTCACGGTGTGCATGCTGCTTGGGAGGTTGGAGCTCTTCACCGCTCTGGCCCTACTCTCGCCCGCGTTCTGGAAGAGATAGAGGACGGGGAGCTCTCTTTGCTGACCTTCAGAGAACGGTCCTTCTAGTACTACTTCGTTAGATTGATGCTAGGCTGTAGATAGCGGCTGGATTAGTAGAAAATGACGCCGCATGTTAGGACTATTCGGGCCAAAAAGCGACATAATCGAGCTCTACAGAACGGCTATTCTCTACCTGGACCCCTCAAGGAGAGCGTTTCTACGGAGTCTCGAGTAATTAACGAAGTAGTACTAGGGACTTGGTTGAATAAGGGCTCAAGCACCTCCTTCTGCGGAATACATAGAGCCTCTTCGGGGTAGAAAGACACTATCGAGGGAAGGAGCAAGCACGGATGAGCGAGCAAGCCCAAAAGGTGGAGAACAAGGCCATACCCGAGTGGGCCGAAGGGCTCTACTACAACAGCGGGCTAATGTCAGCGGTCCTCGTCTACCACGACAACGAGGCCATCTACATCGAGCACAAGGGCAAGGAGAGCGGCATAGTGCGCCTCACCTTCGAGATGATCGAGGGTCTGAAGATCGTCGAGGAAGAACACTCCGCAGACTCCCAGGAGGAGTAGAGAGCCCAACTTCGCAGCACACCCCTTCCTCGCATTCGGGTGAATAAAGAGAGGAAAGCACCCCAAGGTTTCGCTCGATGATCAGGGAGAGGCCGTAGCTGTGGCTGTAGCTGTAGCTGTGGCTGTAGCTGTGGCTGTAGCTGTGGCTGTGGCTGTGGTCGTATCTGGGGGCTTAGGCTCCGGGGTCGTTGCTGGGATGGTCTTCTCTACGGTTTTCTCAACTATCACGGTACGAGGCGCACTCGGAGCGGCCCGCTCCCCCTGTTGGCTACCATCAATGAGCCCGACAAGGAATCCGATGAGGAATCCGATGAGCGTCCCCAGAGCAACTCTCACCACATCCCACCTGCTCCTCCTTATGTAAGGCCTTCTTCTCCCCACGGTGCTATCCTTTCATCCATTCTAGAAAATGAGTCGAGGGTGGCTACAGCTTCTGCCCAACAAGGGATATGATCCTCCTCTGGGGTGCCCCACGCCAACTTCTGAGAACACTACTTCTACGTCGTTGGGCCAATAGGCGCCTCCAGAGGGTGCATTGGGGCACGTGA
>DASSCV010000051.1:0-2315 GCA_035697505.1 Rubrobacter sp.
AAGGACCTGCGAACATTACCAGGATCTCGGCTGAGTTGCTTGTAAGGAGGTACTTGATGAACTTCCGGATGTTGTCATAGATGACCCGGCCCTGCTCGACCGCAGCGACGATGGTGGCAAAATTATCGTCTGTGAGCACCATGTCCGCGGCCTCCTTGGAGACGTCGGTGCCCGTTACGCCCATGGCCACGCCTATATCAGCCTTTCTCAGTGCCGGGGCATCGTTTACTCCGTCGCCGGTCATGGCGACGATGTGTCCGTTCCCTTGCATGGCCTCGATTATGGTGAGCTTGTGCTCCGGCGAGACTCGCGCGTAGACTGGCACTTCTTCGACGAGGTTAACGAGCTCCTCGCTCGAGAGGCCGGTGAGATCCCTTCCCGTGAGGATGCGCCCGTCTTCGGCGATGCCAAGCTCGGTCGCGATGTACCTGGCGGTCAGGGGGTGGTCGCCCGTGATCATTACGGGTCGGATACCCGCTCGTTTGCAGGTCTCTACCGCGTCACTGGCCTCGGGCCTGGCAGGGTCGATCATTCCGACCATGCCGAAGAAGGTGAGGTCATCTTCGAGTTCCTCCCCGGCCGCGTCGAACGACCATAGACGCCTCAAGCCCAGGGCCAGAACACGGATGCCTTTCCCCGCAAGCTGTGCGTTTGCCGCCCATATCCTCTCTCGCCATTCCTCATCTAAAGGCTCGGCCTGTCCGTCGCCGGTCCAGACTTCGCTCGAGATCTCCAGCAAGCTATCCATGGCACCCTTGCTGATCGCGATATACGGTGCACCTTCACTTTTCAGGACAGGTTCGAGGACATCCGGGATCTTCGAGTCTGAAACTACTCTGTGAACGGTGGTCATCCGCTTGCGTCCGGAGTCGAAGGGGACCTCTCCGACGCGGGGGAGCGCGGCCTCGAGTTCCGGCTTCTTCATGCCCTCCTGGGCGGCGGCCACCACGAGGGCACCCTCGGTCGGGTCCCCTATCGCACGAAAACCATCCTCCTCATCTCTCTCCAGCAGGGCGTCGTTGCAAAGGGCGCCGCCGGCAAGGAGCATAGCGAGCGTCGGCTCGCCGCTCGCTATGGACGGCCCACCGCCCGATCCGGGCTCCGGTGCGGCGCGATTCTCAACATCCAGCTCCACGTTATGGCCGGCTACATCGAGCACGGTCGCAGTCATGCGGTTCTCGGTCAGGGTCCCTGTCTTGTCCGAGCAGATCACGGTCACAGAACCCAGCGTCTCTACGGCGGGTAGCTTGCGGATCAAGGCCCGCCGCCTGAGCATCCTCTGGGCGCCAAGAGCGAGAGCTATGGTCACCACCGCCGGCAGTCCCTCGGGCACGGCGGCAACCGCCAGGCTCACGGCTGTGAGGAACATGATCTCAAGGTCCTCCCCACGTAGCAGGCCAAGAGCGAAGACAACTCCGACGATGGCAAGGGCTGCGAGTGCAAGCACCTTGCCAACCTCGTTCAGGCGCCGTTGCAGGGGGGTTTGCTCCGGACCGGCAGTCTGGATCATGGCCGCGATCTTTCCTAGCTCCGTCGCCATACCGGTCTCGGTGACAACGAACAGACCTCTTCCCATGGCGACTACCGTGCTCAGGTAGACCATGCCGGCTCGCTCTCCGAGCGGCGCGACTTCTTCCTCCAGGGGCTCAGGGTCCTTCCCCACGGACTCCGACTCCCCTGTCAGCGCCGCCTCCTGGACTCGCAGGTTCGCTCCCTCTACGAGCCTCCCGTCGGCTGGCACCAGGTTGCCCGCTTCGAGCAGCACAACGTCACCAGGCACCAGTTCTCTGGCAGAGATCTCCCGTACGTGGCCTTCCCTGCGGACCTTCACCCTGGGCGCGGAGAGCCGCTTCAGGGCGGCCATGGCCCTCTCGGCCCTGTACTCCTGCACGAAGCCAAGGGCTGCATTGAGCACGACGATAACCGCGATGGCTATAGAATCCTCATAGTCGCCGAGAAGGGCGGAGGCGAGCGCAGCGACGATCAGGATGACGATCATGGTGGAGGTGAACTGTTCCCACAGGATCGCCCAGGGACTCCTAGTGCCCCTATCTTCGAGTTCGTTGGGACCTAGCTCTTCGAGGCGACGGGCGGCCTCCTCCTCGCCCAGCCCCGAGCCCGCGTCGGTACCAAGAGCCCGCAGCACCTCAGCAACCTCCGAGCTATGCCAGGCTCCTCCCTCGCCGCGCGAATCTTTATTCATTTGCCTCGTACTTCCGCCGGGTTTCACCAGTCTTTCAGTGCCACCTACACGTGTCCAGGGCAACGCGCCTTGCGATCCTCCGATCCTCGGTCATGGTAGAGATCTTATCCCC
>DASSCV010000052.1:0-22651 GCA_035697505.1 Rubrobacter sp.
CGAGGTGCACCGCCAGAAGTTTCGCAACGTCGAACGCGACCCGAGGGTGACCGTCACGATCTGGGACAAGGAGGACCCCTATCGCTTCGTCGAAGTGCGCGGGGAAGTCGTAGAGAAGGTGAAGGGTCAGGAGGCGAGAGACCACATCGACGAATTGTCCCAAAAGTATCGAGGCAAGCCCTACCAACCGCGAATCCAAAGTGAAAGGGTGGTGCTCCGGATCGCTCCCTCACGACAGGTAATTCGCATACCGTCCTGACTCGATTGATATGGATTCAGCTCTGTAGCGGCCTATAGGCGAGGTAGAGGACGCCCGTGCCGAATGTCTTCGAGTCGACGAGCTCCAGCCTCTTCTGATCGCTCCCTTCCTCGAACAGGCGCTTCCCGCTGCCCAACACGACGGGATGGACCATGAGCCTGAGCTCGTCGAGGAGGTCATCTCGCAGCAGCGACCTGACGAGGGTGCCGCTTCCGAGGATCGTGATGTCATCTCCCGGCTGCTGCATCAGTTCGATAATTTCCCCCGCGACGTTCTCCTTGATCAGGGTCGAGTTGTTCCACTCGAGGGCTCTTGCAGGGTCGTGGAGGCGACGTACTTGGGCACGCTGTTTATGTAGTCGACCATCGGCGTGCCGCCCGGTTGGTTGGGCCAGTAGGCGACCATCTGCTCGTACGTGACTCGCCCCATCAATAACGCGTCCGACGCGGCCATCCCGGCCGCGTTAGCCTCCTCCATCTCGTCGTTTGCGTAGGAGAAAGCCCATTCTTCCGGCGACGCCATCACGCCGTCCAGCGACACCAGCTCCACCGCGACTACTTTCCTCATGGATCTCCTTCGCCTGTCGTTCCCGATCGTATGGCTGTAGCATAAGGTGATATACGTGAAACTCAACCGGCATCCTTCGGAGCCCTTTTGTACAGGGAGGTCGGCCACTAGCCGGGAATTATGCCGACCGTCTGTAGAATCACACAGTACATAGTTTTGAAGGATTGAAGCTTTTGTTGTTCTTCTCGGGAGAGCGGCACTACCAGTCGAAGAGGAGAAGCCATGACCACCAGGAAGGGCGAACTGCCTATGATCCCATTCGCTGCCCGCGAGGCGTGGGAGACGTGGCTCGAGATCGCCGGGAAAGGTTCGGGTAGGGAGACGGTCTCCATACCCGAGCCCTCGACTTCGCTCTGTGCTACGGTTGGATCAGTGGTCGAAGTTCAACCGCGTCAAGGTGAGTAAGCTGATGAGGAGGGCAGGATGAAACCCGCCGGCTTGCGGGTGGTGTAGCGTGCCAAAGCCGACGGCTCCTGCAAGGAGTAATCCGGGTGCTATGCGGAGGCTACTGTGACAGGCGAGCGACGCCTCAGGCGGCACGTCGGGAAGATCGCCCGGTGGATCGGCGGGTCGGAGCACATGGTGGCCTTCACGGGCGCCGGTATCAGCACAGACTCGGGCATCCCCGACTTTCGCGGCCCTGAGGGGGTGTGGACGCGGCGCGACGCTGGCCTGCCGGCACCGAGGTGGCGGGTTCCACCTGGTGAGGTAGCGCCCAATGCCTCCCACCTGTCACTCTTTGAGTTGCAGCGGCTCGGCAAGCTCCGGTTCCTCGTTACGCAGAACACTGATAATCTCCACCGCCGCTCCGGGATCAGCCCCGAGTTCTTGGCGGAATTACACGGCAACGGGCAGCTCATGCGTTGCCTTGGCTGCGACCGGGCCTTCACCAGGCAGGAGGTAGGGTGGGACACGGGGCGGTGGGGCCCGGGCTACCGAACCCAGAAGCCGGTGTCCGGCCAGCCGGAGTGCGCTAATTGCGGCGGACGCCTCATCTCCTCGGTGGTGAACTTCGGGGACTCCTTGCCGGAGAGAGAGTTGATGCTGGCCGACCACCATGCCCGCAGCTGCGACCTGATGCTCGTCCTCGGCTCCTCGCTCATGGTGCAGCCGGCTGCATCTCTCGTGGGCCTGGCTCTCAGATCCGGAGCTCGAGTGGTCCTGGTCAACCGGGGCAAGACCCCTTACGATGGGGCGGCGTCGCTGCGGGTGTGGACGGGCATAGGTGAGGTGATCCCGCCCGCGGTGGAGCGGGCGAAGCGGGCACTCGGGGAGCAATCAAACGTGCTTTGAGCACGGGGGTACATTGCTGGAGCGCCCTATCCTGCGGCGGTGCCGTAGTCGTAGGTGGGGAGAGGTCCGCCGGCGTCCTCGAGGATGTAGTCTTCGAACATCCGCTTGACCATGTTGGGCTCGATCCCCGCTATGTCGTTGTGCATACCGGGGTCTTTCTGCAAGTCGTAGAGTTTGGCGTCGGCGCCCTGGTTGGTGCTGAACATGACGTAGCGGTCGTCGCGGGCCCAGACGTGGTCGTTGTAGCCGATCGAGAAGTGGGGCCTCGCCTCGGGTTCCCTGCCTCCGACCACGAAGGAGAGGTCCTGGCCGTCAAGCTCCTGCTGCGGCTCGATTCCGAGGGAGCCCAGGATCGTCGGGGCCACGTCGTGGGTAGAGGCGTAGTAGTCGCTCGTCTGGCCCGCCCCCTTGCCTTCGGGGTACCTTATGTAGAACGGAATGTCAGTAACTTCGGGCCAGAGCACGTTGTCTGGCTTGCCAGTGTAGCCGTGCTCGCCGTGGGCGACACCGTGGTCGGAGAGGAGTATGAGGAGGGTGTTTTCGAAGAGGTTCAGCTCTTCCATCTTGTCGAGGAAATGGCCGAGCCAGCGGTCCATCATCGTGACCTCCGCCGAGTAGCGGGCCTTCATCCTCTCTAGCTCCCTCGGCAGCAGGTAGCTGCTCGGACCGTAGATCACCGAGAAAGGCTCCTTGAGGTTGTAAGGCTCGTCGTCGTACATCTTGACGTACCTCTCGGGCGGGTCCCATGGCTCGTGCGGATCGTAGCTGTCAACCGTAAGGAAGAAAGGCCCACCCTTGCTCAAGACATCGAGGTAGTCCGCGGCCTGCGAGAAGACCATCGGGGAGAACCAGTCTGCCTCTGTCTTACGTTCCTTCACGTTGGCGAAGTACTGGCGCATCTGGCCCCTCATGGCAGGGATGTTGCCTTTGAGGAGGGCCTGGGCGACCTTGTCCTTGGGGTACGTCCACGCGGGTTTGTAATTGTCTGTGGTCTGGCCGCGGAAGAAGTCGAAGACGTCGAAGCCACGATGAATATTGTAAGAGGGCTTGAACTGGTGCATGTTGTCCGTCACGAAGTAGGTCCCGTACCCCGCCCCCTGCATCATCTCGGCGAGCGTTGTCTGGTAGTTGGGTATAGGTTCCCAGCCCTGCAGGATTATGTCCTCTCCCTTGGGCGGTACCCAGTCTCTGAAGGGCCAGGTCCTGAGGCCCGTGTGAATGGCCCTCCTCGCGCAGATCGTCGGTATGGACTCAGGGTATGCCCTGGTAAAGAGCAGGCTGTCTTTGGCGAGGGCGTCGAGGCTGGGGGTCCGGATCTTATCGTTACCGTAGGCGCCGATGTGGTCCTTCCTCAAACTGTCGATGATGATCAGCACCACGTTGGTGCCCTCTTTTACGCCAGGGGGATCGATGGTGATGTTGCGGATGCGCTCTGTAAGGTCGCAGCCTGTGGCACCGAGCAACGTCGCCCCGGCCATCCCGGCTCCGGTCATCTTGAGGAAGTCTCTGCGGGTCAGCTTGCCTTTTCTCACGAAGCATGAGCGTACTACGCAACAATGCAACCTACAAGCGGAACGGACAGGCTGTCAACGTGAACCCGACCACCCTGGTACGCAGGGGGACTGCTAGAATAAATCTCATGAGAAGCATCATGGCCGTTGGGATCGGGTTGCTGCTGGCGCTCGTGCTCGGTCTACTCGTGGTGCAGGGGATTTTCGCGCCGGTTCTCACGCGTTTCTTCGGTCTCGAACGCGCAGGGCCAACCTCCCTCCCACTCGTCTTGCTCGTTTTCGCCGCCGCCTTCTCGTTCTACTTCGGGGGGATGGCCGCCAGCTACAAGGCGCCTTCCAGGCATCGTCTGCACGGGGTCCTGGTCGTCCCCTTGGCCTTCGCTCTTTCCTTGGTGCTCAACCTGGTCCTGGGCAAAGGATTCCTGCCAGGCGTTGCTGGTGCCTGGGCCGCAGGTCTCGTAGCCATCTTCCTCGTCGTATCTGCTGCGGCCTCCTACGTCGGGGCCATCCGCGGGGAGGCGCTCTATGCCCAAAACCAGAAGGTAGCACGCCGCCGCCGTTAGCTAGTGAGCACTTCGGTTTTCAGGAGAAGGCTGGCCGAGATGCTGACAGGGCGGTGTGAGGTAGGGTCAACACTTCCTCATCCCGCTTCAACGGGCCTGGACGCCGATCATCAAACGCCCTCTGGAGTCCATCCTGGCGTTGGGCTGCCGGCTCGACGCCTTGACTTCGTCCGGATCTTCACCCGTACCCGTGAGGTAGACCCTGGGTTCCTCGACCCCTTCTGTGGGGTCGGAGACGTAGCGCCGCCAGGCCATGTCGCCCCAGAGGAACGTGAGCGTTGGTCTCCCTGGAGCCGTGTCCTCCAGTGCCGCGTGAACCCTGGGTAGGCCGAAGGCCTTCGAGATGGATGCTACCGTCCTCGCGTGCTCGCTCTCGTTGAACAGAGCTATGCCCTCCCTGAGCCGGCGTGCCGGGTCGGAGAGCCGCTCGAGGCTTTCCAGGGCTCTTTGTAACTCTTCGGCGTTGCGCCGGCTCTCTTCTCTGGCCTCAGAGAGCCTCGCCTCAAGGTCTTCGATCTTCTTCTCGGCCAGTATGTTCTGCGCCTCGACATCCTCCAGGGCCACTTTCGGTTCTTCGTCTGCGACATCGTCGGGCCCGGCTGTGATCCCGGACGAATCCTCACCGCTGGCGCGGATCTCGTCGATTACGGTCTCCAATTCGTTCCTGCGGGCCTCGGACTCCTCCAGGGCCCCTTCCAGTTCGGTGACGCGGTTCTCGAAATCGGAGATCTCCGCCCCGAAACGCTCTACCGCCCGCTCCAGATCTTCCTGTGAAGAGGATTTCTGGGACAGCCTGATTGCCTCCAGCTGCTTTATGCGGGCCGTGTAGGCGCGCATTTCGCTCTCACGCTGGACTGAGGCTTCCCTCAATCGCTCCTCGAGTGCCCACGTCTCCGCCCTCCTGCGCTCGTCTTCGGCCGCCAGCCGCTCCTCGTGCTCGCGCCTGAGGCGCGCGGTCTTCTCCTCGTGGCGCGCCCTGAGCGCCCTGTTATCAGCCTCTCTCTGGGCCTGGATGGCCTCAACCCTCTTTTCTGCCGAGTCTTTCGTCTCGGCGAGCCTGGTCGCATAGGTCTTCCTCAGGTCGTTCTCACGCCCCTCGGCGAGCGCCTTTACCCGCCGCAGATCCTCTTTGCGCCGTTCCTCCGAGCTGCGGCGGGTCGCTTCCAGCTCGTCGCGAAGCGACGCTATCTCACCTTGCTGCGTCTCTACGACGTTCTGGAGTTCCAACTCCCTCTCTGCCGCCGCGCTCCTCAGGGCCTGCACGGCCGCCGTCTGACGATCGTCGTAAGTGCCCCGCTCCTCGGCCAGCCTCCTTTCGAAGTCTTCACTGAGGGAACGCTCCAGGGCATCCTCTCTTTCCGCAGCCGCGCTGCGGGCCGACTCCAGCTCGGCCGCGTGGCGCTCCTCCTGTTCCCGGTAAGATGTCCTTAGCCGCTCCTCCCAATGCTCGGAGGCGTTTTTCAGGGCTCCGATCTCCTCCCTGTACCGAGCCTCCAGGGCTTCGCGTTCACGCCTGAACTCTTCCTTGATGGTGTCGAGGCGAGACCCGGAGGAGGCCGCATCCACGTCGGTTTGTCGTTGTTCTTCGAGCCTGCGGCGAACCTCTGCGAGCTCCTTTATGTGCTCGTTGCTGATGAGGAGCTGCTCGTCCGAGTGCTGCTGTTTGAGGGCGGAGATCTCCGCCCTGAGGTCTTCGACCTCGCTTTCGGCCTCGACGCGGGCCCGCTCTTTCTCCTCAAGCCCTCCGGCCCGGGAGGATACCTCCTCCTGCGCGGCTTTCAGCGCCACAGCCGCCTGGTCCAGATCGCTCCTGAGGTCGGCCACCTCCTGCTCCAGGTTCTCGATCAGGGCGCCGGCTGCCTCCATGCCCTCAGCGAGCGCGGCCGCCTTATCCCTGGGATCCTCGCTCATGATCGCTTCTCCTGTGTTACCCGCAACTCCACGTTGGTCGAAAGGGTAACTCTTGGCAGGCTCGGGGTAAAGACCCTGCTTGCTAGCTGTCGATACAGGCAGGGCACAGGCCTTCGACGACCATCGTCGCGCGGGTGACCCTGTAAGGAGTATTGTTGCGGATGCGCTCTTCCACGCCGCCAAGTGCGACCCCGGGGACCTCGGAGACCTCACCGCAACTGATGCACCTGATGTCCAGGTGCGGCTCCACGTTGAGGTCGTAGCGCGTTGGGGATTCGGCCCAGTGCTTGGAGCCTATGATGCCGACCTCTTCCAGTACCGAGAGCGCCTGGTAGACCGTGCCCAGCGCCACACGCGGGTTTTCGCGCTTGACGATAAGGTAGACGTCCTCGGCCGAAGGGTGTCCCTTCGCCCTGGAGAGGGCCTCGAGAACGGCCCTGCGCTGGGATGTGAGGGTGTAGCCAGACCTGCGTAGCTTCTCCCTGACGTCAGGTACGGGCACGCCTGATGAATCTTCCTGCGCTGTCTGGCGATCAGTAACCATTCCTGTTTCCGAGTTTATCATACGGCGTTTTTCGTGCTGCGGTGTACCATACGTCCAGATGTCGCTGATCATCGATGCCCTGGTGAACCTCTGGCGCCTGATTCGTAACGCCCGCGCGCGTCTACTCGGCAGGCCGCCGGAGTACGTGTGGATCGAGGTCAGTGGCCCTCTGGCCGAGTTCGAGACACCTGTTGGTTTCCTCCGGCGCCGTCTGTCCCGGGGCCCGAGCCCGCCGACGCTGGAGAGGCTGCGCGGGTGGCTCGACAGAGTAGCCGCCGACGGACGTCCGCGCGGGGTCGTGCTACGCATCAAGAACCTCAACGCAGGGTGGGCCGCCATCGAAGAGTTGCGCCGCGAGCTCCTCGCGTTCCGGTCACGCGGCGGCCGGGTGGTGGCCTATTTCGCTGATCCCGCGGATACCCGCTCCTACTACCTGGCGTGCGCGGCGGACGAGATCCTGGCCGCCCCGCTCGCCGACTTGAACGTGGTTGGTATGCGGGCCAGGGTAGATTTCCTCAAGGACGCCCTCGATAACCTCGGTCTCGAGGTCGAGGTCGTCGCCGTCTCGCCTTACAAGTCAGCGGGTGAACGATTCGTCAGCAACGATTTCTCCCGCGAGTCCCGCGAGCAGGCCGGGCGGCTACTCGACCGCCGCTTCGAAGAGGTGGTCGATGCGATCTCCGACGGCAGAGGCCTCTCCCGCGTTGAGGTTCGCGCAAAGATAGATCTTGCCCCTTACGGCGCGCGGGAGGCCTTCTCGGAAGGCCTGCTCGATGGAGTCCTCTACGAGGACGAGGTGCCGAGGAGGTTCGGGTCGGAGGAACGTCGGGCCAGGCTAGCGGAGTGGGGGCGGGCGCAAGGGTCCCTGCGCATGCCTTACAGGAGCCAGTCGAGAAACAAGGTCGCGCTCGTCACCCTCTCGGGGGCCATAGTGCGGGGCCGGAGCAGGAGACTGCCCTTCCCGCTACCCTTCGTCGGCGGGGAGCAGGCGGGGAGCGATTCCGTCGTCGCGGCGCTGCGGGTGGCGGAGAAGAACCGCAGGGTCACTGCCGTGTTGTTCTACGTCGACTCCCCCGGCGGCGACGCGCTGGCTTCGGATCTGATCTGGCGTGAAGTCGAACGTATCAGGGCCAGAAAACCGGTCGTCGTCCTCATGGGGAACGCGGCCGCCTCGGGTGGCTACTACGTCTCTGCTGCGGCCAGCCACGTCGTCGCACGCCGCGGCACGCTCACGGGTTCTATAGGCGTGCTGGCCATCCGCCCCGCCGCGCTCGGACTCTATGAGAAGCTTGGTATCAACCCCGTCGCCCTTGAAAGGGGGGCGCGTGCCGGCCTTCTCGACCCGAGCCGCAGGCCCAGCCCTGACGAAATGCGGGTGATCGAAGGCCAGATCGGACGCATCTACACCGAGTTCAAGGACCGAGTCGCGCGGGGGCGCGGTATGAAGCTCTTCGACCTCGAAGGCGTGGCAGGAGGAAGGGTATGGACCGGTGCAGAGGCGTTGGATCTCGGGCTGGTCGACGAGACAGGTGGTTTCAGGGAGGCGCTTGGCAAGGCCAGGGAGCTTGGTGGCATAGAGCTGGATGTACCAGGGGTGCTGACGAAGTTCAACCCGCCCCGAGGCGGACGACCTCTTCCCGGAGAGTCCGCGCAGACCGCTGTGGACACGATAGGGCAGATGTGGCTGGCGCTATCAGAGCTTCGTGGCGGCGGTGTCAGGGCGCTCGCGCCCTACGAAATCTCGGAAGGCTGATAGGATTTTCGGCGACTGCCGCTACTCTAGAAGGAACCTGTATTGAGCGAGATCCCCAATAAAGGTGTTGACCGGCGGGCGATGGCGGGGCTGTCGGCTGGCCACCTGTTCACGGACCTCAATCAGGGAGCCGTGGCTGCTTTGCTGCCTTTCCTGATCGCGGAGCGGGGTATCTCCCTGGCTGCGGCCGGGGCCATTTTGTTCGCCGCTACGGTGAGCTCGTCGATCGTGCAGCCCTTGTTCGGCATCTTCTCGGACAGAAGGCCAGTACCCGTCCTCATGCCGCTCGGTGTCTTACTCGCCGGGTGCGGAATGGCGCTCGTCGGCCTTGCGCCGAGCTATACCCTGATCCTGATTTGTGTCGTTCTGAGCGGTATCGGGGTGGCCGCGTTTCACCCCGAGGCGGCGAGGTTCGCCAACTACGTCTCCGGGTCGGGCCGGGCGCGCGGGATGAGCTTCTTCTCCGTGGGCGGAAACGCCGGCTTCGCCCTCGGACCCGTACTGACCACGCCGCTCGTTATCCTCTTCGGGTTGCCAGGGACCCTATTCCTCGCAGTACCAGCGGCCATAATGGCCGCCGTGCTGTTCCACGAGTTGCCACGGATGCTCGGGTTCAAACCCGAGGCGGTCGAGAGCGAAGGGGAGACTGTGGCCAATGCGCCCGAACACTGGGGGCCCTTCGCGCGTATGATCGGGGTGGTCACGGTGCGGTCTTTCGTCTACTTCGGGCTCGTGGCCTTCGTCGCCTCTTATTACGAGCGCGTGCTCAACGTGTCCCCGGCGCTCGGGAACACGGCCCTCACGCTGATGCTCTTCGGCGGAGCTGCAGGAACCCTGACAATGGGTCCCCTCGCCGACAGGTTCGGCAGGCGCACGGTACTGGCGGTCTCGATGCTGGTGCTGCCGCCCCTGATCTTCTGCTTCACGCTCGCCGGTCCTCTCTTCGGCATGGCGATGCTCGTGCTGGTTGGGGCTGCTACGGTGGGGACATTCGGCATTACTGTCGTTATGGGGCAAGAGTATCTGCCCGGACGCATCGGGCTCGCGGCCGGCATTACGATGGGGCTCTCCATCGGGCTGGGCGGTATCGGGGCGCCGCTGCTCGGCCTGGTCGCGGATAACGCCGGACTCTCCCTGACGATGTTCGTTATAGCCGTATTGCCCTTTGCCGGGCTTATCCTCGCCCTGACCCTGCCCCGCAGAAGGTAGAGGCGGTTCGCGAACCGCTCCTACAAGTAAACCGTAAGGAAGGAACCGCAGGGTTCGTGTAACCGAACACCATTCCTTCTTGTGGAGTCGAGTACCATAGCGCCGGTGAGAGCTGCGTTTAGAGAAGGCTATTAGCCAGGGTGAGCGTATTCCATAGCATCGGCGTCTTCGCCTACCGCTTCCGGTGGGCTATATTGCTGCTCTGGGGGATGCTCCTGATCACGAGCTCGTTCTTCGCCCCTGGGCTGTCGGGGAAGCTCAAGGGCGGTGGGTTCGACGGCGCGAACTCGGAGGCCGAGAGGGTGCAGGACCTAATGTCGGGCGAGTTCGGTCGCTCGCCGGCGACCTTGACGGTGGTCTTTGCCGGCGACGGTATCCCCGCCCGCAGCGAAGAGTTCCAGAAGGCCCAGGAGAATGCGCTCGCAGGCGTACGCAAGCTGGACGACGTAGGCCAGGTCATCTCATACGCCGGCTCCAAAGATTCTCGCTTTATCTCAGGGGATGGGAAGAAGACCTACGCGGTGGTCACCTCCGATGTCTCTATCGACGCGACTCGCAACGTGGTTGAAGAGGTTAGGAGCAAGGTCCGCTCCGACAAGCTCGATACCTACGTAACAGGGGCGCCGGCCGTCTACCAGGACCTCGAAGAGGCCAGCAACGAGGACGTCAAGGATGCTGAGAAATACGCCTTTCCGTTCGCCGTGATCATACTGATCTTCGCCTTCGGCACGCTCGTTGCCGCCGGTGTGCCCGTTCTGATCGGGGGCGCGAGCGTGGTTACGACGCTCGCCGCACTGTACTTCATTGCGGGCATCTACGACATGTCCGTGTTCACGCTTACGCTCTCGACGATGCTCGGTCTCGGGCTCGGCATAGACTACGCGCTGTTCTTCGTTAGCCGTTTCAGGGAGGAGCTCGACGCCTACCCGCCCGCGGAGGCGGTGCCGCGCACGGTGGCTACCGCAGGACGGTCCATCTTCTTCTCGGGTACGGCGGTTCTGATCGGGCTCTCCGGCCTGCTTTTCTTTCCCTTTATGTTCATGCGGTCGATCGGGGTGGCCGGCGTTGTCGTTGTCTTCGTGTCCGTCCTGGCGGCGCTCACTCTTCTGCCCGCCCTCCTTGGTGTACTCGGACCGCGGATCAACAGGCTCGCCATCCGGCGCCGCAGGGATGGGGCAGGCTCGGCGTTCTGGAGCCGCAGTGCCGAGGTCGTGATGCGCCATCCTCTCGCCGTGATCCTGCTCGCGGCCGCGATCCTTGGCACACTGCTGTATCCGGTCGGCCACATGAAGGTCGGCATTCCCGAGGCGACCGTCTTGCCGCAAGAGTATGAGTCCCGCGCCGGAGACGATATCCTGAAGAGGAACTTCGAGTACGCCGCACTCAACCCGATAGAGATCGTCGCCACCTTGGAGTATGACCCACTCAGCGTCCGCGGTCTCTCCGACACGAGAGAGCTCGGCCAGAGCATCAGCGGCGCCGACGGTGTCTCCCGCGTCGAGAGCGTCTACACGAGAGCGGAAGCGGCTGCTGAGGACTACGCGGGGCACGTCGCCAACGTCCGCGAGCAGGCGCGGAAGGAGACCGCAGCAAAGGTGGACGGGCTCGTGCAGCGGCAGATCGAAGAGCAGACGCAGAACGAGACGGACAGAGCCGTGAACGAGCAACTCTCACAGATAGAGGCTACCTACGGCGCCGTCCCTCCGGGGACCGAAGGGCGGCTGCGGGCAGAGATCCGGCCTCGGGTGGAGCGCGAGGTGCGCTCCTCGGAGAGCCGCATAAGGTATGAGGTCGAGCGCCGCCTGAGCGAAGAGGTAGACCGCAAGGTGCCAGGGTTGCCCGAAGGGATCTCGGCCGGCGGTAAGGTTTCGCCAGAGGGTGTTGCGAACTTCCTGAACTTGCCCGCGGCCAGGCAATCCGAGGACCTGCAGGACACCCTTGACACATACGTGGCGGGAAATAGAACGCTGCTACGCGGGGTGACCGAGGCGAACCCCTACACGCAGGACGCCTACGGCGCGGTCGATGCCGTGCGCGCAGTCCAGGCGCCGGAGGGAACGAGCTTCCTCGTTGGCGGGCTCTCCGCCGGCCAGAAGGACTTCATTTCCAGCCTGTACGGCAAGGCGCCCTTCGCCGCCGCCTTCGTTATCGGGGTGACGTACCTGATCCTGCTCATAACCTTCCGCTCCGTTTTCATCCCGTTGAAGGCGGTCGTGGTGAATATCCTGAGCCTCACGGCGAGCTTCGGAGCTATGGTCTTCGTGTTCCAGGATGGTAACCTCTCGGGGGTCCTGAACTTTACGCCTCTAGGCTTCGTGGACGCGACGCTCCCCATCCTGATGTTTTGTACGATCTTCGGGGTCTCCATGGACTATGAGGTATTTCTCCTCTCCCGCATCAGGGAGGCCTACGAGAACGGCGACTCCAACACCGCCAGTGTCTCCAAAGGTCTGGTCGGGACTGCGGGAATCATCACCTCGGCCGCGGCGATCATCATAGTGGTTACCGGGGCTTTTTCTCTAACGGGTATCGTCCTTACCAAAGCAATCGGCCTGGGCCTCGCCGTCGCCGTGTTCGTTGACGCGACGATCATCCGTATCCTGCTAGTCCCCGCCACCATGCGTATCCTGGGCGATTGGAACTGGTGGCCAGGAGGACGCAAGGCTACCTTCGGGGCTGGCCAGAAAGCTCCCGCTAGGGACTGACCGCCGGATAGAGGAATCTCCGACAGCCTTCGAACGCGACGAGTCCTCGAGATAAGATCGATTCTTGATCTTGCTGTGTGACGGGGATAGACTGTGGTCGATGCTGGATTTCGAGCGGATACTCAAGGACAAGGGCTACCGGCTAACCAACCAGCGGCGGATCATCGTACATGAGCTGGAAGGGGAGCGGCACCTTTCGGCGGAGGAGATCTACGATCGCGTCAAGGGCGACCATCCCGAGCTTGGCCTCTCCACGGTGTACCGGACGCTAGATCTTCTGACCGAGCTCGGCATCGTGCGCAAGGATGACTTCGGAGAGGGTTACTCGCGTTACGAGCTGGCGACGGAGCGGATGCACCACCACGCGCGCTGCGAGCAGTGCGGCAACGTCATCGAGTTCAATGAAGAGCTGATGGAGTATCTGGCCTTGCAGGTCGAGCGGGAGACCGGTTTCGTCACGGACTGGCACGAGATCACGCTGTACGGTCGCTGCGCCGATTGCGCGGTCTCTTAAACCTCGAACTCCAGGCCGTCCTCGGCAACGACTATCTCGCCTTCGAAGCCCCTTCCCACTTCGGTGACGAGGTCCAGATCTTCTGCCGGCGGATAGATATGGGTGAGGACGACACGACGTACACCTGCCTCGCTGGCGATACGTGCCACGACTGAAGGCGTCAGATGGCCTGGAACGGGGGCTTCGTCGGGGAAGGAACACTCGATCAGGAGTGTATGGGCGCCGCGCGCCAGTTGGATTACGGACCGGCTGTACTCGGTGTCGCCCGTGTATACCAACGCCCCGCCTTCGGCATCCAGCCTGTAGGCGATGCTCTCGCTGCGGTGTTCTGCCGGGGCCCACGAGAGCCGGCAGCCGGTTAGGTCGATGGGCGATTGGCATTCTTGGGGTAGTTCCGAGACGAGCGTGGCGTAATCGCCGGCCATCCACTCTCCCCAGACCTCCATCACGGAGCGCCAGAACCGGAGGAAAGGCTCGGGACCGGTCAAGTAGAGGGGCAGGGTACGTTTCTCGGGTGCGCCGTAGTTGATGGCGAAGAGGAGGGGAACGACGTCTACCGTATGGTCTGGGTGGAAATGCGTAAAGAAGATGCGGTCTACGGCGAGGGGATCCAGGCTCGAGCGGAGCATGCCGCGGAACGCCCCCGAACCGAGGTCGAAGACGAGCATTTGCGCGCCGGCGCGCACCACGACACAGCTCTGGCGTCTCTCCAGGCGTGGTACTACGGTGCCTGATCCTACGACGGTGATCTTCATATGTGTAGCCTCCCTTCGGTCGGCTTGGCATTTCAGCGAGACAGCACGCTCGGGCCTGCGACCTTGGCTTGTCAGCTTGTTGGCTCGTTTCTCCGGGCGTTGGCGGAGCGGCCTCCGGGTAAGGGCTCTGGGCCATCAGGTTCGGGTGCTACCTTGCGGTGTGTTCACTGCTGATGGCTGATAGCTTTCAAACGTCCATGCCAGTCCGGCGATGCCCATCAGGGCGCCACCGATGACGTCCGAGGGCCAATGTGTTCCGAGGTAGACCCTGCAAGTGGCGGACGCGGCGAGGAAGATCAAGAGCGCGACCCTGCCAGGTCTGCTCGGCCACAGTAAGTAGATCGCTCCGAGCAGGAGGACCGAGCGCAGCATGTGACCGCTGGGGTAAGGGTAGGGTGTACTTAGGTCGAGCAACGATGGGTCCGGCGCCCGCATGGCGTCCTCGGGGACGGGGGTCTGTGGCACCACCGTTTTTGCTGCGAGCTCGATCAGCCCTGTAACCAGGAAGGCTACGACAAGCCGTAGCGCGAGACGGCCCCGTCCGTCGACCAGCAGACCGGCTGCGAGCGCGACCGTGGCGACAGCGACGAACTCGACCCCGCCTACTACGGAGGTTACCAACCCGACCGCATCGAGGACCCTCGAGTCTGTTCCCCGGGCCAGGCCGAGAATCAGGACGTCGAGGGGACGGAACAGCCCTGCGCCGGCTGCCGCCGAGCAAACGAGGAATGCTGCAGTCGAGAGCAGCAGGATCAGCCTGTTGTCGCCCTTAACGCCCTCACAGGTTAGCAGAGGGGGACACCGGGCCCTTGATCTCGGGGCTGATCAATCCGCGAAGTCGAACAAGTGCGATTCGCAGAGGTACCCACCCACCTTGGAGCCCGCCGTCGACTAAGGGCGCTCAGCGCAGACAAAAAGCTGACAAGCTGAAGTGCTGACTAGCGTTCGCAGTGAGGTTCAACCTCATCGCAAACTTTTCTAGGCAACGGCGTCGCGCAGGACGCGGCCGTACTCTCCACCTTTCAGGATACGTTCCGCCTCCCTCTGGAGCTGCCTGACCCGCTCGCGCGAGATGTCCAGCTCTTCGCCGAGTTCGGCGAGGGTGGCCGGCTCGCGGTCGTCGAGACCGTAGCGCCTGACGAGCACGTAGCGCGCCCTCTCGGGGAGACCTTCGATCGCCTCCTTCAGATGCTCCGTCTCCATCTCACGCATCACGGTATCAGGCGTATCAGAGACCTTATCGTCCTCGATGAAGTCACCCAGCTGCGAAGCGGTTTCCTCGCTGGACACAGGCTGATCGAGGCTCGTCGCGTCCGGCATGGCGCGCATCGTAAGGCGCACCTCGTCGGGGTCCCAGTCCAGTCGCCTGGCGACCTCTTCCTCGGTGGGCTCGCGTTCGATCTCCAGGGCCAGCTCGCTCATGGCGCGGCTGACCTTCCTGATCTTCTCCGTCATATGCACGGGGACGCGGATGGTACGGCCCTTGTCTGCCACCGCGCGCTGCACAGCCTGCCTTATCCACCACGTGGCGTACGTCGAGAACCTGAAGCCCCTATCAGGGTCGAACTTCTCTACGGCCTTCATCAGGCCGATGTTGCCCTCCTGGATCAGGTCCTCGAATGGCAGCCCGTAGCCCCTGTACTTTTTGGCAACGCTTACAACCAGCCTGAGGTTCTTCTCGATGAGCCTCTGCCTGGCCCGCCTGTCGCCGGCCTTGGCCCTCACGCTGAGATCTATCTCCTCCCTGTGCGTCAGGAGATTACCCTGCCCGATGTGCGCGAGGTACTTGGCGAGGAGCTCGGGGGTCTCCGATTCCCGCTCGATCTTCTGATTTTCCTTCCGCTTCTCTAAATTGGCTTTCAAAATACCCTCCTCACTACACACCCATCTTACCGGAAATCAGTTTTAGAAACTACTATTGGTTTTACCGCGAAGTTTAATTTCCTAAACTTCTCCGAGGTCTCGCTCCTCACCGAGTCTCATCACCACTTGTCACTGCACTGATACATACGTATGTCGGCGCGAAATAGTTGCATGGGGCCCGCCTCGTCGCGGTGCCTTGCGGCGGGCGCGGGTATACTTGGGCTCATGGAGAATGCCTCCCGCATCCCGGACCGCATAAACGAGGACATTGCCAACATTGTGGCCTGTTGGCAGGCGCGCAGGCGTGGAGACAACGAGGACGGTGTCTATGACCGCATGCTCGCCGGTATGGAGGAGTTGGTCTCGGTGTTCGTCGGCTTTTTGCGCAGTACGGAGACCCTCGAGACCTATTCCCGGGGTGGCGCGACCAGGGCATTGGTCCACACTATCGCCGAGCACCAGCACGATCTGGGCAGGGACGCGGTCGGGGTCATAGAGGATTTCAGCGTCCTGCGGCGGTGCATCTGGCGCTCGGTCGAGGCTGGTGTAGACCTCGGCGGGCTCCATGGGGGAGAGGTCTCAGGGTTTTTCGCCAAGCTGATGCAAGCTTCGGACTGGCTGACCGAGACCGGACTGGAGGCCTTCGACGCAATCGTGCGGCGCGAGATGGAGCGGGCTCTCGGGCGGGCCGCCGCCACCGACCTGGTGACCGGGCTTCCTGACAGAGATCAACTCAACCGTCTGCTTCTGCCACGGGCGATCGATTCGTACGACCGGTTCTCCGTGGCTGTCTTCGACGTCGCCGACTTTACCGAGACCGTCGCGGCTGGGAAGGTCAAGCGCGCCAGGAAGGTGCTGCGCACGCTCGCCGAGGCCGTGCAGGAGTCATCGCCGCAGGGGTCCATCTTCGCCCGCTTCGGGGACGACGAGGTCTGCGTCATCCTGCCCGGCGAGACCGGTGAAGGTGGCTACCGGTTGGCGGAGAGGGTGCTCAGGCGTCTGGCAGAGGGCATGGCAGACTTCGAAGTGGACGTCGGTGTCAGCGAGTATCCGGCACACGGAACAGGACCGGGGGAGTTGATGGGGGAGACACTCAAGGCGCTCAAGATGGCCAAACGCGTCGGCGGCAGCGGCATCGTGGTAGCCCGCTAGGTAGTCTGGAGGTAACCGTGATCGCGATCTTCAACAGCCTGCCCGTCATAGAAGGAGCGGCCGATGAGATCGTGGACCGCTTCGCCGAAAGCCGCGGACACGTACAGGGTTTCCCGGGGTTCGTCTCCATGGAGGTCCTCAAGTCCGACGCGGAGGACGAGGTGCTCGTTGTTACACGCTGGCGGGATCGGGAATCCTTCGAGGCGTGGGTTCACAGTGATGCCTTCTCCAGGGCGCATGGGCGCAGTGGAGCGGGCGGACTACTGAAGGGCCACCCCAGGATGACCTCCTACCGGGTCGCGGTCGAGCGTGCTCCTGAGGCTTCCGGCCAGGGTTGAGGATCAGGCCAGGCTTCGAGAGGCCTGGTGCGGCGCCTCCCCGGTCGGTTCGTACTCACCCTTGCCGAGGATGGCAAACGTGAAGGCGAACAGGCAGATCAGTAGCAGGATCAGTATCCCGAACGCCAGCCGCTCTCGCACCTTATCTCCTCTCTCGAACACGAGCCTACGCGCCATTCTAACCGAATCCGCAAGGTCCGTCCTGCGAGTTCACTCGTGTTCGCCCGTGCGTAATGTACAATGTAGCAATGTGTAGCACGCTCAGTCCCGAGGTTCATGAGTCTCGGGCGGAATTCCAGGGAGGGGACGCACGTGGCCGTTGATATTTCCCTGACCGAGTACACGAACCTGCAGGAGGAGGAGTGCCGGTCGCTCTTGCAGATTCTCGGTGAGATGGGCATCGCCACGGCCGACAGGGTCTACGGACCCGGGGATGCCATCTACAACCAGGGCGAGTATGGTGACGCCCTCTATGTACTTACCTCGGGTGTGCTGAAGCTGTTCAGGCCATACTCGGGCAGCAAGGAAGCGACGTTACGCCTGCTCAAGCCCTGGGATATCTTCGGCCATCTGGCCTTCGCCGGGGAGACCAGGCAACGCGCTTACGCCGAGGCCGTTACGGAGTGCAGGGTGACGAAGGTACCCAAGATCTTCGTCGAACGCGCCGTGCGCCAGGAACCGCGGGCCGCCTTCAAGCTGATGACTCTCCTGGAGTTGCGGCTCGTGCAGTACGAGGAGCTTGTCAAGTGTCTGTTGCCCCGAGAGACCGAAGTGCGGCTCGCAAACCTGCTGCCGTTGCTGGCGCACAAGTTCGGCCAGAGCAGGGACGGTCTCGTAACCATAGACCTTCGCCTAACCCACCAGGACCTCGCCGCCATGATCGCCTCAACCAGGGAATCGGTCACCAAGGTCCTCAACGAGATGCGTAACCGCGGCGTGATCGAGGTCGATTCCGGCCGTATCACCCTGAAAGATACCCGCACCCTGGCAAGACTCAGCCGCGATTAGCGTGTTAGCAAGTCAGCACGCTCCGGCTTCGCTTCAGCTTGTCAGCAGGTCAGTTACGTGTTGTGCGAGGCTCGTGCGCTCGAGAGAATCCCAGAGGAGCACCGCATCATTGAGAGTCTTCTCGGACCGCGCGAC
Source organism: Rubrobacter sp. (assembly GCA_035697505.1). Lineage (GTDB taxonomy): Bacteria > Actinomycetota > Rubrobacteria > Rubrobacterales > Rubrobacteraceae > Rubrobacter_D. Next base: position 18,081 of record DASSCV010000052.1, read on the forward strand.
CTGACAAGCGAAGGCCGAAGCTTGCTGAAATGCTGAATTGGAGGGCGTTTGCTCGAGTTTATCGAAGCAGTAATACTCGGGGTGGTGCAGGGTCTCACGGAGTTCCTACCCGTCTCCAGCTCGGGGCATCTCCTGCTCGGGCAGTATTTCCTCGGGCTCGACCAGGACCGGTTCGGCCTCTCCTTCGACGTGGCATTGCATATAGGCACCCTCGTCGCCGTCGTCTCCTATTTCTGGCGGGACCTCATCAGGATGGGCCTCGCTTTCTTACGGTCTTTCGGGCACAGAGACCTCGTCAACGACCCCGACCAGCGGCTCGCTTACCTCGTGATCGCATCTACCGTACCTGCGGCCTTGATCGGGTATCTATTCGAGGGCTTCTTCGAGAACACGGTCCGCTCGCCATGGGTGGTGGTCTTCAACTTCGTTGTTGTCGGCGTGCTGTTCCTCGTAGCCGAAGCCGCAGGCAGCCGCAGCCGGCAGGCCACCAAGCTCGGGTTCGGCGAGGCCGTCGGGATCGGACTCGCCCAGGCGGCCTCGCTCGTGCCCGGCGTCTCGCGTTCGGGGGCCACGATCACACTCGGTCTCTTTCTGGGGCTCAGGCGCGAGGAGGCGGCCAGGTTCTCGTTCCTGATGAGCGTTCCTGTCATCGCCGGCGCCGGAGGCATGCAGCTTGCGGAGGTGATCACCTCCGGCATGAACACGCACGAATGGTTGCTGTTCGTAACAGGCTTCGTTACCTCGGCAATCGTAGGGTACTTCACGATACGGTTCTTGCTCCAATACCTTACCCGGCACAGCCTGCGGGCTTTCGCTTATTATCGCTTTGCCGTCGCCGCGGTCGTCGCCCTTTTGCTTATCGTGTTGTGACTCGATGCGCAAGGGTATCGACCTACAACAAACTGAGAAGCCGACATGCCAAACTTTGACAGCGGGGGCCGCGATCTGTTACTTTGACCTACCATGCGCGACACGGCCTGTGCATTGCAGCGATTTACCCGGGAGGGGCGCTCCCTTTCCTGACGCGCGACCGCGCTCCTCCAAATCCGCATCCTGACAACATTTCGACAGGAGATCGCACACGTCATGACTCAATCCAACCTACCAGATAGAGAACACGCTCGTCTCGCTGAATCCAAAGAGGCGCCGCAGGGCGGGATGGAGGCATTGCGCCAGGGGATAGACTCTGTAGACGAGGAGATCGTGCGCTTGCTCGACAGGCGTGCCTGGCTGGCGCGGAGGATAGGTGAGATCAAGCACGAGAACGGCCTTGCGGCCTACGCCCCTGCCAGAGAGCGGGCCGTCCTCGACCGTGTCACAACGCTGGGCAATGGGGAGTTCCCCAGTCGTGGACTCCAGGCCGTGTTTCGCGAGATCATCTCATCCTCCATCTCGCTCGAGGCTCGCCTCAAGGTCGCCTACCTCGGGCCCGAGGCGACGTTCACGCACGAGGCCGCCCTGCGTTCGTTCGGCACCAGTATCGAGCTCGAGCCTCAGACGACGGTCGCCGAGGTCTTCGCCAGGGTCGAGCGTGGGGAGGTCGAACACGGCGTCGTGCCCGTCGAGAACTCCATGGAGGGCGCTGTGACCCACACCCTGGACGAGCTGATGAACAGCCCACTGAAGATATGCGGGGAGGTTTACCTGCCCGTCTCCCAGAACTTGATCTCCGCAGAACAGTCGATGGAGAGGGTGAGCCTGGTGTGCTCGCATCCCATGGCCCTGGCCCAGGCCGCGAGCTGGCTCAGGCGGGAGCTCCCTGGAGCCCGCCTGGATGAGGTCGATTCCACGGCGGAGGCGGCCCGCCGCGCGTCTGTCGAGCCGGGGGTGGCCGCGATCGGAAGCGTGCTGGCGGCAGGCGTCCACGGTCTAACGGTCCTGGCGCGCAACATCCAGGACGCCCGCGCGAACACCACGCGCTTTATAGTGCTCGGGCGCACGTGGGCCGCGCGGACGGGCAAAGACAAGACCAGCGTCGTCTTCTCCGTCAAGGACCGCCCTGGCGTTCTAAAGGACGCGCTCTCGGCTTTCGCGGATGAGGGGATCAACCTTACCCGTATAGAGAGCCGTCCCAGCCGCAAGCGTGCCTGGACCTACGTGTTCTTTGCGGACTTCCTCGGTCACCCTGAAGAGGAAAGGGTGAGGCGCGCCCTCGAAGCGCTCGAGGAGCACTGCCCTTACGTCGGCCTGATCGGGGCCTACCCCGAAGTCACTCCCGAATTAGTCTGACGGCCTGAGGCTGCGTGGACTTCAAGGCTGCCGCGCGCGAGGTCCTCGAGGAAGTAGGCCACCCTCTCCACTACTCGGACATAACGGAGATTGCGCTGCAGTCAGGGTATCTCCAGAGCGCAGGCCGTACGCCCCAGAATACGATGAGGGCGAGGCTCTCCGTGGACGTCAGGGACAATCCGGCTACGCTATTCGAGCAGGTTGCGCCCGGCGTCTACGGACTGAAGAGATCGTCCTGACGCAAAAGGAGATGCTATATTGCGAGGTGCGATTCTTTAAGACCCGAGGAGAGACCATGGTCGAGTTAGCGGAAGAGCGAAGCGCGGCGGCCTGGAAGATCAAGAACCTCCAGGACTACGACGCGCGGCTCGAGAGGGCGGCACGCAGGTTCGATGAGATATCCAGCGAGCGCCCTGAGCCCGCGCTGATGATCTACGCGAGCGCACTCAAGAAGAGCGGACGTGGTGAGGATGAGATCCGCGGCATGGTCCGCGAGTTCCGCGAGACGTTCGAGGACGAGGAAGAGCCGCTGACCATCACCCATGCGAGCGCAATCATGAGCGTCGAAGGCGACGGCTGGTTCTTCGGGGACGAGAATCTCCGCGTCCTGACGGGCAGGCTGCTCGGGCAGTTCCAGCACAGGGTGGCCCAGTACAACTACGTGGACGAGCGCGAGGTCTTGAGACGCTGGGCCGATGGCTACGATACACGCCTCTTCGTAAGGCGGCGTATCCACGAGACCGAGCCTGTTGTCGGCGTGCTGGGGGGCCTGGATCTAACGCTCTTCCAGTACTTGCGCGTGGCGGCCGGCGGCAACACCCTCGTGCCTACCGAGAACGTCTCCAGGGCGCTAGGCGCCCTCGGCTACGAGGGGGACGAATATGAGACCCTCGCCCACGCCGAGGACCTGGCCCTGTACCTCGAGCTGCCGGCTCCGATCCTCGGGGAGATGCTGGAGGACCTCGGCCGTGAAGGTTTCGAGGACTTTCCCGAACCGCCGTCCGAGACCGCAGAGCCTGAGGAGGACGTCCCATCTGAAGGAGACTCGGTAGAGGAGGGAGCGGCGGAGAAGAAGCCGGGGTCCGAGGACTAGACAGCCTGCCGGAAGGCCGCGGGTCCATCGCGGACCACACATGCTCCCGCCACAAAAATCTCTCCGCCCAAGGCTCGCCGCGCAGACACCCTGGTGCCGCGTACGGTGAACAGACGCGCCTGGCCCTAAGCCTGCCCGCAAGCCCGGAGAAATGGTAGAATACCCGGAGGTATTTCCAACAATAACTCGTCCAGCAATCGCTCAGCGCAGCATCTACAAGAACGGGTTCGAAGAAGGAGCAGGCGGCAGCATGGCAGACTCCAGAAAGCGCATAGCCTTGAAGCCTCACATGGACCGTATCAGGGAGTGGGTGGAGACGGGCAAGACGGACGACTGGATCGCAGACGCGCTCGGCACCAGCGCATCGTCGGTACAGTCCTTCCGCTCGCGCAACGACATCTACCGGCGCGAGCGTGGGCCTCGCGAGCCAGAGACCGTCTTCGAAGGAGTCCTGGACCACGGCGAACGCGACGGTTGGGGCCTGTGGCTCGACCCTTCCATCGCTGAGGACCCCATCTGGAAGGAGCACTGGTCGGGGGTGGAGGCCGTCGTCGTGAAGGTGGCCGAAGACTCTATAGTGCTCGAGGCCGACGGGGGAGAGATGAGATCTGCAGAGGAGTTCACTCCATCTGTTGATACCCTCGACGGGACGTCCGACGAAGAGGCGTCCGGGCTGCCACGCGAGCGGGGGCGCGTCAAGTGGTTCGACGCAGAGAAGGGTTACGGTTTCCTCATACGACCCACGGGCGATGATCTCTTCGTCCATCATTCTGAAGTACAGGGTGATCCTTCGGAACTCTCTCCCGCCGGAGAAGTAGAGTACGAAGTCGGTCGTAACGACAGGGGCCCGAACGCGCGAAGCGTCCGGACCCTAGAATAGCAGGGCGGTTTGCAATGTAGGGGGAGGTTTGAAACCTCCCCCTACTCTACTGTAGAGGAGCCTGGATCTTCGGTTAGATGTGCCGTAGATGCCACCTCGAGCAAATGCGGGCCCGTTTCGTCCCATTGCATGCGTGTGATCGAAGCGTTGGCCGCCCGTTGCACTCCGGGCAGTACCCCGATCCCGAATCGTTCCCTTAGAAACGCCCGCATTACCCCTCCGTGCGAGACGACGACGATGCGCGAACCGCCGGGGTGGAGGGCGCGGATGGACGAGAGGGCCTCTTCGAACCTCGCGATGACCTCCTCGTCCGTCTCGGCGCCGACGAGCGCCCAGCGTTCCTCCTCGGGGATCGCGAGGAACTTCTTT
>DASSCV010000053.1:0-13616 GCA_035697505.1 Rubrobacter sp.
GCTCGTCATCATGTCTTTGCTGTGCTACGCGGGCGAGGTCGATGAGGGCGAGCGCGTCGTCGCGCCGTTTAGGGCGCTCGCTGAGCCGATCGTCGACATGGTCAAGCCGATGCCCTACCCGGAGATCTACCCTCCTGAGGAAGAAGACTACCACCCGATCGGCTCGGTGCGCACTATGTTCATCGACACCATAGATCGCTCCGTAGCGGAGACCATCGTCGAGTACCTCCAGACTTCGAGTGCGCAGATGGCCGCGGCGCAGATCCGGGTCTTGGGTGGAGCGATGGCCCGCGTGCCTGCTGATGCCACCGCCTTCGCCCATCGTAGCTCGCGCATTATGGTGAACGTCGCCGCGCTCTACGAGCGCCCCGATGAGGCCGCAGTCTACGAGCCCTGGATCTCCGACTTTGCGGCCGCCCTGCGCCAGGGTGACGACGGCGCGTATGTAGGCTTCCTCGGCGATGAGGGCGAGGGGCGCATCCGCGAAGCGTACCCAGGCCCAACCTGGCAGAAGCTCACTGAGATCAAGGGTCGCTACGATCCGACCAACCTATTCCGGCTCAACCAGAACATAAAGCCTAGCGCGCAAGCTGCGAGCGACGCGGTGTCGGCGAACACCGCCACCGGAAGCAGGTTCGCGCTGACCAAGAACCCGCCCAACCCAAGTGTTGACACTTCTGAGCAAGTCGCCGATAGCTAGCCCGCAGTCCGGGCCGACTCTCAAGATATCGTAACTCGGCTCTTGCATAGAAGAATGGAGAGGATCAGCATGTTGCTCGAGAACAAGAACGCCGTGATCTACGGAGGAGGCTCGGTCGGTGGCGCTGTGGCGCGATCGTAGACTAGACGGAAGTATTCTCGTCTCGATAGATACATAAGGGGGCGTGTAATGCGTAAACTAATCATCAGCAACGCCATGTCCTTGGATGGTTATTACGAGGGGCCGGGAAAGAATGTTATGGCCCTGTTCGACTATCGTTGGGTCTACCCGACCGACGAGAGCTTCGACGCCTATAACGTTGAACGGCTGCGTGCAGCCGATACGTTGCTGCTGGGACGGGTTTCGTACGATGGCTTCAAGAGTTTTTGGCCGTCCGTGGCAGATGATCCCAACGCCACGCCCCTCCAACGGGAGATTTCACGGCTCGATAACGCCATAGACAAGGTGGTCATATCGGATACCCTGACCTCAGGAGAAACGGACCCGTGGCATAACACCAGCATCATCGGCCGCGCAGACGCTCACGAGCGGATCGCCGAACTCAAGGGCCAAACGGGCAAGGACATCTTGGTATTTGGTAGCCGAACACTCTGGAAGGACTTGCTGGCTAACGATCTGGTCGACGAACTACACTTTATGATGGGCCCTGTTGTTTTAGGCGCGGGCACGCCGGTATTCGACGAAAAGCCAGCGCTTACCCTTCGGCTCATCGACACACGCACGTGGGATGGCTCAGGAAACGTACTCCTACGTTACGAGGTCCCCCGCCAAATCGATGCTGCTGGTGTCGGAGCGTCTTAGAGTCAGCGCCGCCCCGCCCCATGCGTTGACACATCTTCGGCCTCAGTCTGAGCGCGTAGCGCCCAACCTATTCACGAGCCCGCAAAAAGCTGGGTTCTTGGAAGTGCACTTACTCCTGGTGGTCCCTATAGCGTCTCGGATCTTGGGACCCGCGCCCTGGAGGATGCGCTGCGCGAGCGGGTTGCAGTACGGTTGCAGTAAGAAGCCCCAGATAGCGTCCGAGGCTTCTTCTCGCTATCTTGGTTTTACCTGCAAATAAAAGGAAAAAGAGAGTGGACCCGACGAGACTCGAACCCCTGACCTCCGCCATGCGAGGGCGGCGAGATAGTTTTCCGAAGGTTTCCAGAGTTTGCAAAACTGCTGGAAATCGACGGATTTCTGCGTTGGTGCTTTTCTCAAGGTTTCAGAAGATTTGCTTGGGTTGCTGCACGGTTGCTGCACACGATCAGAAGGATGCTAGAGGCGAGCGGCGGCCGTTTTCAGAGTCACGCCGAGGCGAACTACGATGTGTTGCTCGAACACTACCTACTTCAGATGCTGCTCCTATATCGCGTATCATGATTATGTAACGCACGCTAATTACACAAGGCGGGTTCTAAGAGGTGCGGACCACCACGGATCTTTACAAGCTGCTAGGGGTACCAAAAGAAGCCACCCAGGACGACATCCGTAAAGCGCACAGAGAGCTAGTACGCAGGTACCATCCGGATGCGAACCTGGGCGACCACTCTAGCGAGGAACACTTCAAAGAGGTCCAACGAGCATACGACGTTCTATCGGACCCTGAAAAGAGACGTGAGTACGATAAGAGACTCAACACCTCTGCCAGAAGGAGTTCTGGCAAACCACGCGCAAGGGCTGGTACAAGAACGGGAGGTGAGAGTGCTGCGCCTTCTGCAGATCTCTCCCACCTCTTGAGTAAACTGACCGATCGATCTAGCGAGCGCTCCAACACTCATAAAGAAGGCAGCTTCCAGCTGCGTGGTGAGGAGGTAGCTCGTCTCGCCAAATTACTGGGTGTGGACATGTCCCGCATCTCCGAACTGCTGGGCAAGGACATAACTCGCCTCTCAAAGCTTGTGGGCGAGAACATAAAGATGAACACAAGAGTAGATCTTGGGGATGCCCGCTCGGGTGGGTACCCGTCTACGGACGAGAGGGTGTCGGATGGCAAACGGTCTGGAGCGAGCAACAAGCCGGGAAAGAAGAAGGTAGAGGGACCGAAAGAGCAGAGGAAGGTAAAGCGGGTCTGGGGGCCGAAAGCACAGAGGAGACGTAACAACCGCTAAGTCAAGACACATCAACACCCAATCGCATCGCTGTGGTGTCACCTGTGCATGTTCAAAGTATGTTTCCTGTAGCCTGTATCTCTGCGCTCCGTCCGCTGCAGAGCAGCTCTTTCCACCTCCTAGCCAATTCATGCTCTTTTGTATAGCCTAGCTCCGTAAGTCACACTAGTCCGAACCACAGCTGCAGGTAAAGTAGTTAGGAGGGATTCCGGATACCAAGCTCGGTAGAAACAGAGAGGAGGCTTGCACAGGGAAATGGAGTACGCAGAGTTAGGCTGGCAGGAGGCGATTATCTTGGGCTGCGCCAAGCAAGAGGGCATTCTGGAAGCGATTGCGGGTAAGAGCAGTTCAGCCGAGGAAGTTGCCAAGGAACTAGGGGCGAGTTCGCGGGCAGTATACGCCCTGCTCTCAGCGCTTGCCGAACTCGGGATTCTTACGGAGGATGAAAATAAGTTCCGATTGCTCGACGAGTACCGGGGGCCGCTTCTGGATCGTTTTCATCCAGACTACGCTGGAGGTTTGGTCGTGCACCGCTTCGAGCTGATTCGGAAGTGGGGCCGGATGCCCGAGATACTAAAGACAGGCTCCCTTAAAGAAGAGGATCAGTCAGCGCAAGGACCCGAAGCCAAGGAGACGTTTATCTACTCCATGCGCCGCCTCGCCAAACCCAACGTCCGGGCGATCGCTAACCAGTTGCTCTCCCGTTTGCCCGAAAATCCCCACATCCTCGATGTCGGTGGTGGTCCCGGCACTTACGCCGAGGCCTTCACGGAAGGCGGGGCTCAGGTGACGGTCTTCGACCTCCCCGAGGTAGTCGACCTAATGAAGGAACACTTGGATGCAGCAGGCATCTCCGCCGTTGGTGGAGACTTCAACGAGGGCTTGCCCGAAGGTCCGTTTGACGCAGCATACCTGGGAAGCGTCTCGCACATATACGGCCCCAAGGAGAACCTCACTCTCATAAAGCGGGTGGCAGGATCTTTGTACCCTGGTGGACTGATCGCCATAAGGGACTTCGTTAGGGGACTAAGCAAGGGAGCCGCTCTGTTTGGTGTGAACATGGTGGTCAATACGGAGTTTGGAAACACCTACTCCCAAGAGGAGTACAGAGGGTGGCTCAGTGCAGCAGGCTTTGAGGGAATCGAAATGCTTCCCATACCCGAGCGAGATACCCATTTCATCCTCGCGCGCAAGCCAGAATAAGCATAACCGCGTGAGCAGGTTGGAGCCGAGGGGATTCGAACCCCTGACCTCCGCCGTGCAAAGGCACTAACATAAGGGCTTTTCGGGTGCGTCCTGGTGCGTCCGCGTGCGTGGCTTAGATACGCTGATTTGCACCGATCGAAGGGGTAGGAATTCCGGCTGTGTTCGGCTCCGTCCTGGTGGGGTTGCTGCACAGTTGCTGCACGGGCTTAAGAAGGGCATCGTTTCTTAGCCTGATCGTAAAACCATTGCTTACACGCGTCGGAGCGGTACTTTTGTCTTTGCGTATTCGCGGTTGTCACCGAGCCGGCCGTGAAGCACACCCGGGGTGGGTACTCCACCCGGGGTGTGCTGCTGAGCTTTACTTGTTCTTGGGGTTGTCTGGAAGCAACGGTGTCCATACTCTCGTAATTGGATCTATGCGTCCCACCCCAAGCGTGATACCGGAGTAACGCTCGTTGTACTCGGTGAGCGCTGCTCGTGCGTCGGCTGACAACGTCCCGTAATCAGGGGTCGGCGTGCGGCGCGTTACGAGGTGATCGTAGAGAATCCCTCGCAACTGGGCTTCGGTCAGGTCCGGGGAAGGGGTGAGAGTCGCGTACAAGTCTTCCAAACCCGTCGCGACCAGCGGCACGTCGAACACACCCGGCTGGACAAATCCCAGGTAGATGCTCAGGTCGGGAACGTCGAGCCCGTAGTAGGCTTCGATGAGTTCTCGGCGGTCGGGGGGGCGACCTCGACGTGTCGCGAATTCGACGCTCAACCTGGCCAGGGTCGGATAGGGGGCGTCGGCAAAAAGCCCAATGAGAAGCAGCGGCCCATCCCCGGACGCCGTAGCTGAGGTCAGGTCCGCGCACACCCGCAAAATCGGCCGGAAGGCCGGCGTATCGAGCACCTCTTCGAAGTCGCCGTAGAACCGGATGCGCGTTCCGGAAGAGAACATCTCCTGGTAGACCGGGTCTTCGACGAGCCGTAACAGGCCACCGAGGACAAGGCGCGTGTAGTCCGTTCCCCGAGCGAGGAGTTCGCTACCGAAACCCGGCGCCATTATCACGCTGATCCCATGGGCAAAGATCAAACTGTGGAGTTCTGCCTGGCGTCGGATCAGGGTTACCACATAATCGTCGGTATTCGGGTGCCTGCCCCGGTGGAGGAGGTACCAGCGACGGGTTCCGTTGAAGGGCCAGCCCATCACGACCGGGCGCGGTCTGGACAGGATCCAGCGCGCCACCCGCTCGCGGGACCACCCCAGCCACTCGGCCAACGGAGGTGGCGCGGGTTGTACGTCCGGATTCGCTTCTTACCTCCTAGCGGGTTCTGTTGAGAACTAGCGAAGGAAACACTATAGTATTTACGGTCGAGCCGTGGCAGACGGGGCAAAATCGCGTCTACAGTCTCTTATCCCTCGTCCCCGTGTAAGAGGTGAGGCGTCACGATGGTCGAAGTCGAGCATGGTCACTAAAGGATACGCTCACGCAGTGCGCCTGTCTCGTTACCTGCCCTTTGCCGTGAGCGAGCTACTGCGAACGGACCTGAGCCTGCTGACGCAGCCTACCGATTACGATTCCAGCTGGGCCGCCTATCTTGTCGAGGAGAACGGGAGCCCGTCCTACCCTGACGTGCTGCCGGCTCTGCTAGAGCGCCAGCACCCCGACGGCGGGTGGGGCAGCCGAGTATCCCACAGCCATGACCGTCTGCTGACCACGCTGGCCGTTGTGTTGTTGCTGGCCCGCTTTGGAAACCGGAGGCGCGACAAGGAGCGGCAGGCGGTGGGCGAACACTACATCTGGAGAGTAGCGCGTAAGCTGGACCACGATGGGCAGGCGACCGTGGGGTTCGAGCTTCTTCTCCCGGCCCTCCTTGAGCGGGGCAAGAGGATGGGTTCGAACCTCCCATACGCCCACCTGAGGCGCTACGAGACCACGCGCGCAAAGAAGCTGAACCTGCTACCGAGCGAGCGAATCTTTCAGAGCACCACCACCGCGCTGTTCTCCCTGGAAGCCTTCGTGGACGACATCGACCTGAACGACGCGACAAGCCTACTTCAGCAGGATGGGTCGATGGCCAGCTCACCGTCGGCGACGGCCGCGCTTCTCGGCCAAGCCGCAGACTGGCGGGTTCGTTTTCCGCGCAGCACCGGGTACCTGGAGGACCTCCTGGGACGGTACGATGGGGGTTTGCCGGCCATGGCTCCATGCGGGATATTCGCCCGGGCTTGGGTACTTCACTACCTGCAGCATGGCCGCCTGCTCTCCGGCTACGAAAGCCTGTTGCGCCCGCATTATCGGTACCTTCGCGAGCATCTGACCGCCGGAGGCGTCGGCTTCTCCCCGCACGTGTTCCCCGACGCGGACGATACCGCCGTGACTCTCTTCGTGCTGCATAACGCCGGCTACGACGTCGACGGGTCGTGCCTGCTCCAGTACGAGCACGACGACCACTTCGCTGTTTACCCGGGCGAGCTCGACCCGTCAATAAGCGCGAACCTCCATATTCTCGAGGCCCTGGAGACGCTACCAGCCGTAGTGCGGCAGCGGACTCGCGAGAAGGTCATAAGCTACGTGCTCGGCGCGCGTCAGCCCGGCGGTTATTGGGAGGACAAGTGGCATGCTTCGGTGTACTATCCGACGAGCCAGGCCGTGATGGCTTTGCTTCCCCATGCGCCGGGCCGGATGGAGATCACCCTGGATTGGCTCCTCTCGACCCAGCGCACGGACGGCTCGTGGGGTCAGTACGGACCCACGGTAGAGGAAACCGCGCTGTCCTTGCTCGCCCTCCTGAGCTACTATCGCGCCAACCGCTGCGTCGCGCAAGAACGTTTGCGCCTCGCCGCCCGTTACCTCATAGCGAACGAGATGCCGTTCAAGGATGACTACCCGGAGTTGTGGATCGCGAAAGCGTTGTACGCGCCTACCTTCGTGATCCGTAGCATCGTGTTGGCCGCCCTGGGCCTGTATCTGGACACGTTCGGTGACAAAGGGCTATAGGTGGGACCGAAGCGAAGAAAGGCGACGTGCCGGGCACCCGATGTCCAGGCATGGTCGGAGCAAACCCCCGGCTCGAGAGCGGCAGGCGCGGGCCGACAGAATGTATGCGCGGTTGCGAGGGTGACAGGCTCGCCGATCGAAGGTCGAGGCTTTACTGATCTGATGGTCCGGTAATCTTGCTCAAGATCAACACCCGAGATTCCGAGGTCCGGCGCAAGGGGCGTATCCTCGCCGTCTTTATCCTCGGGATCCTTGGGAGCGGAATCGGACTAGCCGGGTTCAACCTGGTACAGGGACCGCACGAGTACTATATCTCCAACGGTGTATTCCTGACCCTCATCGTAGGCCTGTTCATGCTAAACCGCCTCGGGTATGTAAGCATCGCCGCCATCCTCACCACCACGACGATGACGGTTGGTCCGGTCGTCTTCCTCTCGCAGCAGGACCTGGCCGAGACCTACATCGTCATGTGTGTGCCCGTCTTCGTGGCGAGTTTCCTGATCGTGCCCTGGGCCGGGCTGGCGGTGGGCGCCATAGTGGTGCTGGGCACCCTGGTCTTGGGCGACGCTTCCATCACCTATCTCTCGTTGTTCGTCTTCGCGACCGTAAGCTTGATCGTATACTTCCTGGCCAACACCGTCGACAGCGCCTACCGGGAGAATCGTTACCGGGCACTCCACGATTCCTTGACCGACCTGCCCAACCGCTCGCTATTCACGAACCGGCTAGTGGAAGCCGTAGAGTGCTCATCGAAGCAACGCGTCAGCTGTGGAGTGTTGTTCATAGACCTCGACAACTTCAAGGTCATAAACGACAGTCTCGGCCATACGGCTGGCGACGAGTTGCTGGTTGTGATCGCCCGGCGCTTGCTATCCTGTCTGCGTCCCGCCGATACCCCGGCCCGGCTCGGCGGGGACGAGTTCGCCGTCGTTCTGGACGGCATCGCGGATATCGACGACGTGATCAAAGTCTCCGACCGGATGCACAAAGTGGTGCAGGCTCCCGTGCAGTTGGGAGTTCGTCAGGTCTATATCAGCACGAGCATTGGTATCGCTCTCGGCAAAGCCAATGTAGCCGACCCGACCACCCTCCTGCGCAACGCGGATGTGGCGCTGTACGAAGCCAAGAAGGAAGGCAAAGGGCGCACCAAGGTGTTCGACTGGAGCATGTATTCCCGAGCGAGGAAGCGGCTGGAACTGGAGAGCGAGCTTCGACTGGCCATAGAACAGGAAAAGATGAGTCTCTACTACCAGCCCATGGTGCGCCTGAGCGCGGGCAAGGTAGCGTGCATGGAAGCCCTGGTGCGCTGGGAGCATCCCGAACGCGGCTTGATCTATCCGGAAGAGTTCATACCACTCGCCGAGGAGACGGACCTGATCTTACCTCTGGGATATTGGGTTATGCAGAGTGCCTGTCGCCAGGCACGCGAATGGACGCGGTTCGGCTCGGACAGCCCTCCCCTGGTTCTCAGCGTCAACGTGTCCGTGAAGCAGTTCCAGCATCCAGACTTCGTGGGTGCGGTCGAGAAGATCTTGCGGGACACGGGTCTGGAGCCGTCCCGCCTCCAGCTGGAGATCACGGAGACCGTGGTTACCGAGAATCTGGAGTATGCGGCGGGGCTGCTCAAGGATCTGAAGCGACTCGGTGTGCAGCTAGCTATCGACGACTTCGGCCAGGGCAATTCCTCGCTTGGCGCACTCAGGACGTTCCCGCTCGATAACCTCAAGATCGACAAGTCGTTCGTAGCGGGATTGGGGAAGAACGCACAGGACACCTCTATCGTGCAACTGGTTATAGACCTGGCTCACACCCTGGACATGGAGGCTACCGCGGAGGGAGTAGAGAGCGCCGAGCACCTCATCCTGCTCGAGCAGATGGGATGCGACCTGGCTCAGGGATACTACTTCGCGAAACCTCTCGCAGTCGAGGCGGCAGCGGCCCTGTTCGCCGACTCTCCACAATGGTTGGTTCGTCGGCGTGATCCGCTGGACCGTGGGCAGCCCGGCTCGTTTCTCGACGCCAGGCACTTACCCGAATCGTGATCCTGGCCATACACTTTCGGCCCTCTAAGGAGGTTCGCGCGTGAGCAGAGGCGAACCCGCACGAAGACTGCTTGGCTGGTGCTTCCTGCTCGCCGCCGGTCAGCACAGCATCTATCCCGTAACAGCCTAAAGGTCGGCTATGCGGGAGTCCACGGCACCTGATCCGGGAGATACTCGCCGCGCGGGCAGATTCTCCCCGGATTTCTGGAAGTTCCTCGTGGGGCAGACGGTTTCGAGCCTCGGTAGCTCCTTCACCGTGTTCGCCCTACCGTTGCTGGTTTTCAAGCTTACTGGCTCGGCATTGAGCCTGGCGTACGTCACCGCCGCTGAATACTTGCCATATCTGTTATTTGGTCTCATCATAGGCGCGGGCGTCGACCGGGTGGATCGCAGACGGCTTATGATCTTCGTCGACACGGTTCAGGCCCTCTTCATCTTCTCTATCCCATTGCTGGCCATGCTGGATCTGCTGTCTTTGTGGTGGGTGTACGCGGTGGGGTTCGTCAGCTCGACGCTGTGGGTCTGTTTCAACACCGCCGAGTTCGCGGCCTTGCCAAGCCTGGTCAGCAAGGATGACCTAGTGGCGGCCAACGGGCGCCTCCAGGCAAGCTACTCTGCGGCGACGGTGGCGGGCCCGTTGCTGGCGGGCCTGCTGATGGCTCTGGTGCCGGTGTATACGGTGCTGGTCCTCGACGCCTTCTCATTCCTGGTCTCTGTCCTGTGCTTGACGCTCATCAGGTCGAGTTTCAACGCCGACGGCCCGGGGCGGCGGGAATCCGGGAGCCTGCGACGGGATATTGGCGAGGGACTGGGCTGCGTACTGGGTCATCCGGTACTGCGTAGCGTAGCCATCATGATGGCCCTGGTGAACTGCGTGGGGTTCACTGTCTACGCACAACTCGTTCTATTCGCTAAAGAGCGTTTGGGAGCCACGGACAGCCAGGTAGGCTTCCTCTACGCGGCCGGGAGCGTGGGGATGATCGCGCTTGCCCTTGCGGCAGACCCGCTGCGCAGGCGCCTGCCGTTCAGCAAGGTGGCGTTGGGTACCCTGATGCTCGGGGGGGTTGCTATCGTTGCGCTCGCGTCGACGCGGTGGTACTGGGGCGCCCTGGTGCTCTGGGCGTTGATCTGGGGGCTCGTGATCCTGGTCCAGATAAACAGCAACAGCCTCTGGCAGACGATCGTACCGGATCGGTTACTGGGTAGGGTGCAGGGCGTGATCTCGGTGCTGTCGTGGTCGGCTATACCTCTGGGTGCCTTCGTCGGCGGCGTGGCGATCGAGCAGACTCAGCAGGTGGCTTTGGTGTACGGGGTGATCGGCGCGGCGATCTTTCTTATCGGCCTTATCTTTTCCTTCACGGCCCTGGGCCGCGCCGAGCAATATCTGCCGGCGCGGCAGCCGACAGAGCGTTGAGACCCGACGGAACGTTAACGGCTTCAGTGGCGTTAGCGTCAACCACGAGGTGTAAAGTATGCCAGTATGTCGAAATCGGCTGTGACCAGCCCCAATTCGGGGTCCTCGTAGGAAACCGTTCCGCTGCACCGCTTCAGATCGCTCTGAAGTCCCGTCTTCTCACCACTGCCGAGGGAGTCGATCACCGTTTCTTTCACCCGCTTTCTGGTCGTCGGGTCCTTATACGTGTACGTAACCGTATCCTCCACGGGGTGGATGTTGCTCGTGCTCCCGATTATGTGACCAGCGACCCCTTCTCCATTTATCACGAACGTGAAGTCTTCGCCGTCCTCCTTGCAGGAGGCCGGAATCTGCAGACGATTGTTGTTGAGCGGATCTGCACCGGCCGTGCCGACGTAACCAGCCAGAAGTACCGCGCACGAAACGAGCACGAGCGGAATCGATCTCCCCACTTTGCCCTCCTTGACGTTGAAGTACCTCATGAATATTAGCGGACGCAGCGATCACGCGCATCGCGAATCCTCTCTCGGCCCTCGTCGGTCCTACTAGGTGCCGTACTTCCCGGCCATTTGCGGCGGCCTAGTCCGGTATGCTGGCGACGGCCCTCTCTATCTCCTCCTCGGAGTGCTCGAGGTCCACGAGCTCGCCCGCCAGGTACTGCTCGTAGGCGGCGAGGTCGAAGTGCCCGTGTCCGCAGAGGTTGAAGAGTATGGTCTGCCGCTCTCCTGCCTCCCGGGCTTCGAGCGCGAGGTCTATGGCAGCCCTTATAGCGTGCGCGACCTCCGGCGCGGCTCTTCTCTCCTCTTTTCGTTTTACCTGCAAATCTAGAGAAAAATAGGGTGGACCCGAGGGGACTCGAACCCCTGACCTCCGCCATGCGAGGGCGGCGCTCTCCCGACTGAGCTACGGGCCCCTGGAGCCTCAGCAATCCTAGCAGCCGGAACCCGGATTGCAAGGCAGGGAGCGAAGGTTGTGGCGACGCCTTCGTCGGCGTTTACCGTGCCGCAGCCGACGATAGTGTACGCGGACGTGCAAGGACCTTCTGGAGTTTTGGCACCTGAGTCCTAGTACCGGAATTGGCTGCCTTTGCTAATTCCGGTACCGAAATAGCCTGGTACCCAGTATCTTAGAGATGTGGAAGAGAACAGGCGCTCCACCTACAGGATCTCTGAAGCCGCCCGCGAGCTCGGTATCTCTATCGAGTGGCTAAGGAAAGGCGAGGCACGAGGTTTCTTCCCTCCCGCACTGCGGGATCGCAATGGCCACCGATACTACACAGAAGAAGACATGGAGCGCATGCGCAACAGGCCCACCTCCCGCAGGAGCAAGGAATCCGCCAGAGGGTCTCCCGAAGTAAGTGACGGCGAATGCAGCCGTTTCGGATCGGCCGTGGAGTGATGCGAGAAGGTGAGCGACTGTCCATGAGAGAGAAGATCACAAAGACCAGGGGGTGAATGGAAGGCGCTTGGATTTCGACACTAGAAAGGACAGCGCCAAAGACCGATCCGGCCGCGGGTTTCACCCCGTCTCCAATCCCTCGGCAACAGAACATGTGTCCTCAGTGACCGGCTCCAAAGATGGGACGTTCACGATCCCACCCGGCTCGAGAAAGGCGGTCCTGGTGCACCTGGCGCGTGAAGCCTGGCGCGCAGAACTGCTAGATCCCAAGACCCTCGGCGAGGTTCGCGGCAGAGATGTTGACGAAGCCGGCTTTCAAAGAGCTCTGTACCGCTCCTCCATAGGTGAGATCGAATACCTCCTCGGCCCAATCCTCAAGGGCAGGCGTGTGATCGTCGAGGGGCGTCTCCCCGATACGGGACGATACGCCCTCGTGCGCCTCGGTGCGGAGGTCGAGGAACTGAGGCCCGAGAACGAGGAGCACTATATAGACATGACGCCGGTGATCTTCGTCATCGCAGCCGTCGCTATGGCTGCGCGATTCGTAAGCCTCGGCCTCGACGACCAGAGCATGTATATCCTGTCGGGCCTTGCCTTCGCCCTGCTGTATGGCTTACGTCCTTTCATCTCCAAGTTGCAACGCCCCAAAGACAGATGAAGGGTGTTCGGCTAAAGGAGTAGCATGCAGAAGCAACCGTCGAATAACTCCTCACGAGGTAGGGAGGGGACTCATGTTGTGCTCGGCCCGCGCGAGCTCAACCGCGCCACGTTGGAGCGGCAATTGCTGCTACGTCGCCGAAAGCTGTCCGCCGTCGAGGCGATCGAACACCTGGTCGGCATGCAGGCACAGGCCCCCGCTCCGCCTTACGTCGGCCTGTGGACGCGTCTGGAGGACTTCCATCCCGACGATCTGAAACGCCTGATCCTGGAGCGACGCGCGGTGCGCATCGCGCTGATGCGCAACACCGTGCATCTGGTCAGCGCCCGCGACTGTCTCGCGATGCGCCCCTTGATGCAACCAGTATTCGACCGCACCCTGTACAGTACTCGCGCCAACCGCGCTAACCTCGAGGGAGTAGACATCGAAGCGCTCGTCGCCGCTGGCCGTGCGCTTCTCGAGGAAAGGCCACGCACCGCAAAGGAGCTAGGGAAGCTGCTGCAAGAGCAGTGGCCGGAACACGACCCCGCATCCCTCGCCCGCGCTATTCGCCACCTGGTACCTCTGGTCCAGGTCCCTCCCCGGGGCCTCTGGGGGAAGAGCGGGCCAGCCGCCCACACCACAGCGGAGGCCTGGCTCGGTCGCCCGCTAGACCCAGCCTCTTCCCTCGAGGAGACGATCTTGCGCTACCTTGGGGCGTTCGGCCCTGCCACCGTCAAGGACGTACAGACCTGGTCGGGCCTGACCAGGCTTGGCGAGGTGATCGAACGTGTCCGGCCGCGCCTTCGCATCTTCCGCGACGAGCGGGGGAAAGAACTCTTCGATGTGCCCGACGCCCCAATGCCCGACCCTGACACACCGGCTCTGCCGCGCTTCTTACCCGAGTTCGACACTCTGATCCTCTCTCACGCCGATCGCACCCGCGTCATCGCCGAGGAGTACCGCAAAGCGATCGCCTCGAAGAACGGCATGGTTCCTGCCTCCGTGCTCGTCGACGGTTTTGTCCGCGGGACGTGGAAGACCGGGCGGAGCCGTGATAAGGCTACCCTCGGGATCAAACCTTTCGAGCCCCTTACCAGAGAGGATCGCGACGCCCTGGCCGA
>DASSCV010000054.1:0-15967 GCA_035697505.1 Rubrobacter sp.
GAAACCGTCGCGCCGAGTCTCGCAAGGCTTATCGAGTCGCCCCCTGAGTTGCACTGGAGGTGAACGAGGGATCTTCCTTCTAGTTCGCCGAGAAGATCAAGCTCCTCCTGGAAAAGCGTGCTGCCGCCCTCACTGAAGAACCGCGAGAGGTCCCCGCGATGACTGTCGTGGGCACTTACAACAGCGTTCCACGACACCCGGTTCTGCTCTCGGAGGTCCCTGCGGTCCATCTACGGATTTTACATCGGTCCTGACTTCCTGCTCTCGGCCACGGTCCCAAGAACCTGCTCGAAGCCGGCGACAGTATCCTCCCAACGTGGCAAGCGGGAGGCGCGGCATCTTGCGGCGGCGGACATCCTCATCCTGAGCCTGGGATCGCCGATCAGGAGATCCAGGGCCGCCGAGAGAGCTTCCATGTCGTCCGGCTGAACCAGTACCGCGGCCTCTCGACCGGTCAGGTCGGGCACTGGACCGGTGTCACAGGCGATTATCGGCAGCCCATAGGCGAGTGCTTCGGCGTAGACAATCCCGTATCCCTCGTAGCGCGAGGGCAGAACGAATAGGTCGGCCGACGCGTAAGAGGCACCGAGCGACGCGTCGTCCAGACACCCCGATACGACGATGGAGCCCCGAGGTGCGGCTTCGATGGCGGCCCTGGCCAGGACTGCGTAATCGGGGTCGGCCTCTGTCTCCCCGATCAGCTCTAGCACCGCGCCCTTACGTTCACGTAACGTCCACGCTTCGACAAGGGTCAGTATCCCCTTGCGCTCTATCCACTGCGCGACGCAGAGGGCACGCACGGGACCGTCTCCCCGAGCGGGAGATCCATAGCCCACCGGAACGCCGTCGAAGCCCGGTGGCACTACGTGGATACGTCCGGGAGAGACGCCCCGCCCTAAGAGCACCTTCCTTCCATGGTCGCTTACGACGACGAGCCGGTCCGCTCGCAGCAGCGGCTCCTCGTAGTTCCGCTCGCTGGCCACGGTCCCATGCCCGGACCCGCCGCCTGCGACACTCGGCAGTTCGTGGACAAGCGCCACTACAGGTCGGGAGGCCTGCCAGAGATCCAGGTGCTGGGACACGGCGATGCGGGCGAGGGCGTCGACTACTATGATATCGAACCTGGAAGGGTCGAACGTTGATTCTAATCTTAGGGCTGCTCGTTGCTCCTCAGGCGATGCTCCCCCGGCCACGAACTCCTCGATCTCGAACCCCCTCTGGCGCAAGCCAGAGATCACACGCCCGTTGTACAGGTAGCCGCCGGTCTTGCGGCCCGTGTCCCCCACCGTGATGAAGGCGACGCGCAGAAGGACCTCCCTCAGGCCAGCGCATCTTCGCGGGCTGCATAGGCGTCGGGGGACTCCCAGATACGCACCGTAAGTGAGTCGAGCCCCCGGCCGCGGAGGGGTTGTGCCAGCTTTTCCCAGCAGTAGGCGGCCACCGCCTCGGCCGTCGTGTTGACTTCCACCAGGCCAGGGACCTGGTTCAGGTCCCTGTAGTTCATGGAGTCGGCCAGCCGCTCTACAGCCCGCCCCAGTTCGCCGATGTCGTAGAGAGTGCCATCGTCCCCTAGATGCTCGCCGCGCACGATCACCTCCATCCTGTAGGTGTGTCCGTGCGTCCTGGTCGCAGGCCCGAAGTCCCCGACGAGTCTGTGCGCCGCCTCGAATCTCGCGGCGACGTAGATCTCATACATCCTGGCCTCCTCGGAGTCCCTCGTAGGTAAAGATCACCTGCAGCGCCTCTCCGGGTCGCTCGTCGAGGAGCATGTAAGCCTCAGGGGCATCTTCGAACGGAATACGGTGAGAGATGAGCTCCCTCAACTTCAGCCGGCCAAGCAGGCCGAGAACCGTGTCCATACGCCGGGCCCGGTCCCAGCGCGGCGCAAGCTCCGGGTTCATACGACCGACCTGCGAGGATCTGAGTCTCACCCTCCCCCTGTGGAAATGTCCCCCGAGCGCGAGCGTGACGGGTTTGGTGCCGTACCACGAAGCCACGACCACCGTTCCCTCTGTCGCCACGACGTCTATCGCGCTCTGCAAAGCAGCCCCAGACCCGCTGGTCTCGATCGCCACGTCAACCCCACACCCGCCCGTGATCTCTGTGACAAGTTCTTTCGAACTCATTGGCTCGAATGCGCCATCCGCGCCCGAGGCGAGCGCCAGCCTGCGGCGCTCCTTGAGAGGGTCGACCACGAGTACGGGCCCCGCGCCAGCGAGCTTCAGGAGTAGGGCCACGAGGATACCGACGACGCCCTGGCCGAAGACCACGGCCGTCTCGCCGAGTTGCACGGGCGTGTCGTGTACGATGTTCAGGGCGGTCTCGAGGTTGGCGCTGAATACGCCGAGCACGGGGTCTAGGTCCTCGGGGAGTCGCACGGGCATCTGTGCGGGAACGACGAAGATATCCTGGTGCGGATGGTGGACGAAGACGGGATCTCCCTCAGAGAGGCGTTCGACGCCAGGACCCGTGTCGAGGACACGCCCTGCTGCGGCGTAACCGTATTTGATCGGGAATTCGTAGCTCCCTGCGAGTGTGGGCAAGTCCAGCCGGAGATCCCGCGGGACCTCGCCACGGTAGACCAGCATCTCCGTGCCCGCGCTCACGGCCGAGGCGATCGTCTTTACGCGTACCTCTCCGGGTCCAGGAGATGCTACCGTCTCCGCGCGGAGCGTAGGCGTGCGTGGGGCGGTAAACCAGAGGGCCCTGGCCTTCAGTTCATCCCCGATCCGGTACGCCATCAGGGTATTCGATGCGTCCGCTGAGGATAAGATCCACCCCGTAAGGTTCCACCGCTGCGTCGACGAGGATGAGAGACTGGGACAGGTCGCGTATGCCTAGGTCGCCGATGGCTTCTATTCCTTCGCCCAGAATCTTGGGCGCGACGCACACGGCGAGCCGGTCGACCAGCCCGGCCCTGAAAAAGCCGGTGATCAGGGTGGCCCCTCCCTCGACCATCACCGAGGCGATGCCTGATGGTGCCAGCTCCCCCAGCATGGCAGCGAGGTCGACACGACCGTCGAGGTCAGAAGGCAACTCGAGGACGGTGGCGCCCAGAGAGAAGACTCTCTCGCGGCGTTCTTCCGGCGCGCGGTCCGTAACGGCGAACACCGTTCCCTGGGCCGCGCCATCAGCGAGCACGGCGGCGTCGGGGGGTGTGCGCAGGGTGCTGTCCACGATCACGCGCAAGGGGTTCGTGCCAGGGACGTGGCGAACCGTCAGACGCGGATCGTCCATGCAGACCGTCCCGGCGCCGACGAGAACGGCATCGTGAGAGGCGCGCATCTCGTGGGCGAAGCGCAGGGAGTCAGGGCAGCTGATCCACTTAGATTCCCCCGTCGTGGTCGCCACGCGCCCGTCGAGCGTCTGCGCGTAGCTCACGGTGACGGAGGGCCGGGTAGGGATCTCTCCACCCGCCGAAGGATGCTCTCCTATCATGAGGCCCCGTTCGCCGGGCCGTTGGGCCGTTCGTCAGACAACCCTCCGTGCAAGATCGAAGCCGGGAAGAGGTGTCCCATCTTCTCTTTCTTCGTCCGCAGGTACCTGAGGTTAAAGGGGTTAGGTTCGACCTGGACCGGCAGGCGCTCAACGACCTGGATGCCGTGGCTTCTGAGACCTTCGATCTTGGCCGGGTTGTTCGTCAGCAAGGCCGCGCTGTGCACGCCGAGGTCCAGGAGCATCTCGGCAGCCACCCGATAGTCGCGCGCGTCCTCGGGCAGGCCAAGAGCCAGGTTCGCCTGGACGGTGTCGAGTCCCTCCTCCTGGAGCGCGTAGGCAGAGATCTTGTTCGCGAGCCCGATGCCGCGTCCCTCCTGCCTCAGGTAGAGGAGAACGCCGCGCCCCTGCTCGCGCAGGAGCCTCATGCTGTCTTCGAGCTGCTCCCCGCAGTCGCAGCGCCGCGAGCCGAAGACGTCTCCGGTCAGGCACTCAGAGTGCAGTCGAACCAGGATCGCCTCGTCCTCTCCAGCAGTCCCAGGCTCGAATCCGGTGGTGAGCGCCACATGTTCCCTGCTGTCCGCCGCCTCGTAGACGAACATCCCGAAGCCGCCGTGGAAAGTTGGTAATCCGGCTCGTGCAACGCGTCGGATCGAAGACATAGCCCCTGTGTCCGATCTAGGTCGTGGTCGAGTAGACCGAGATTCTACTACAGCCGCCATTTCAGACTAATCCCTGGCATACCGGTCATTACGTTCTGGCATACTGATTCGGATGGAAGGGAGCGAAAGGAGTCGATGAGCGAGGATCGCATACTTCTTACGGACATGGTCTTCCACGGCCGCCACGGAACCCTGCAGGCCGAGCACGAGCTTGGCCAGCCTTTCGTCGTGAGCATCGAACTGCACCTCGACCTGAGACCCGCTGGGATCTCCGACGACCTGACGAAGACCGTGGACTATGGCGAGGTCCACCGCTTGGCGCGCGAGATCGTCGAGGGACTGCCCGTGCAACTCACCGAGACCCTGGCAGAGAGGATCGCTGCAGCTACGCTCACCGAGCATCCCGCGGTCGAAGCCGTAAGGGTGAAGGTCGCCAAGCCTCACGTCAGGCTCGACGACACGGTACTCGCCAGCTCGGCCGTCGAGATCCTGCGCCGCCGCGAAGCTAGGCACGCCAGTCATAGGGTATCCTCATGAAGGTACCCGAACCGCACCTGCGGCCGGTGCGTACTAACAGATGATGAGGAGGCGCATCGATCATCGTTTGAGGCGAGCGAAAGGGTGGCACACGTGGTTACCACAAGGCTCACGGATACCGCCTTACCCGGCGTTGACAGTATAGATAGGGTCGCGGGGAAGCGCCTTGGATAGCGTCTCCCAACTGCCGACCGCTGTCAAGGAGCTCCAGCCTTCTTCGGGGAGCGAGGAGCATCTCGAACGTCTCACGCGGCTATGTGTGGACGACCTTATCTCAGCCTTCGGGCTTGGCGAGGTAAGCCACGGGCGTGTGGTAATGGAGTCCATCTCGCGCATACCAGCCCGGCGTCTGGCGCGCCAGATACTGACCTACGACAGAATAGTCGGCGAGTCTGGCCTGGGGACGGGAGGCGCGTGGGCGCTGAAGAAGTTTTCCCGTAACACAAGCATCGAGGGCCAGGGGAACGTACCGCGCGGGGGACCGCTGCTCCTCGTCTCCAACCATCCTGGTCTCGCAGACGCCGTGGCCCTCTTCGCGGCGACGCCGAGGGACGATCTGCGTGTCATCGCCGCCAACCGTCCTCTGCTCGAAGCCCTTCCCAATACTTCACGTTACCTTCTGACAATCTCGGAGACCTCCGCGGGACGTTCAGGGATAGTGCGGGCGGCGGCCAGGCATCTGCGTAGCGGCGGCAGCCTACTCACGTTCCCAGGGGGCAGGATCGAGCCAGACCCGGCGGTCTTGCCTGGCGCCGTCAGAGCGCTGGATCGCTGGTCCTCGAGCGCCGACCTCTTCGTTCGCCTCATACCGGGACTTGAGGTCGTCCCTGTCGTGGTCAGCGGTGTGATCTCACCTTCGGCCCTGCGGAACCCTCTGATCCACCTGCGCCGCCGCAAGAGTGACCGCGAGTGGCTCGCCGCCACACTCCAGGTGCTCGTCCCGGCACTGCGCAATGTGGACGCCAGGGTCGAGTTCGGACGTCCCATCCATGCCGAATTTGGAGCCGTCGGCGACGCGGTGATCGAGGAGACGCGGCGGCTGATAGAGAACAGGCAGACGGCGTGACCTCGGATGAGTGGCGTCGCCGGTCGCCGCTCGTATTCCTGTTCGTCACGGTGTTCGTGGACATGATCGGGTACGGCATCGTGGTCCCCTTGCTACCCTTCTACGCTGGCCTGTACGCTTCTGGCGCAATACTCGTCGGCCTGCTCGGCTCCCTCTACGCCGCGATGCAGTTCGGCGGTGGTCCTTTCCTCGGCGGGCTATCGGACCGCCATGGAAGACGCCCTGTCCTCCTGCTTTGCCTGCTCGGGACCTCATTGGCCTACCTGCTGCTCGGCCTCTCCCGGACGCTCACCATCCTCGTCATCGCCGTCGCCCTGGCAGGCGCCACGAGCGGTACGCTGGCGACCGCCCAGGCCTACATAGCTGACAGCACGGCGAAGGAGGACAGGGCGCGGGGGCTAGGCCTGATCGGGGCTGCCTTCGGGCTCGGCCTCATGGCAGGACCAGCCCTCGGCGGCCTCCTCAGCCTCCACTCATTGAGCGCCCCAGCCCTCTTCGCCTCAGTCCTGGCCCTTACCAACTGCGTCTTCGGCTACCTGACCCTCCCCGAATCCCATGCGCCCCACCTGCGCAAGAAGGTACCCCTCTTGCGTCTCGACCCAATCTCGCAACTGGCCCGCCTACTGAAGATGAGATACGTTCGGGCTTTGCTCGCGGCAGTGCTGCTGCTCAACCTGGCCCTCGCCGGGCTCGTGAACAACTTCCCGCTGTTCAGCCACGTCCGGTTCGGGTGGGGGACGACGTCGAACGCCTTCTTCTTCGCTTACGTAGGGGTGTGCGCCGTCGTCACGCAGGGGTTCCTGATCGGACGCCTCCAGCCGCGCTTTGGGGAAAGCAGACTCCTCGTTGGCGGACTCGCCCTTGTCTCCCTCAACCTCGTCCTCGTTGCACTGGTCCCTTCTGGTGTCCTCCTCTACCCGGTCGTCGGCCTCCTGGCGCTAGGGATGGGACTCGCCATCCCTAGCCTCACAGCCATCATCTCCAACCGGACCCCGGCCGAGGCGCAGGGAAGGCTCATGGGAGGTCTGCAGGCCATCCTCAGCCTCGCCATGATCGTCGGACCCGCAACCGCCGGGCTCGCCTTCGACCATCTCGGTATCCCGGCACCTTACCTCATCGGCGGGACCTTGGCCCTCCTCGCCCTGATCGTCTCGGGGGGGGATCTGCTGCCGGGACGGAGGGCCGAGACTCTACAAAGGGCCAGGACGTCGGGGTAAGAGCATGGCATCTACTAGCGTCTCCGCGAATGGCCCGCTCAGGATCGGGGTGATCATCCTGACGGTCGGGACTGCCATGATCCACCTCTACCTCGGCCTCCAGGGCTTCCCGCTCTTTATCCTCAACGGGCTGGGGTATCTTACGCTCCTTGCGGCCCTGACTTTGCCGATACCAAGGATCTCGGACTACAGGAGCCTCACACGGTGGGTCCTCGTGGGCTACACGGCGCTGACGATCTTCCTCTGGATACTGGTCGGGGCGCGGAACTCTATCGGCTACGCCGACAAGATCATCGAGATCGTCCTGATAGCGCTCCTCGTTCTGGAAGCCAGCAGGTCGCGGCGTTGATGCATTTCGGCGCACCTCCCCTATCTGGGCCGTCTCAGTATCGCAGATTCGGGCCCCGGCTTATGGCCCACCAGGCGCCGCCAAAGCAGATGGCGGCGATGAGGCAGACCATACCCAGAGTAGGATAGGGGTTCAGGTCGGAGACGCCGAGCGTCACGTAGCGGGCCGCGTCGACCGTGTAGAAGATCGGGTTGAAGAACGTCACCACCTTGAGCACGCCGGGCAGCATCCCGACGGAATAGAATACCCCGCCCAGGAACGCGAGCGGCTGGATGATGACGCTCGTGATGAGCGAGATGTGCTCTATCCTAGTTGCCAGGGCGCCGACCATCGTGCCCAAAGAGGAAAACGCGAAGGAGGCGAGAAGCCCGATCACCACGAGCATCAGCGGGTGTTTGATCTGCACGCCGACGAAAGGCACACCGACGATGAAGACCCCGGCCCCCATCACCAGCCCGCGCAGCATACCGCCCAAAGAGTAGGCTAGTGTGATCTGCAGGTCGCTCATCGGGCTGATGAGCACCTCGTCTATGTAGCGCTCCCGCTTGGCGTCGAAGACCGACCAGGATGAGTTCATCTGCGAGTTTGTTATGAGGCTCATCAGTGCTATGCCAGGCAGGATGTAGTCGAGGTAAGGGATGCCTTCGATCTGCTTTATACGGCCGCCGAGCGCGATGCCGAAGACCACGAGGTAGAGGAGCGAGGTCAGAAGCTGCGGAACTATCGTCTGCATCCAGACCCGCGTAAAGCGCAGTATCTCGCGCGAGAGGAGAGTCTGGAAGGTCCTATCCGTGAAGATCATGGCCTATCACCTTCATGTAGACTTCCTCGACGTTCCTTGCCTCGTAGCGCTCCTTGAGATCTTCGCTGCCGCCCTGGGCGGCGATGGTGCCTCCGTTTATGAGCGCGATCTCCTCGCACAGCGCCTCGGCCTCCTCCAGATAATGCGTCGTCAACAGGATGGTCATCCCACCACGGTTCAGCTCCCTTATGTAGCCCCACAGCTTGTAGCGTAACTCCACGTCTACACCCGCCGTCGGCTCATCCAGGAACAGCACCTTCGGGTCGTGCATGAGCGCCCTGGCGAACAGCACGCGCCGCTTCATCCCCCCCGAGAGCGTGTTCGTCCTCTGCCCGCGCTTCTCCGCGAGTTCGAAGCGCTCTAGAAGCTCCTCGGCCCTCTCTCTGGCCTTCTTCCTGGAAACGCCGTAGTATCCTGCGTGGAAAAGCAATGTCTCCTCGACGGTCAGGAACTTGTCCAGATTAACCTCCTGGGGGGAGACCCCGATCATACGCCGTGCCTCCCGAAACTCTCGAAAGGCGTCTTTCCCGAAGACCTCGACCGAGCCTGAATCGGGCCTGGCTAGGCTGACCACGCCGTTTATGAGCGTCGTCTTTCCTGCACCGTTTGGCCCTAGCAACCCGAAGAACCTCCCGGCCTCCACCTCGAGCGAGACTCCATCGAGGGCCAGAAAGCCGTTGGAATAGGTCTTCGTGAGCTTCCCTATCTTTAGCGCCGGAACGCCGTTGGTGTTCACGCGAACACCGCCCTGGCAGCCCTCTCGCCGGAGAGCATCGAACCGTTTATGGAGGAATCCTCGGTGTATTCGCCCGCGAGCACGAGCCCTGGCGTCTGTGTCCTGTTCTCGGGCAGCCTGCTGTGGATGCCCGGCGGCTGGGCGAACTGTCCATAGGGGATGCGGCGGAGCGCGAGCGGCCTGAAGTCTGCGCCAGGATACCAGCGGCTGAGGTCCTCGATACCCCTGCGGTAGAGATCCTCATCGGGCATGTCCATTCCCGTGAGCGCCACGGCGTATAGCACATGGCGATCCGGCGGTGCGTACTTCTCGGAGATGTTACTCATCTCCACGGCGTTGTTCACGAATGCTCCATCCTCGGCATTCAAGAGGATCTTCTTTCCACTGCCAAGCCCATCGGTCTCGTAGTACATGCATACCTCCCCCACAAACCCCTCAGGCACCGCCTCACCGGTGAGTGCTCCAGCCACCGGCGCATCCGTGGCCACGACCACCGCATCGGCCTCCTGCTCTCTTCCCGCGCTCCTGACACCGACCACGCGCCCCTGTTCGTGCAGCAGATCCTCCACAGGGCTGTTCAGTTGGATCTCACCCTCACGCAAACGGGAGGCGAGCTGGCGCGGAATCTCACCCATCCCCAGGGCAGGGACGACCGTGCGGCCAGCGGCGAGCATCTTGAGAGTAAAGCGGAGGATGCGTGCACTGGTGGTCAACTCGCGGTTCAGCATTATGCCGCCGTAGAACGGCCTGAAGAAAGAGTCTACGTATCTCTCAGAGAGACCGGCTGTCTTCAGATACTCTAGTGTGGACGTATCCGCCTCACCGTCCTGGGCACCTGCACTGATCCCCACCTCAATCGTTCTCGCCACCATTTCGAGCGTACGGAGCTTGTCCCCGAAGGTGGCCGCATCGGAGAGGAGAGATGGGACGAGCGCCTTCGGGTTGCGCAGGGGGTCTGAGAGGACACTCTTCTGCTGTCCCCTGCAGACGATCACACCAGGATCGAAGCCCCTGAAGTCGAGCGTCTCGTAGTCCAGATGCCTCCCCGCGACAGGATAAGACGTAAAGTACACCTGGAAACCCCGGTCGAGCAGGAAGCCGTTCTGCTCGTCGGTCCGCACGCGGCCGCCGATACCGTCTGATGCCTCGAAGACGGCGACCTCTGCTCCGCGTTCTCTGAGTACTTTTGCGCAGGTGAGGCCGGCCAATCCGGCCCCGACGACAATAGTTTTCATACCCGCGAGAGTGTAGCGCACAACTCAGCAGATACAGTTACCGGTCTGACGCGCGGAGATTCTATTTACGCTGATTCTCGAATTCCAGCCGTACTTTGTGCTCGCCGTCGAGCTTGAGCGCGGCGACGTAGGGCTTGCCTGCCTTGCTCCTGAAACCTTTCATCTGTCCGGTGCGTCCCCTTGCAAGGAGCTGTTTCGCCTGGCCTTCGCCGAGACGTTTGCCGGAGACCTGTTTCCAGATCGCGAAGTCGCATCCGGTCTTCTTCCACGCCGAGCAACTGTAGGCTTTCTTCGTCTCGACGACAGGAGATCCGCACTTGGGGCAAGCGCCGAGCGACTCGCGGCTGCGGGAGGGAGCCGCCAGCCTCTCCCCCTCCATTCCGCGCACCTCATCGACGAGCTTTTTGGTGAAGCCACTTATGTCGGCCATAAAGTCGGGGCGGTGCTCCGCACCTTTCTCCATCTTTGCGAGTCGCTCCTCCCAGCGGGCAGTGAGCTCCGGGGATGAGAGCTGGCTCTCCCCGAGGAGTCCGATAAGGGATCTTCCTTTCTCCGTAGGGACGAGGGCCTTCTTCTCGCGCTCGACATAGCCTACCTTTATGAGCCGCTCTATGGTGGCGGCCCTGGTGGCCGGCGTCCCTAGGCCCGAGTCCTTCATCTGCTGCCTGAGCTCCTCATCCTCGACGAGTTTCCCCGCCGTCTCCATCGCCCCGAGTAATGCGGACTCCGAGTAGCGCGGGGGCGGCTTGGTCTCCCCCTCCTTGACGCCGACCTTCGCCACAGCCCACTCTTGCCCCACCTCGATCGGCGGCAACACGGGCGGCTCTTTCTCTTTCCGCCCTCCGACCCCGTCCGGGTAGAGCGCCCGCCACCCCGCCTCGAGCACGACACGCCCACGAGAAAGGAACGTCTCCTCTCTGACCTCGGTCACGACGGTGGTGTTCTCGAAGCGGGCAGCGGGGAAGAAGACGGCCACGAAACGCCGGGCCACCAGGTCGTAGACCTTGGCCTCATCCGGCGGGAGGTCACCCGAACACTTCTTGTGTGTGGGGACGATCGCGTGGTGGTCGGTAACCTTGGAGTCGTCCACGATGCGCTTGCTGATGGGAAGCTTCTGTCCTCCGAGCAGCTTCTCCGCAAAAGGCGAAAGTTCGGAGAGCGCCCCCGCAGCCTCGACCCGCTTCTCGAGGCTTCCCACCAGGTCCTTCGAGAGGTAGCGGCTCGAGGTGCGCGGGTAGGTGATGAGCTTTCTCTCTTCGTAGAGTGTCTGGGCGGCCCGCAACGTGCGCTCGGCCGTGAAGCCATAGCGGGCATTGGCGTTGCGCTGGAGCTCGGTCAGGTCATAGAGGAGCGGTGGCTTCTCCGTCGCCGTTTTCTTCTGAGCCTTGCGGACGGTCCCCGTCCCGCCTCGCACCTTCTCCGCTATCCGGTTCGCAGCTTCTCTCTCGGGCAGGCGGTTCTGCTTTTTCTGGAACCAAACACCGTCGTAGGTACTCCCGTCACGTGAGAAGCGGGCGTGGACGGTCCAGAACTTCTTGGGCTCGAACTCTTGTATCTCCTTTTCACGGTCGACGAGAAGCTTCAGTGTCGGGGTCTGGACACGGCCTACAGAGAGTACGTTTCCACGGCCTCCGAAGCGGACCGAATAGGCGCGGGTGGCGTTCATGCCGACGATCCAATCAGCCTCTCCCCGGCTGCGGGCCGCGTCTTCGAGAGGTTTCATCGCAGCGCCCGCGCGCAAAGAGTCGAAACCCTCCCGTATCGCCTCGTGGGTGAGGGAGGAGATCCAGAGCCGGAGAACAGGCTTGCTGCAACCCGAGAGACCGTACAAATAGGCGAAGATGAGCTCTCCCTCTCTCCCCGCGTCGCAGGCGTTTACAACTTCCTTCACAGACGGGCTCCTCATCAGACCTCTTACCACGTTGAACTGCTCGCGGGTCTTGTGGTTCACCCTGACCTTGAAGCGTCCTGGCAAGATAGGCAGGCTCTCCAGACGCCACTTCTTGTACTCCTCACCGTAAGCGTCTGGCGGCGCCAACTCGGCCAGATGCCCGAGCGCCCAGGTAACGGTCCAGCCTTCGCCTGCCAGAGCGCCCTTCTCCCTTCGATGCCTCCCCAGGGCACTCGCAATGTCCCGGCCGACGGACGGCTTTTCGGCGACGATGAGCCTCATACAAAGGAGTATACGTACGGGAGGGACGATAGCCAGGTGAGATTGTCTGGAACGCAGTCGGACAACCAGCGGAAGGCGCCGGTGGCGAGGTCCCGAGCTCTTCGACGCTCCTGTCGTGAGTAAGGAACCCGTCTCCGTCGATGGGGAAGGATACCAGGTGTGCGGAAGGCCCCAGGCCTTCCGCACGCCTCTCTCAAAGCTCGTGCAACTCGCCTGAGAGCATCTTCGCGTCGCTGGCTCGGGGGTCTTTGTCATACTCGGCAGTTACGCCCACTTTGGGGTAGGAACCGGCGAACCTCGGAACGTTCAGCCTTACGTCGACCCGGCCGCTCTGTCCGACCGTGAAGCTCCCTGCACTTACTCGTTCATCACCCTCGACGAGCCACAGCTCGTAGTACTGCTCGCTCTTGCATGCTGGCAGCCCCCACGCTTCGAGGCGCATCTCCATGTTCTCGCCGGTGCCCCGGATGCTCACCTGGCCGCCAGCATCGGGGGCGCGGCCGGTGGGGCTCAGGGTCGCCGCGGCCCCTGCCCCGAACAGATCAGGTGTGACGAACACCCCGAGCACCGCGAGCACGCAGAAGGCCGCGGCGGCCGCGGCCACCCAGATCGGGAGGCGTCGGCCGGCCTCCCGCCGCGGTATCCTTGCCATGACCCTGGCCTCGAGATCCTCCGGTGGCGCCTCGGTGCTGTACGCAAGGTCAGCGAGGCGTTCGTGGGCCAGCCGCAGTTCTTGAGCCTCCTGCCTGCAACTCACGCATCCTTGCAGATGAACCTCGACCTCCCGCTCCTCGTACGGTTCGAGGTTGCCCATCACGTAGGGGCCGAGGAGGTTCCTTGTGTCAGGGTGTTCACTCATCGGCGGACCACCGATCCTCGTCGAACCTCATAGTCTCGCGCAGGGCGCGCAGCGCTGCCGTGGTGCGGCTCTTTACAGTACCCAGGGGCGTAGCGGTGCGGTCGGAGATCTCGCGCTGCGAGAGGCCGTGGAAGTACGCGAGGACGAGCACCTCCCTGTGAACCGGCGTGAGCCGCGAGAGCGCGGCGGCCACGTCGAAGTTCTGCGAGAGCGCGCCAGAAGGGTCCGTCTCTCCTGGTTCGAAGAGCGGTTCGCCGTCGACAGTCCTGACACGCGCCTTGCGGCGCCGGATCAGGTCCGTCGCCCGGTTGCGGGTGATGCGGTACACCCACGTGGCGAAGCTAGCCCGCGCGGGGTCGAAGCCAGCCGCGTTCTTCCACACCGAAGTAAAGACGTCCTGAACCAGTTCCTCAGCCGTCCCCCTGTCTCCCAGGTAGCGCATCCCCGTCCCGTAGACCAGCCCGGCGTAGCGATCGTAGAGTCCAGAGAGGGCGCGTTCGTCCCCGGATGCCACCCTTCGCACAAGAACTTCGTCTTCTACACGATCCATCCAGAGCCTTCCCCGACCGCCGGCGAGAACGGACACTCCGGTCTCACGCCACACAGAGCAGATGATATCCCATCCGTGCCGGTGATCCGGCGCGAGACATTCGGCGCTTCCCGATACCAACCTTCCCATACAGAGATTTATACGACCGGCCGGGCTTACCGGATTAGCGTCTTCGCAATGGGGATTGCGGTTAAAATAGGGCTGGTTACGAGAAGGGAGGTATGCCCAGGTGGCATCAGACACGGCCGAGACGAAGCTCAGGGACGTCGCCCAAAGGCCTGCGCGCGGGTCGCTAGGGAACTTCCTCGGCGATCTGAGGGACCTTCTCCGCTACGAGACGCTAAAGGCGACCATAAAGGAGTTTATGCGCGACGATGCCCTCGGTCTCGGAGCACAGCTCGCCTTCTACCTGATCCTTGCTATCTTTCCTTTCATACTGTTCTGCGTTGCTATCCTCGACGCCTTCTCGAGCGCAAGCCCGCAGTTCGCCGCTGAGCTCTTCGACTACCTCAGACGGCTCCTGCCGGCGCAGGTCTTCGACCTGATCCGGACCTACACCGAGAACACACTCCGTAATGAGGACACGGCGCCAGGCCTCTTATCCGTCGGCATCCTCGGGACGGTCTGGGCCGCCTCGGGAGCCTTTGCGGCCCTCATGAACGCCCTCAACCGTGCCTACGACGTGCAGGAGACGCGTCCGTTCTGGAAGGTCAGGGGCATCGCCATCCTCATGATGCTGGGCCTCTCGGCGCTCATACTGATAGGAGTACTGCTCCTGGTCGCAGGCCCCTCCATCGGAAGGACGCTCGCCGAGGTACTTACTCTGGGCGACGAGTTCATGTTCGTCTGGAACATAGTGCGCTGGCCCGCGGCGCTGCTGTTCATGATCACGACGGTAGCCCTCCTCTTCTATTTCGCCCCTGACGCCAACCAGCCGTTCCGCTGGATCACACCCGGTGGCGTTGTCGGCATCCTGCTCTGGGTGCTCGCCAGTGTGGCCTTCAACCTGTATCTGAGTAGCGACTTCAATACCTACAACAAGATCTACGGCTCGATAGGCACCGTCATCATCCTGCTCCTCTACCTCTACATCTCCTCCCTGACGATCCTCTTCGGCGCCACCCTCAACGCCACGCTCGTCAGGATAAAAGAGGAGGTCTCAGGCGAGCAGATCCTTGACGCCGAGCCGGCTAACGACAAGCCCGACGTTACCGACGAAGAGACCAGAGTCTAAGACGGCTAGGAGAAGGGTCAGAGGCCGGCGCACGAAGACGCAACATGTCTTTGATATACTGCTGTGATCCGGAGGAGTGGCCGAGTGGTTGAAGGCGGCACCCTGCTAAGGTGTTATACCTCTCAACGGGGTATCGAGGGTTCGAATCCCTCCTCCTCCGCACCGAAAGCCGCTCGTTTACAGGAACAAAGCGAAGGGGAGGAAGAGAGCCGGGAGCGAACCCGGCACTTACTACACCAACGAATACACCAACGCAGCCTGAAGATCCTGTTGTACGACCACGAATTTCGCATTCATGATCGTGCATTCGCATCCACGGCCACCATCAGTTGTGGTCGTGTTATCGGCGCAGCTTGGCCTCGCGCAGCCGAACAGTGTCTTTCTGTCTACTCTTATGCAGGATGGTGGATATGGACTTCGGAGAATTTCCCTTCCACGCACTAGGGTGAATAAAGGCGTGTGGAGAACGGCCGGGGCGCCCCTGAAGGGTTCGAAGCGGGGCCGAGCGGGTAAAAGGCATCCGTCTTGCAGAGATCTGTCTCTAGAGGAGAAGAGCATGGCCCAGAGTGGTTCGCACCTGCCAGATCAGCCGATCATGAAGTACGTCCATCCCACCGACCGACTGCGCCCTTGGTTCGGGGTCGCGGTGGGGCTGGCTGCGCTCGTTGGTATGCTCGCCTTTGGCATCCTGGGTAGGAACTTCGGGACCCTCGAGCACCTCAAGGCACTCAACGATGCGGGCGGTTGGCTTACGGTGTCCCTGATCGAGGCCTCGGCCGGAATCCTGGCGCTCCTGCTGGCGGCCGTGGCCCTCGGCGAGCGGATCGAGCGGGGGGTGGAGGGGCCGCACTTCATCTCCCTGATTCGCCTTACCGCTCGTGGGGGCTTCGCCACCATAGCGCCGGCAGTCTTCTTCGATGTGCTGAAGATCACCTCCACCTCTGTGGCCCGAGAAGGCTGGGTAGTCTCCGCCCTGATCGTGGTGCAGATAGTGCTATTGGCCATGACGATCGGGGCTTTCGCGTTCATGTTGTCGTCGTTGTGGGCGACGCTAAAGGTGACGTTCGTGGGGGTGCCGGAAAGCGCCCCGCAGGAGAACGAAGCGGAGGAAA
>DASSCV010000055.1:0-4670 GCA_035697505.1 Rubrobacter sp.
CGGATCTCCCCGCCTGGGGAGGTAGCGGAACGCCACGATGGAGAGATCCGGAAGCGGTCCTACCTCAAAGCCCTCCTCAAGGCGCATCCTCTCGTGGAAGTGCCGTGCGAGGAGCAGCTTCTCCTCCAGCGCGGCGCGAAAAGGGGCGACCCCAGCGAGCTTGAGGGGTAGCCACAGGCGCAGGGCCCGGAAGGGACGGGAGAGCTCCGGTGAGAGGTCCGCGGGGGAGACCTCGTCCCCGGAGGCCAACGTGTCCTTGTCCTGCAAGTAGCTGGCGTCGTAGTGGTGAGCACCCAGCAGGTTGCTGCCTTCTCTTACCAAGACGGCCCCGCTGCCGAACGGCAGGAACAACCCCTTGTGTGGATCCAGGACGACCGAGTCCGAACGCTCTATACCCCTCAGGATCCACTTTCCTTGCTCCGTTAGGGCGAAAGGTGCCCCATAAGCCCCGTCCACGTGCAGCCAGAGCCCGTGACGGTGGGCGACGTCGGCCAGCTCGGCGAGGGGATCGACGGCTCCCGTGTCCGTGGTGCCCGCGGTCGCTGCGATCAGCCAGGGACGCAGGCCCGCCTTCGCGTCGCCTTCGACTGCTGCTTCCAAAGCTACTGGCCGCATGCGATGCCGGCCGTCGAGGGGAACGAAACGCTTGAGCGACTCCTTGAGCCCCGCGATTCGCAACGCTTTGTCGATCGCATGGTGGGTTTGTTCGCCGAGATAGACAACCGCCCGGTCAAAATCCTTTGCCTTGAGACCGTGGGCCTCCCTGGCCGTCACGATCCCGACGAGGTTGGCGATGCTCCCTCCGCTCGTGAGGTCTCCGGAAGAAGCCGCCGGGTACCCCAGGAAGCCCGCCATCCACCTTAGGAGTATGCGCTCCATACGGACCGCCCCTGGCGAGGCGAAGTACAAACCGGAGTACCGATTGGTGACCGCGGCCAGGTAGTCGGCCAGGGCCGAAGCGTAGAGGTTGCTACCCGGGATGTAAGCCAAGTGGCCCGCCGATCCGACGTTGACCCCGCTCTGGATCACCCCGCGATCCAGCAAGTTCAGGGCCTCGTCCGGGTCCGTCGACTCCTCGGAGATCGGCGAGTCGTACAGGGCGCCATCCTCGCCTTGAGATACCGCAAATACCAGCTTACCGTCCATGTGTTCTATGAATCTGTCGGCGTAGGCGACAACCTTGTCCCTCAGGAGAGCTCGTTCTTTAGGGCCAGGATCTAACGTGCGGGCCTCTAGCTCCAGTCGCCTTATCTTTTCCTCATAGCCATGTTGGCATTCGGCGCTTGGTTCGTTCACCTTGCTCCTCTAGCTGGCCTCTGGTCGTATCGAGGATAGCGCACACTGTAAGAGGTCGCTTCGCCATGTTGCGTACCAGGGCTCTGCTGGAGCGGGAGACCCTCGACGAAGGGGATATACTGGAGGTCACAGGCCTCCCGCCCGCGCCGCTGGAGAACAGGAAGGTCCCGAACGAGGGACGTTCGGCCCGGTCAGGAAGGGAATAAAGATTTCGCGAAGAGAGCACAGGTAGCGTGAGTACGATGGTCGCCGTCTACGAGGACGGCAAAAAGGCGGGAGGAAAACGCTCGTTGAGTGACGCCAGCGCGGCCAGCCGGGACCCTCGGGCGGTGGTATGGATCTCACTCGTCGAGCCGAGCAAGGAGGAGTTGGACTCCGTGGCGCGGCACTTCGAGTTGCAAGAGCTGGCGCAGGAAGACACCGAAACCCGCAAGGGAGTCATTCTGAAGTTCGAGGGGCGAGGCTTAACCTTCATGGTGAGCCCCGCCCGGTATCTGGACGACTCAGGCACCCTGGAGATCGGCGAGCTCGACGTTCTCCTTGAGGAGGGGCTCGCGATCACCGTCTTGCGCGGAGAAGGCCCGAACTTCCACGACGTGGAGCAGGGCCTCGAAGAGGGCTCGTACCTCTCGCGCCTGGGGTCGGGGGCTATCCTGCGCGCTCCTCCATCGGGTGCTCGACGACTACGTCTCGGTGGTCGATGGGCTCGGAGAGGACCTCGCTGCCCTGGAGGACGTCGTCCTCCAGGGCAGCGGCAGGGTGACGAACAGGCTCTACGAATTCTCGAGGGAGGTAGTCAGGTTCCAGCGGGTGACCCAACATCTCGAGGCCGTCCTGGAGGGCCTGGCACATCGCGGCTCGCAGGAGCCCGGATCGAATTCGGAACTCGGCATGCGCCTGGGCGTCGCGCGAAGCCGCGCCCGCTGGATAAACTCGAGGGTCTCGGAGTTCGTGGGACTGCTACAGAATCTGTTCAACGCCAACCTTACTCTGGCGAGCGTCAAGCAGAGCGACCAGACGCGCAGGATCAGCGCATGGGCCGCCATAATCGCCGTGCCCACCGTAATAGCGAGCATCTACGGGATGAACTTCCGCTACATGCCGGAGCTCGACTGGAGCTTTGGGTACCCCTTAGCGTTGCTAGCCATGGTAGCGATCAGCGTCGTGCTCTACGTGGTCTTCAAGCGTATCGGGTGGCTCTGAGAACCGGATCGTATTCTACTCGACTGGTGTGGCGAGGCGTGCAGAGAGGAGGAACCAGCACGGTCAGCTGAGGAGCAGCGACCAGTCTCTTCTACCTTCGTTACTTCACGGTACCGGGCGTAGGTGTTGTGTGGAGGAGGTTACGGACACGTCCCTCGCGTGCAACGGCTGTACCCGGAATGCGGACGGGGAGGCTCAGGTGGCGATCTCTTTAGCATCTGATCGCGCATAGCAACACCGTTACTCCGACGTAGGCGGCCGTTTCGAGTACGTTGTCCCGGAAGGCTGCCTGCTGGATATTACGTACTCCGACGAGAGGAGGCAGGCCCCATGGAGGGGACCTACCACCCTTCTTGCTCGCGCACCGATGGCCGGAGCGCGGCTCAACCGGTTGGCAGCTTCGTCACGAAGGCGTCAGCGCCGCCGTTGAGGCTGCGGTCGAAGGCGCCTTGGGTGGTGGGGAAGTCGGAGGAGTCGGTGAACCCCGTCACGTAGGCCCTACCACTTGCGTCCAGCGCCATGCCCCGGCCCCGATCGTCACTCGTTCCCCCAAGGAAGGTAGAGTAGTCAAGCGCCGAGCCTGCAGCGTTGAGCTTCGTCACAAACGCATCAAAGGAGCCGCCGTTGAAGGAGGTATCGAAGGCGCCTTGGGTGGTGGGGAAGTTGGCGGAGGAGGTTTCCCCCGTCACGTAAGCTCTGCCATCTCGCACTGCGATGCTGCGGCCTTAATCGAAACCCGTTCCTCCAAGGAAGGTGGAGTAGTCGAGTCCAGGGTCGATGATGAGCGGGTAGCGTGGGTCGTATGCCCCCACCGCAAACCCGTAGCCACCATCTCCTGTCAGCTTGTAGCGGCTCTCCACCGGGACGCGCTCGCCCCCGATCCGCTGATAGCTCACCGGCGCAGCGTCCTTCAGTACCCCTAGCGAGGTCTGCACCAGGTGGGCTCAAGCTAAGAGGAGGAGAGTATCTGGGCTCTGGAACGCAGCCCCAGCTTCTTGAGGATCTTGCCAACGTGGTTTGCGACCGTGTGCTCGGAGATGGAGAGCTCTAAGGCGATCCGGCGGTTGGTCAGTCCTCGGCCGAGGAGGAGCGCCACCTCCTGCTCGCGGGTGGTGAGTTCTTGCGTTCGTGGATCGAGCGGTTGCTGCTGCTCGGGTAGGGGCACTAGCGTGGGAGCCTCCCGCTCCACTTCTTCGGAGAGGGCGTACTCTATGGCCCGCTCGGGGGTCATCGCCCGGCCTTCGGTCCACGCCCTCTGCCATGCCGCCTCGTCGAGCCGGGCGCGGGCGGCGCTTACCTGACCCTGGTAGACGGAGCGGTCCGGCGCATAGATGTACGCCGCGACCTCGATTTTCTCGAGCAGCGCCTCTGCGGCGCCCCACAGACCCGCGGCACGTTCTAGCCTGCTCTCCGATGCGGCGGCGGCCGCCAGTCCCTCTAGATAGTAGGCGACGTTGGTCCCGTTCCCCGCCTCGGCTGCGAGCTTAAGCCCCTCCTGAAGCAGCCCCCTCGCTCGCTCGTGGTCACCCTCGGCCTGCGCCACCATCGCCCCGGTATGACACGCGACGCAGATCCCTTCCGTGGCGCCTGACTCCCGGGCCAGTTCCAATCCTTGTTCTGCCAGCCGCTTCGCGCGGATGGGATCTCCCCGGCCGAACCACCCCACCGCCAAGAAGCTAAGGGTCACAGAGGCACCCCATCTCTCCCCTATCTCCAGGAAGAGATCCACGGCCTCGTGGAAAAAGGCCACCCCTCGCTCGTGGTGCCCCTGGCCGACCGCTACGAGTCCCACGCCGCTCAGCGCGAAGGCGGACCCTAGCTTGTCTCCCAGTTCCCTGAAAAGCATGAGGCTTTCTTCTAGCAGCGGTTCGGCCGACCGGCGGTCGGCTTGACCGTCCGCCATCGTGCCCGCCACGAACAATGCCTTCGCCCGAGTAGAGGCCGTCATGGCACTCCCCTTGGCCAACGCCTCCTCCATCCAGCGCCGCCCCTCGGTGAAGTGACCGTGCATCCACCAGAACAGCCACAAAGCCCACCCGATCCTCGCAACCGTCTGCGACTCTCCCTGCCCGAGCAGCCATCGCATAGCCCCACGCACGTTGTCCCTCTCCGTGTCAAGCCTCTTGAGCCACATAACCTGCTGCGGACCCCTCAACTCCGGTCCGGCCTTC
>DASSCV010000056.1:0-2108 GCA_035697505.1 Rubrobacter sp.
GGGGGTAGGTGGGATCATCCGCGATATCCTGGCCATGGGAGCGCGGCCCGTTGCGCTGCTCGACTCGCTGCGGTTCGGGCCGTTGGATGACGAACGCAACCGCTACCTCTTTCGGGAGGTCGTGCGTGGTATCGGGGGGTATGGGAACGCCGTCGGGGTACCGACGGTCGGCGGGGAGGTGGAGTTCGGACGGGCCTACTCAGGTAACCCGCTGGTCAACGCGATGTGCATAGGCCTGATCCGGGTCGAAGATCTCGTCCGTTCGAGCGCTACCGGTAGAGGCAACCTCGTCGTATTGCTAGGCTCGAAGACCGGACGCGACGGTATACACGGGGCCACCTTCGCCTCGGATGAGCTAACCGATGAGTCCGAGTCCAAGAGGTCCAACGTGCAGGTCGGCGACCCCTTCTGCGAGAAGATGCTGATCGAATGTTGCCTGAAGCTGCTTGATGAGGACCTGCTGGTCTCTTTGCAGGATCTCGGAGCCGCCGGTATTACCTCCTCGGCCTCCGAGATGGCCGCGAAGGGCGGGGTCGGGATCGAGATCGAGACCGACAGGGTGCCCCTGCGCGAGAGCGGGATGGAGCCTACGGAGGTCATGATCTCCGAGTCTCAGGAGCGGATGCTCGCCGTTGTGGAGCCCGAAAAGGTCGATGAAGTTCTGTGGATCGCGAAACGCTACGAGCTCGTCGGGGCGATCGTAGGCCGCGTCGCCGAGCACGGCGACCTGCGCGTGATCCACCACGGAGAGGTAATCGGCACTGTCCCCGCCGAACACCTGGCCGACGCTCCCGTCTACGAACGTGACGTGGTGCGGCCCCGATACCTGGACGAAGTACCTGAACTCGACCTGGACGAGCTTCCCGAGCCGGAAGATTACAACGCCGTGCTCTTGCAGATGCTGGGGCATCCGAACCTCCGTTCGCGCCGTCCCATCTTCACCCAGTACGACCACCAGGTCGGCACGGATACCGTGGTCTTGCCCGGCGCTGACGCCGCGGTGATGCGGATAAAGGGCACGGATCTCGGCTTCGCCGCTACCACAGACGGCAGGGGCCGCCACTGTTACCTCGACCCGAGGGGAGGCGGGGCCGCAACGGTCGCCGAAGCCTACCGGAACCTCTCGTGCGTGGGGGCGGAGCCTGTAGCCGTTACCGACTGCCTCAACTTCGGCAGCCCGGAGAAGCCTGACGGCTACTATCAGCTCGCCGAGTGCATCGAGGGAATGTCCGAGGCGTGCGAAGTCTTTGGAACGCCGGTCGTGAGTGGCAACGTCAGCCTCTACAACGAGATCGACAGGGGCGCCATCTACCCGACCCCCACCGTCGGGATGGTCGGTGTCCTGGAGGACGTTGATCGGCACGCTTCGCCAGCTTTCAAGCGTGAAGGAGATCTGGTGGTGGTCATCGGGGGCGGATCTCCTGCCTCTCTCGACGGCTCTGAGTATCTAGAGATAGTCCACGGGCGTGTGGCAGGTAGGCCTCCACGGCCTGACCTCGGCGCCGGAAAGGAGACCTCCGATCTGGTGCGCGGGATGGTCCGATCCGGGCTCGTCGATACGGCACACGACATATCCGGCGGCGGGGAGATCGTTGCGATCGCCGAGATGGCGCTGGCCGGCGGCCTTGGCATCGAGTACGAAGAGGGCAAAGCCGAACGTAGGATAGCCGGTCGGGGCGGAGGACGGGCGGATGTTGCATTGTTCGGAGAGGGGAGCGGCGGGTTCGTCGTTGCTGTTCCGGAGGAACGCTGGGATGAACTGCAAGAGGCTCTGGTCGGGTTCGGTTACGATGTGGTCGGAACGACCGGTGGAAACAGGGTCCGGAGAGACGGTCTCATAGACATAAAGCTGTCGGAGTTAAGAGAAGCATACGAGCGTGACCTCTTCGAGGTGCATGCGCCGGAGGGCGGACACATTGGGTAGCGTACAGAAGGGAGACCCTGACGGTGGATGCGCTTGACGTAGACTACAGGGATACGGAAGGCAAGCCGAAGGAGGCGTGCGGCGTCTTCGGGCTCTACTCCCGCGAGCTCTCGGGGGAGCTGGCCCAGCGCACGTACTTCGGGCTCTACGCCCTCCAGCACAGAGGCCAGGAGTCGGCTGGAAT
>DASSCV010000057.1:0-4261 GCA_035697505.1 Rubrobacter sp.
ACCTCCTGGCAGGAAGCCTGAGACCTCTTGGGGCAAGAACGCCTCGACCACGAGCGCCACCCCGATCCCCACGAGCAGCACGAGGATGAAGCGCTCCAGCAGACGCTCGGAGATCCTGTGTACCAGCGCCACGCCTACGAACGCCGCCGAGACCGCGCCCGCCATCATCGCCAACGCGACCGGCAACAACCCCAGCACCGGGGTGAGGGAGAGGGTGCCAGCCCTGATGAGCAAGGCGCTCGCAACCGTCACGAGGCTGATCGCCAGGTTGAGGGCGACGGCGCGGCGGGCAGCGTACCCGAAGACCCCGGCCAGCACCGGAAGGCGGAACTCCGCGCCCCCCAACCCTATGAGCCCGCCAAGGAGCCCGATAGGAGCGCCGTAGAGCAGCGCGGCCCCTGGCGAGCGGCGTGCGTCGTCTTGCTTGGTGGACATCAGAGCATCCTACGCTATTCACGCAACGTCGGGGAAAGGATCGTTCTCCGAAATTCGCTAGTATGGGCCTCTCGGAAGTTCGGATCATTAGGAGTCGAAGCTTGGAGTCAGAGGATCTACAGGCGTTGCTCGAAGGGCTCTCCGGTTCGCCAGAGCTGCGTCCCTTCCGGGATTTGGTCGAACCCCTCATGAAACACGATCGGGAGCGTAACAGCGACCTCGTGCGTACTCTTAGGATCTTCTTCGCCTCCGGGGCCAACTCAAGCGAGGCGGCGGACAGACTGCTGTTGCACCGCAACAGCATCCAGCGCATCGAGGCACTCCGTAGTCCACGATCTCCCTAACACCTCTTCGTAGAAGGCTCTTCACGGCCAATTTCGGAGAACGCCGTAAGGGCGAAGTTTGCAGCATACATCGAGCAGGAACAGGCACTTCCTTCCGCGCAATAGGGTATCTAAGAGGTCTGGAACCTGAAGTTCGCACTGAGCGACACCGTCTAGGAACTTTCCAATCTTAGGTGCTCACTGGCGCCTTCTAAGAGCCCGGTGCTGAACCTGTAGCTGCGCCCGTTAGTAGTTTGTGCATCATATGTCTCTATGAATGAATTCGATGGGGTCCTCGATGATGACCACGTGCTTGGCAATGGCGTGATTGACCATGTCTATCATCGAGGCGAGCGTCGTCGACTTGCCGCTGCCTGTGGTGCCTGTGATCAGGACGATCCCGCGCTCCTCGAAGGCGAGCGTGCGGATCACCTCGGGCAGACCCAGCGTCTCGAATTCAGGGATCTCGAAGGGCACGTAGCGCATCGCTATAGAGACCGCGCCTCGCTGCCTGAAGGCGTTGACCCTGAACCGGCCCTCCTCCCTCTCGTAGGAGAAGTCCGCCTCTCCGACCCGCTCGAACTCCTCGACCAGGGGCTCGGGGATGATCTCCTCAAGGAACGCTTCCGTGTCAGGCAAATTCAACACACCGTATCCCTCAACCGGGGTCAACAGACCCTGAACCCGTGTAACGGGCGGCGAGCCCACCTTGAGGTGCAAGTCACTGCCCCCCTCTCGAACCAGCAGCCCGATAAGATCTTCCAGCTTACCGCCCCTCGCCATCTCCTCTTCCCACCTTTCCAAACATGGGGACGCAAGTCCCCGAACGCCACGTTTCTCCCAAGTATCTTAACAGGCAGACTTAGAGAGTCTTTCAAAACCGCCGGTCAGGGTAAATGGAGAGTATGGCTAAAGAGTTAGTAAGTGACGAGCTTTGGAAGATCATCGAGCCGCTTTTGCCGGAGGAACCACCCAAGCCCAAAGGCGGCAGACCTCGCGTGGACGACCGCGCCGCCCTAACCGGCATTATCTTCGTGCTAAAGAGTGGCATCCCCTGGGAGATGCTGCCCCAAGAGATGGGGTGCGGAAGCGGCGTGACTTGCTGGCGACGCCTCGAGGAGTGGCAACAGGCGGGCGTTTGGGAACGCCTGCATCGGGTATTGCTCAACCGATTGGGAGAGGCCGACCAGATAGAGTGGGAGCGCGCCTCGTTGGACTCGGCGAGCATCCCGGCCAAAAAAGGGGCCGAAAAACCGGAGCGAATCCGACGGATAAGGGAAAAGCGGGCACGAAGCGCCACATTGTGGTCGACAAAAGAGGCGTCCCGCTCTCGGTAATGACGAGTGCCGCGAACATGCACGACTCGATGGTCTTCGAGGAGCTTTTGGACGCAATAGAGCCCATAAAGCGTCCGAGAGGCAGGCCGAGGAAGCGTCCCGAGAAGCTGCACGCCGACAAAGCCTACGACGACAAGA
Organism: Rubrobacter sp.; assembly: GCA_035697505.1. Taxonomy (GTDB): domain Bacteria; phylum Actinomycetota; class Rubrobacteria; order Rubrobacterales; family Rubrobacteraceae; genus Rubrobacter_D. The sequence continues at coordinate 2,234 of DASSCV010000057.1, forward strand.
AGTGTGCGCGGGCGCTCAGAAAGAGGGGCATCAAGAGGCGCATAGCCAGGAAGGGTGTGGAGAGTTCTGAGAAGCTGGGTCGACACAGGTGGGTGGTAGAGCGGACGCTGGCGTGGGTAGCCAAGTACCGCAGGCTCACGATTCGCTACGAGCGGCGGGACGACATCCACGAGGCATTCCTATCTCTGGGTTGTTCTCTGATCTGTCTCAACTTCCTCTCGTGAAGGGTTTTGAAAGGCTCACTTAACAGCTAAGCGTCCCCGTCCGATTACCTGTACCAAGAGCTGACAAGCTGAAATGCTGACAAGCGGAAGCCGGAGGCTGGAGCGTGCTGAAATGCTGAAAAGGTGCCACCTGGCCTACCCGAAATGTCCAGATGGCATATAGGCGTAGCTCCTGACCGCCGCCATACTCTATAGTAGGCAATGTAGTCGGCGAGAGCCGGTCCATCGCGGACCCTTTGAGGAGATTAGACAGGTGAGTTACGAGATAGAAGGTCGGGAGATCGAGCTCAGGCAGAATATCCCTTATCCCGAGGTCCCTGACAGCAAGAGGGTCGGCCTCGACAAGGTCTCCGACGTACTCGTCTACCAGGGCAAGGTAAGCGAGGAGCAAATACGCCTGGCGCTGGAGACCCAGAAGAACAATCCCAGGCAGGATCTAGGCAAGATCCTGCTCTCTTTAGGGTTCATCTCCGGCGCGGACCTGGCCCAGGCCCAAGCCCAGCGGCTCGGGCTGGACTTTGTCGAACTCACTGAGGGGGACTTCGATAGGGACGTGGTAGCTCTCGTACCCGAGAGGGTACTGCGCAAACACGGCGCCATCCCGCTCAGGATATCCCGCAGCCGGCACCTCGTGGTCGCGATGAGCGACCCGAGCAACCTCTACGCCCTGGAGGACCTGAGGATTATCTCCGGCTATCAGATAACCCCTGTCGTGGCCACCGAGGACGAGATCCGTAACATGCAGGCCAAGCTCTTCGCCACAGGGGAGCGGATCACCAAGATACTGGAGGAGGCGGCCGAAGCCGGCGCGGAAGACGACGGGGAATTGGACCTCGGGATCGAAGCCGGTCCCGACGAGAGGCCGATAATCCGCCTTGTCAGCTCCGTGCTGCAGCACGCGGTCGGTGACGGCGCCTCCGACATCCACTTCGAGCCCCAGGCGCGCGAGGTGACGGTCCGTTTCAGGGTAGACGGCGTCCTGAGGGAGGTCATGTCTATGCCACCCAAGCTCCAGCACAGCGTATCGGCCAGGGTCAAGCTGCTGGCCGACCTGAACATCGCGGAGAAGAGGTTGCCCCAGGACGGGCGCTTCTCCGTAAAGCTCGACGGCCAGAAGATAGACTTTAGGGTCGCCTCCTTGCCCACGGCCTACGGTGAGAAGATCGTGCTGAGACTGCTCAACACATCCAACGTCGATGCGGATCTAGGGAAGCTGGGCTTTCAGCAGAGGGATTACGAGCGTTACGAGGCTATCTTCCGCAGGCCGTACGGGGCCATCCTGGTTACGGGACCGACCGGCTCGGGCAAGTCCACGACGCTCTACGCAACCCTCAGAGAGTTGAACTCCCCGGAGAAGAACATCATAACCGTCGAGGACCCCGTCGAGTACAAGATACCCGGCCTGAACCAGGTCCAGATCAACCCCAAAGCCGGTTTGACCTTCGCCTCTGGCCTGAGGAGCATCCTGCGCGCCGACCCCGATATCGTGATGATAGGCGAGATACGCGACATGGACACCGCCAAGATCAGCGTCGAGGCCGCCCTGACGGGCCACCTGGTCCTGGCCACGCTTCACACCAACGATGCCCCCGGCGCTCTTAGCCGCCTGACAGACATGGGCGTCGAGCCCTTCCTCACCTCCTCGGCGATCGACTGCGTGATCGCCCAGAGGCTCGTGAGGAAGCTCTGCGAGCGCTGCAAGCAGCCCGTCGAGATCGAACAGGAGATCCTGGAAGGTATGGAGTTTCCGTTCGCACTTGCCCCTGAGGAGCTGCACTTCCACAAGGCCGTCGGCTGCCGTCGG
>DASSCV010000058.1:0-4804 GCA_035697505.1 Rubrobacter sp.
AGCGCTTCCACCCGGATCGTTTCTCCGACCCGGAGAAGCGACTCCGTGCCGAGCGCGTAACGGCAGAGATCAACGCCGCCCACGACGCCATAGAACGCCATGTAGCGGGTTGAGGAAGGCCCAAGGCCTTCCTCAACCCGCGCATTTCAGCTTATCAGCACGCGCCCTGTCGGGCGCTTTCAGCATTTCAGCTACTCGCATACGCAAGCTCTTCCTGACTGGCTGAGAAGGGGGCGAAGCCGCCGTGCTCAAGTGCTAAGAAACCAGTTCGCCGCGTACTATAAGGCGATTTTCGAACGTCGGTATGGGGATGCAGCTCTGGAGCGAGACTACGGTCTTGCCTTCTACCGGGTAGGTCGTCCAGTAGTCGTTTGGCTCGACGGTCATGAGGTCGTAGACCCTGAACGTGTACTTTTGACCTTCCTTGTCTTCGATGAAGATCTCATCACCTGGTTTCATCTTACCGAGTTTGTAGAAAGCGTAGGGCACCCTGGTCCGCGGAAAGCCGAGGGCGTGCCCTGTGATAAACGTGTTCGAGCCCGCTATCCAAGGCAAGCCGCTGCCGCGCACGCGGAGTATGCCCTCCCTGTCGAGCTCGGCCTGCCTCGATCCTGTGGGCACGGCCACGCCCTTCAGGCCAAGCTTCGGCACCGTGATCTTCATGGCAGCCGACGTGTTCTCTCCGCCTGAGGTAACCTGAGGAGCTTTCTCTGGAACCTCGAGCCGGGGGGAGTTCTCTCCGAGCAGTGTGCCAGTGTTCTCGACCTCGACCGTGCGGAGCTTCGCCGAGGCCGTCTCCTTCTGCGGCAGAATTGGGAAGGCCAGGAAGCACAGCAAGATCGCCAGCGAGACCAGCAAGACCGAAGCTTTTGAAGTACCGATCACCCTCAGGCAGTATACCAAGCAGCACTGATTTACCGTTAGAATGATGCGCGTGAGGATAGACGACCTGATCGAGGCCTTCGCAGCCCATCTTGCGGACGACCCTGGCACGAGCCCTCGCACGGCCGAGTTCTACGTTGCCGACCTTCACGAGTTTGCCCGCTTCCTCCAGGAGAGAGACGTTAGCAGGATCGAGGAGGTGGGCGTCGGCGCCGTTATGGAGTTCCGCAACGATCTCCTCGAAAGCAACCGCAAGCGTTTCACCGTGTACCGCAAGGACGCCGCCGTAAGGAGGTTCCTCGATTGGGCCCGTACCTCCACGGACGCCGGCATAGACTTCGACCCCATCGAACCGATGCACCAGCCTCTCGACCAGCAGATCGTCTTCCTGGATGAAGATGAGGTGGACCAGCTCCTCTCCTTTCCCCTCAATACCCGCGACGCCGCCCGCGACGCCGCGGTCATAAGACTGATGCTCGACACGGGGGTGACAGTGAGCGAGATCCGTGCTCTCCTCACGAGCGACATGGACCTCGAAGCCGCCCAGGCGCACCTCGGCGGTCCAGGCTCCCACCTCGCCCCGCGCGTACGGCGCCTCTCCGACGAGACGGTAGAGGCCGTCCGCCGCTACCTCGGCACGCGCAATGACGAGACGCCGGAATTGATCGTCGCCCGCGCCGCCCGGCCCGTTACTACCTCGAAGTCGCTGCAAAACGCCATCTGGAAGCGCTGCGACCAGGTCGGAATGTGGCACGTCTCCCCTATGAACCTCCGTCACACCTTCGCCATAAGACTCCTGCGACGCGGCGCCAGCCTGAACGAACTCAAGGAGGCTCTCGGTGTCCGCGACACCTCCAACATAAGCGTATACAAGAAGTTTGTCTGATCTCGATCAAGAGATCCCGCGCGACGGGTTACGAAGACAAGGAAGCGTAACCGAAAAAGGCCCAGAACGGTCTAAAGTTCGAGAAAGATGGGTATAGATACTAGACAATCCTCATGTTGGATCAACATGGAGGTTTGCAGGCACGTGTGGCATGGGATAACGGTTAGTAAGATCCACGCACCTACAGGAACAGGGAGATCGTAAAGTGGCACCCGACAGCTCGAACCAAGCGACGCAGAACCAGCAGGCGCAGAACACGCAGCAAGAGGACACGCAGCAGGCGGGACAACCGCCAGACACCGAGGAGAATACCCGATACGAGCAGAACCTGACGGAACAGGAGATCGCCGACAACGCACCTGTTCGGAAAAACGACCCCCGCACTTCAGTCCAGAAAGTCGAGGAGTACCGGTTCGCGAACAACATACCCGGCGATAGAACTGTTCCGGAGCAGGCGTACGCGGACTACACGCTGGAGTACGACGAAGAAGATGCCGTGATGAACGGCAAGATCCCCGACGTCTTGCTCGACGTGCCGGTCGTCAAGGTAGACGAGATCAACTTCGAGCTAAACGACCTGCGGGCGAAGGTCAACCTCTTCGCGAAAGTGCTGGACCTGGTAGAGCTGTCGGTCGGTGTCGATGTGTACCTCGGCAGGGTGAAGCTGGTCATTCAGGGCGTTGAGGCGCAGGCGCTCCTGAAGGTCAGGCTCGACAACGTGACCGCCATCCTTGACCGGGTACTCACCACCATAGACCGCAACCCGCAGATCATCGAGAAGCTGGTCGAGGGCGTAAGCTCTGCGGTCGAGGATATAGGCTCAGGGGCCGGTTCGGCCGTCGAGGACATAGGCGCGGGTGCGGGCGATCTGGTGGGCGAAGGGCTCAACTCCGCCGTTGAAGACATAGGCTCCGGCGCTGGACAGCTGGTAGGCGAAGGGCTCAACTCAGCGGTCGAAGACATAGGTTCAGGCGCTGGCGACTTGGTGGGAGAGGGTCTCAACTCCGCGGTCGAAGACATCGGCGAGGGCGCTGGTTCGGCTGTCGAGGACATAGGTTCGGGGGCTGGCGATCTGGTTGGCGAAGGGCTCAACTCTGCTGTGGAAGATATAGGCGCGGGGGCCGGCTCCGCTGTGGAGGACATAGGCTCTGGCGCGGGCTCTGCAGTCGAGGACATAGGTTCGGGGGCCGGTTCGGCCGTCGAGGATATCGGATCCGGTGCGGGCTCAGCGGTCGAAGACATAGGCTCAGGCGCCGGTTCGGCTGTGGAGGATATAGGCTCTGGCGCTGGATCGGCCGTCGAAGACGTCGGTTCGGGTGCCGGCTCCGCGGTGGCGGACGTCGGTTCGGGCGCTGGCCACGCCGTCGGCGAGGTCGGCGAGGGTGCCGGATCTGCAGTTGCCGATGTAGGCGAAGGCGCCGGCGAAGCTGTCGAGAGTACGGGCCAGGCCGTCGAAGACGTCGGTGGCGGCGCAGGCCAGGCTGTCGGAGAAGTTGGACAGGGCGCGGGCGAGGCGGTCGGCGAGGTCGGCGAGGGTGTCGGACAGACGGCCCAGCAAGTCGGCGAAGGTGTCGGCGAGACCTTGCAGGAAGTCGGTCAGGGCGCGGGCCAGGCCGTCGGCCAGGTAGGCGAAGGCGCAGGTCAGGCTGTTGGCGAAGTTGGCCAGGGTGCCGGTCAGGCCGTCGGTGAGGTCGGTCAGGGCGTAGGCGAGACCACTCAGCAGGTAGGAGAAGGCGCGGGCCAGGCCGTCCAGGACATGGGTGACGCCGCAGGCGAGGCGGCCCAAGGCGTAAGCGACACCGCAGGCGAGGCCACCGAGCAGGTAGGCCAGGTCGCACAAGGAGCTACCGACACGGTAGGCGACGCGACGGACACAGCCAGTCAGGTAGCGGAAGGTGCTACGGACGCGGCACAAGGGGCGACAGAGCAGGCGACGGAAACCGCCGGGCAGGCGACCCAGCAGGTCCAGGAGACGGCCCAGGGCGTCGCGCAACAGGCTACTGACACCGCGCAAGGGGCAGTGGAAGGTGTTCAGGAGACTGCGGGAGGTGCGGTACAGTCAGCTCAGGATGCCGCCGGAGGGGCGACGGAGCAGGCCGGGCAGGCCCCCGAAGGGGCGGATCAGGGCTCCGGCCAGACCGTCGAGCGTACGGTGGACGAGGAGGGCAACATCCTCGAGACCGTCACGAACGAGAACGGCGAAGTGATAGATGAGGACCTCGTCGGCAACGTCAGCGACCTGCCGATCGAGGAGGAGTACATAGACGACGAGGGCCAGGTGGTGAGCCGGGCGAAGGACGACTCAGGGAACGTCTACGAGCAGGTCTTCGACGACCAGGGGAACCTGGTCGAAGTAAGGGCCGCGTGAGGTGGACGAAGTCGGAACGAGGTTTGTCGGGAGGAACCGAGACCACGGAGAGGAGAGACGGTGACTGAGTACCGGACGAACGAGGCGCTCGAGAAGCTGAACCGCGGGATCGAGGAATCCAAGCAGCTGGTCCAGCAGCAGACGATGACGCTCGCCCAGGACTTTTTCAGCGATTCCGTCGAGGGGTTGAAGCAGCAGATAACAGAGAACCGCGCTACCTTGGAAGGCTTACCGGACCAGATCCCGGGCGGTCAGGAGGAGTCGTTCCAGATGCTCTTCCAGGAGCTGATGGACAACTACGAGGCCATCGAACAGGCGCTCGAGGAGGCCAACAACAACGTCTCGGAGATCGACGCCGACCGACTCATGCGCCAGGGAGAAGTAGACGCCACCGAAGCCGCCCGCCGCGAGGCACGGGAGCAAGGCGTGGACCTCACGGAGATCGAAGGCACGGGCACGGACGGCAGGATCACCGTCGACGATGTGAGGACGTACGCTGAGTCTAAGCAACAGGACGTCGAGGATACCGCGGAGCAGGTGACCGAGGAGGTCGTGAAGGCCTCGGACGCGGCCAGGCGCAGGGCCGAAGAGATAGGCGTAGACCTCTCACAGCTTGAAGGCACGGGCTCAGGCGGGCTCATCACCGTCAAGGCCGTGACGAGCTCGGC
>DASSCV010000059.1:0-4974 GCA_035697505.1 Rubrobacter sp.
GTCGTTGGTGTAGTTTTGGGCCCGCAGGTTGTCGTGGCCGCCCTGGGCGTACATGTTGTCTGCCACCCCGTCGCCGACCTGCTCGAAGACCACTTCGTGGGCTCCTGTGGCGTAGCAGGGGTTGCTATCGCACTGGATCACTCCCCAGATCATTTGGGCCGAGGCCGGGCCGCTGCCGACCAAAGCCACGAGCACTACTGCCGCCGCCGCCGCCATGGCTACCAACATCGCTATCTTCTTCTTGGTGCGCATCTCTTCCTCCTTCTCGTGGGTTGCGGGGACGGTCTTGAAGCTCACTGCGCTCCCGACCACTCCCCTGTTTGCTGGGGCATTATCGCTTGCTGCGATGAATCTGCGATGAATCCTTGGCCAATCGAGGTCTTAGCGCTTCTTTCCCCAACGTCGTAGAAGGTGAGTTCGACGACGTTGAACTTCCGATTTACGGCGTTCTCGGAAGATGAGATGAGAAGGCCGACCCCCCAGATACGCAGTACCCTGAAGGTCTGCAAACACTCTATACGGGCTCTAAGGCCCAGGAAGGAGGATCGGCCCACCATGGATGGTAGCAAAGACCAACCAAGCATGACAGCCGGATTGGACACAGGCGACAAATACTCCTACCTCTGCCTCATCGACACCCAAAGCAGCGAGGTTATAGAGGAGGGAAGGCTGCGTACGACCCCAGAGGCCTTCAGACGACGCTTCGCCTCCCAGCAGCCCATGCGCATGGCAATCGAGGCAGGAACCCACTCGCCGTGGGCTAGCAGGGTACTCTGGAGGAGTGCGGCCACGAGGTCTTGGTGGCCAATGCTCGTAAGCTGAGACTCATCTACGCCAGAGCAAACGCAAGACGGATGAGATCGACGCCTTAAGAACGTGGCTCGCCTGGCTAGAGTGGACCCCAAGATGTTGTACCCACTCAAGCACGGAGGCGAGGAGAGTCAGGCCCACATGGCCATTATCCGCTCGCGTGAGGCATTGGTTGGTTGCTGGCCGCGGGCAACTCCAACGGCGACATCGAGATGCTGCGGTTCTCCGAGCATCCCCTGCGGCCGTCGCTGAGTCTGCTTGTCTACCATGACGACGCCGAGCGAGAGTTCGCCTACGACGCGGGCGCACAGAGGTCACTTGAGATTGCCCGTGAGCACGGCTGGACAATCGTGAGCATGCGGGATGATTGGAAGACCGTGTACGACGTGGAGCAGTAGCGCCTGTGTGCAGGTGGACGAACGAGGGTGAAGCCTCGGCGGGCGGAATGCGGGTTTAGATTACCGAGCATCGTCCGAGCGGGGTGGGTTCGGGTGGCTGAGACGTTCGCGTGGGATTTGATGGCCGCCTCGCCACTATGGCCGCCGGCTCGACCGCGCCGAGGCCCGCCAGGCGGGCAGCATGAGCGCCGCCCCGACGAAGAAGCACATTGCTCCGAGGAACGTTCCTGCGTTGGACAGCGCAAGGTCGATCAGGGTATCGGTACTCGGCAACACAAAGCTCGCGATCGCCGACGCCATGAAGGCCACCGAACCTAGCATGTTGAGCCACGCGATCGACCAGGTCAGCTCTCGCAACTGCGGACGCCAGAACCCGACTCCCAGGGCCGAAATCGCGTACGCGCTTGCCACGAGAAACATAACAGAGCCGAAGAAATCAGGGCGCCAGACGTGCTTGTCGGCCTCTGCCGCGCTGAGGTTGTGCACGGTCGCCGCAAACGTGCTGATGTTGAAGAAGAGCGTCCCGGGGAACTGCGTGGCTGCAGCCAGCCAGTTCTTGTCGCGCGGCCGCCAAGCCCACAGCAGGGCCTGGATGCGGGTGTGCTGGCGCTGTTCGTCGGCGCTTGTCATCCCGGGGCTTTGCGCTTGTACTAACTGGCAGTACGACGCCGACGTAAAGAAGATCGATCCGAGGAAGAAGGTCATGGCGTCTGCGTTCGCTCCGACCGCGTGTACGTATGCGGGGATAGCACCCAGGGCGAAGCAGGACGCGCCGAGCATGAACAGCGAAGCTATGGCAGAGTTCAGGCGGGCTGGTTCTGCGCGCACGCTAACTCAGAGGCCGGAACACGCGGAGTGCCTTCGGGGTGCGCCAAAGCCTAGCTCCTCCTTCGCTCCAGATCGGCCGCAGCGTTCTCGAACCCCACGACCATCAGGTACGTGGCCGTCGCCGCGAACGCTCCCGCAGGCCAGCCCAGTGCGTCTGGCGCGTGGGTGCCCACCAGGTAAGCCGCAGCCACGGCCAGTCCTACGGAGAGGAAATGGAAACTGCCCCACAGGTGGATCCGTCTCGGAGGATCTCCGAAATGTTCGCTCGCACCACCGAAGGCCAGAGCCCCCACCAGCGCGAAGGCCAGGATCGCACCGCCGCAGAAAAACAATACCTCACCTGGCTTCGGTGCCCCGTAGGCATGGGTCAGCAGCATACTGGTAGGCCCAACGGTGAGCGTATACCCGTAGGCGGTCGCGCTCGCCCCTACGACGCTGCGCAGGCCAGGTCGGTAGCCCCCCAAAATGGAAGGTCGCGGCGCCTCCATAGTCATACCTCCTCGGTTTGGTGGTTCTTGGGAACGAAAAGGCCCCCCAGTCGCTCGCTTTATCAGGCGTCCGCATCGGCTGCGACCCTACCCGACTTCACGGCCGCGAGGAGGGCAGCGTGGTCCCTTTCGGTCTGGTCGGCGTATTCCTTTGCGAAGTCGGCGATCGCCACATCGAAGCTCTCACTCTTGCCGAGGTAGCCCGCGATCTGCACGCGGTCACCGGAGCGGGCGTGCGCACGGGCAAGTGCCCACCCGCACAGGCCCGCGTAGAGGACCAGCTCATCAGCCGACATGCTCTCGACTTTGGCCGAGCCTTTCATGTCCTTCAGCTGCCGCCAGTAGAAGTCGCGTCCCTCCCCGCCGCGAAACCAACCCAGGAAGATGTCGCTGGCCGCCTGCATCAGCCTTTGGCCGGCCACGACCCGGTGCCCGTGGTGTTCGTGGGTGCCAGACGGAATGTGGCCCTCCAGCACGGAGGCACCTGCCTCCTTTACCTGGAGGAACAGGGGGTCATCCCGGTCACGCCCTTCGAGCAACACTACGTATGCCCTGGTACCCACGCTGCCGACCCCCACGACCTTCCTGGCCGCATCCACGAAGCGGAACCTCTCGAGCAGGTGGCGACGGTCTTCTTGCAGGGTGCGCTTGTAGCTCTCCAGAATAGCGTAGACCTGGGTTCTGAGCTCGTCTTCTTCGGGGATGCGGACCAGCAGCGGCGGATCGTCCTTTATGATCCTGCGTCCATCGACGACGGTGGTCATCTTGGAGAGGGCCTGCAGGCTGTCGCGGCCGCGCGTCTTCCGCACGTTCTTGCTCAGTTTTTTCGTGGTCTTTTTCCCAGCCCTGGCTTCGGTGAGCAGACCACGGATTTCTTCCTCGCCAATACGCGAGTACCAGACCTCCAACTCCCCCATCTCCGAGAACCGGGTCATCCGCTGCCTGTAGGAGGCAGTGACCGCCCGCGCGACGTTGCGGCAATCCGCCGCATCGAAGCCGTTGTCGCGGCCGGCCACCACGAAGCTCACTGCGAGGCGCTTGACGTCCCACTCCCAGGGTCCAGGCAGGGTCTCGTCGAAGTCGTTGAGGTCGAAGAGCAGGGCGCGCTCCGGGGAGGCGTAAGCCCCGAAGTTCAACAGGTGGGCGTCGCCGCACAGCTGGGCCTGGATGCCGCTCTTCGGCGTACCCGCGAGGTCGTTGGCCATGACGATGGCAGACCCCCGCAGAAACGCGAACGGGGAGGCCATCATGCGCCCGTAGCGGATCGGCAAGAGCTCCTGGATCCTGTCCCTGGCCTGCGCCTCGAGGAGATCGACCGGGTCAGGCCGGTCGGACATCGGCGTCCACTGCGCATGGCTACCCCTGGGGACGAGCCGACGCGCGGCGCGCCCGCGCTCGTGACGTTGCTGGTAATCCAGGGACGCCCCTGGCGATACCTTCGGGTCTTGCTCGATTTTCATGGATTACTCCTTCATAGCTCCGAAATCTACGCGTCCCGGGTACGAGTTCCTCGTCGGGCCGGCGAACGTCGTGTGGTACCGTTACCGCCTCGTTAGCGGTGCTCGGGCGGGTAGAAATAGGTCCCGTAGGCTTCCAGCGCCGCTTCGATCTGTCGCAGGACATCGCTCTGCTCTCGGGTAGACCGGCCCCTTCGTACGTCGCGCCGTCGCCCCAAGAGCAGATCGGTTACCTGCAACCGCAACGAGGATTCGGTTGGAGGAGCCACCAGCACGTCCTGGATCGCCGGGCTTAGATCTTCGTTCTGTTCCATATCTTCCATCCTTCGCTACGTCGCACCCGACTCCGGCCGGTCCTTCTCGCTCTCGGAGAGCGTAGATTGGATCGCGCGCAGGACGCCAAGCCCCCCGAGAAAAGCGCCAACAGCCACGAGCGGCCAGGCGATGAGGCGCGGGAAACGGGCACCCAGCAGCGACCCCCCCAGCAGTGCCCCGCTCGCCGCGGCAGCCATGACGTGCTCGTGAGTTTGCAGGGGGGCGGTGCCCTTCTGGAAGACGGTGGTGCCAACCCTGGAGAGGGCCGCCCCCGATCCCGTGCCGCTGCCAACGACACCGGCGCGCGCACCGCTGTCTGTGGTGTCCACCCGGCGATCTGGCCGGACCCTCTGGCGTTGTCCTGACCCTTCCAGTCGGACCTCCCGGCTTTTGGAGACGTCGTCCTCGAAGAGCTCCTCCATCTGGGAGGCGAAGTCCGTGTCTTCCACCACCAGGTCTATCTCCCAGTTGGCGGCCAGGCTGGAAAAGTTCAGGTTCGTAGATCCCACCTTAGAGAGCCAGCCGTCTGCAACGATCGTCTTGGCGTGGATCATGGGTCCGCCGTACTCGAAGATCCTGACTCCGGCCTCCAGGAACTGCTTGTAGCCGGCGCGCGAGGCCCTGCCTATCCAGGCTATGTCCACGGTGGCAGGGTTTAAGACCCTGACGTCCACGCCG
>DASSCV010000060.1:0-21234 GCA_035697505.1 Rubrobacter sp.
ACTTGAGAAAATCCGCGCCAGCCTTGACGTTCTCAGCGAAACCACGCCGCAATTCCTCGACGCTTTGCACAGGCGTGCCCAAGAATCCATGTCCCCGCTCGAATCGAAACCCCCTCGTACACGTCTTGATGCGGGGGCCGAGGACGAGACCCTGCTCGACGGCCTGGCGGTAGAGGAGATCGACGAATCCTTTTTCTGCCAGACAGCGAATGCTGGTAACACCAGAGCGCAGGTTGATATGAAAGTTTCTAATGGCCCTGAGAAATAGATGTTCATGGGGATCGTTCACCAGGGTGAGAAAGTTCTTCAAATACCAGCAGAGCGATGGGTGATTGTGACCGTCGATCAAGCCGGGCAACAGCGTTTCGTTGTCGGGGAGAGTGATGATCTCGGTGCCCTCCGGGATTCGAACTGATTCTTCCGTTCCGACATCCATGATGACGTTGCCATCGATCAACAAGACAGCATTCTCTAAGGGTACTGCGCCCGTTCCGTCCACGATACGCTTTGCTTTTATGGCGGTCTGCATCGCTAGTACAGCGACCAGACCGACCAAGCAGCAGTGCGGCGGCTCAACCTACCGACTCCTCCTTGACTATCTTGCTCCCTTGATCCTTCCGTCACGACACCACTCTACAGCACTACAGTCTCAAGTGTGTTACGGCAACCGTTACGACGCAGCAACTTATGCAGCAATCACACCCACACCTCAGTGATGTACGGGTGATGTAGAGAAGCATCTGGTGCTCTACCAAGAGCTTCTCCCTTTCCGAGTATTCGGCTTATCTATGGGAAAGTAGAAAGCCGACGAGCGGACTCGAACCGCTGACCTAATCTCATTACGAGTGATCACTCAGGCGTTGCAGGGGTGTGCAGGGGGTTGCAAACCCCGCATATTTAGAGGGGTTTCCTTTCTCCGGCTTGCTCAGTGTTGCACCGTATTGCGTTCCTAGTGGTATCAGAGTGGTATCAATTACGCCCTAGTATTCACTTCGGCAAAGGCTCCCTCGTGTTGGTTCTACATCCTTCTTCGCGAGGCACCCAAGGCACCTATCGCCATGCCCGCTACAGCCCCTCGCTTCACCGTCGGATGCAACTCCAGCCAGTTGTAGAGGCTCCGCGGATGCGCCCGGTCTCGGAAGGATCCCTCCACAGTGTTGCACGTTAACTACTCCTTCTGAGTTTCGACCGTCCTACGAATTAGTCGGATTAAGCTCCTCGGGGAAACCGACCTCGAGCAGCTCGTGGCAGTCTTCGTAGACCGCGTAGGCACCCGCCTCCTCCAGCTCGGCCCGGCTGAAAGCACCACCGGTCATGACCGCCGCGACCCTTACCCCTGCCTCCTTGGCCGCCTCTATGTCCCAGATCGAGTCGCCGACCACCACGGCGTCCTCGGGAGAGACCCCCGCCCGCTCCAGGGCGAGCCCGAAGATGTCGGGCGCGGGCTTCGACTCTTGGGCTTCATCAGAAGAGACGACCCCCGCAATATTGTCCTCGGCCCCGAGTTCCTGCATGTGGTGCTCGAGCTCCTCGGGCTCAGCGCTGGTGGCCAACCAGACCTCGTAGCCCCCCTCGACCACCGAGGATATGAGCTCCTTCGCCCCGGGCAAGGGGTGCCCGCGTTCCTGTAGCTTGCCGTAGTGCTCGCTGTGGAGCTCGCTGACCCGCTCGGCTTTCCCATCTTCGACAAACTCGGGGATCAACTTGTCGGAGCCCTTGCCCACCTCGTGGTGAATCCTCGAGCGCGGCGGCCGCGCTCCTACTTCTTCGAAGGCCTGCGCCCAGGCCTCGATATGCAGATAGTTCGTGTCCATGAGCGTCCCGTCTATGTCCAAAAACACTGCCTTTACCAAAGTCATTCTCCTCCTTCATCTCGGCTCACTCTAACGAGCCGAAAAACCTTACCGAGGACGCCGCCGCTCTCTTGGCTGACGCCCTCGCTGTATTGCCGTAAGCTTCAGCGCTCTTGCAAGGGATGGGGCTAAGAAAGCGGTGCGCCGCCGGTGACGCCCAGAACCTGTCCGCTGACGTAGCTTGACTCCTGGGAGGCGAGGAAGACGTAAGGCGGCGCCAGCTCAGCAGGTTGGGCCGGACGTCCGATGGGGGACTCCGAGGCGCCGAACTGCGTAACCTGCTCGGCGGGCATTGTGGCCGGAATCAGTGGCGTCCACACCGGCCCTGGTGCCACCGCGTTGACCCTGATGCCCTGGGCTATCAGGTCTTGGGCAAGCCCCTTCGTGAAGGTGACAATGGCGCCCTTGGTGGAGGCGTAGTCCAGGAGCCCAGGCTCGGGTTGGTAGGCTTCGATCGAGGTGGTGTTGATGATGCTCGCGCCGGGTCGCATGTGCGGAATCGCCGCCTTCGAGAGCCAGAACATCGCGTAGAGGTTGGTTTTCAGGACGCGGTCGAACTGCTCGGTTGTGATGTCGGCTATGCCGCCCGGCTGCACCATCTGGTAAGCGGCGTTGTTGATGAGGACGTCTATCCGCCCAAACTCGTCCACGGCCTTCTGCACGATGTTCTGGCAGTGGGTCTCGTCCCTGACGTCGCCGGGCACCCGAACCGCCTCCCTGCCGGCCTCCTCGACCACGCGCGCCGTCTCCCGGGCATCGGGCTCTTCCTCTTCTAGGTAGGAGATCACGACATCGGCACCCTCGCGGGCGAAGGCGAGCGCGACGGCCCGCCCGATCCCTGAGTCACCGCCCGTTATGACCGCCTTCTTGCCTTCGAGCTTGCCACTTCCGCGGTAGGTATCGTAGCCGTAGTCGGGCTTGGGCTGCATCTCCGGCTCGAGGCCGGGGTGCTCGAGGTTCTGTTCGCCGAAGTTGGGCTGCGGGTACTGTGTCGTCGGGTCCTGCTGGGTGTATTGATCGGCCACGGAAGCTCCTTAGCATCTGGTCGTTCGAGGGTAAGGCCCCGCATTGTCCCACGGGTATCAGTTAAAGCTATTGGTACCCTTATTGGCGTGCCGCTAAGCTGAGCTTTTGGCCAGCGCTTGCATAGGACTTGCCTCAGGAGCCTTGTTCTTGGACGTTACCCACGTAACCTCGAGCTTTCTTCGGGTCTCCACCGATTAACGGTGCACCTGCTTGAGGAGGAATCCGTCGAGGGCTCCCAGAAAGCGATCGGGGCACTCGACGTGGGGCATGTGGCCGCAGTCAGGGATGAGGGCGAGCGAACCTTCCTGGAGGCGGGCGACCGCCCGCTTGGCCTGGGAGCACGGGAACACGCGGTCGCGCTCTCCCCAAACGACGAGCGCCGGGATCTTCAGAGAGGGTAGACGGTCCACCAGCACCTCGCGTTGGCCAAGGGGGCTCACCAGGGCGCGGAGCACGGTCAAGTGGGCTTCCCCAGGTAGCCCGGCGACCGATCCAGCCTGCACTGCTCTGCCAACCACTCGCGCGGAACGCTTCTGGGGGGATGCGCGAAGAGCAGCGCCGTTCTCCCCCAGGCCCTCTGGTAAGCGCCGACTGGTGTCCTCCAGAAGGGTATCGCCGCCTCGGCGAGGCCTGGAAAGTTGACAGAGGTGAAAGCGGGATTGATCGCGTACCCAAGGCCGGCGCTGTCGAGGAGTACCAGGGCGGCTACGCGAGCCGGCTCGGAGAGCGCCAGGCGGAGGGCGATGAGACCACCGAGCGAGTTGCCGATGTACGTCGCGCGCCCTATGCCCAGGGAGTCGACGAACTTGACGACGAACCGCTCGAAAAAGGTGGGCGAGTAGTCGGCGGCAGGTCTGGCGCTGTCGGGGGAGCCGGGCAGGTCCGGGGCGTAGACCCGGTGGGTCGCTGCCAGGGTGGGCATCACCAACCGCCAGTCGAGGGCGTTGTCGCCGGCTCCGTGCAGCAGCATCAAGGGCGGACCTTCGCCCGCACTAAGATAGCGGATGGGCAACCCGTCAATCTCGACATTCTGCTCTTCAATGGATACGTTCACCTGCTACGCCTGGTCATCTCGGCAACCCTCCTTCGTGAATAATGTTACGCCCTGTTCCTGTGCCCCATATGTATAAGCTGGTACCGACAGTCGGTCTTGCCGGGTGAGCCAGTAGCAGTAGCAAGCAAAATTCTTCAAGCTACTCAACTGCCTGTAAATAGGGATCTCGGGGTTTGTTTGCACGATCAGTTAGTACCGCTGGACCCCTTCTTCCATCGCGTCCAGCCGCTCCTCGATTCAATGGAGCATCCCTGAGAACCTACGAGCCGCCCCTTATCCTGCGATCCAACTGCTCGAGGACCGTCTCGCGGTTCTTGTTTCGCTCCTCGTAATCGCGGACCTCCCTCAGATCTTCGGTGGAGAGTGCCCCCAGACGCCCAGAGGCCTCTTCCACGGTAAGTTCGTCGTAGCCCTCGATGGGGAACTGGGCATCCCTAAGGCCCTCCTTGGCGTAGGAGAGGGGGATGTTCCAAAGCTGCGAGTAGGTGCTCATTACCTCCTGGGTCATCTGCTGGAAGGACTGCTGCTGCTGTTGGGCCTGCTGCTGGAAGGTCTGCTGTTGCTGCTGGGCTTGCTCCATCCACTGCTGGGCAGTCTGCTGGAGGGTTTGCTGCTGCTGTTCGGCCTGTCCTGAGAGAAGCGGCCGATGCACAGGGCCTGCGTCTGGCTATCACTGAGGCCGTCGCCGACCAGTTCGACGAGGCGATTGAAGCCGGACACGGCGATGAGGATGTGGCCGCCGTCTATCGTGTGAGCGGAGGGAATGCTTAGAAACCGTCTGCCAAGGCCAGAGACTACTCCGGCTCGCGGGCTGCCGCCTGAACCGCGCCGTCAATAAGACTCAGCGGCGAAGCCGTGTTGCCTTGGGCAACATGGCTCCGAGGACCAGGGGCAGTTGCCTCCTCCGACCAGTTCAGCGCGACTGCTCCAGCACGTAGATGCGCGGCGCCTCCGCGGGCAGCGACTCGGACGTCAGCTTGAGCTCCGACCCATTGACCCACGTTACGGAATCGGCGGGGTGGCGTTCGAGGAAGGTGTCGACCGGCTCTATGTCGAGCACGCCGCGTGGGCTGAAGTAGTGCATCGGGATGACGACGCGCGGGCCGATGGCATGGATGGCGGCGTCGAGATCGTCAAGCGCTATCGTCGCGTGGGCGCCCGCCAGCGCAAATAGCAGATCGACTTCCCCGTGTAGTGCGTCGAGGTGCTCCCGCGAGATCGGATTCCCGATATCCCCCATGTGCAGCACGCGCACGCCGCCGAGCGTGAACAGGTACATGGCGTTGGCGTCCGGGTCGCGCCCGAAGTCGAACGTCATGCTCTCCATCGCGGGGAAGGGACGGACATGCAGCCCGCGCGCCTCCGCGCCCTCCGGCGGCAGCTCGAGCGCGTTGACGACGGTCGGATCGCCGCGCACGTGGCTCGGGTCGGAGTGGAACGGGTCGGTGGCCGAGCTCATGATCACGACGTCGGCGGGCTCGTCGATCGGGTCGAAGCCGGAGTTCTGCGGGCCGGGTGTGTAGGGGTCCGTGATGACGGCGAACCCGTCGACCTCGAGCCGAAAGCTGGCATGAGCATAGAATCTGATCTTCACTGAGTCTCCCCTTAGGTAGTCGTCACAACGCGCCACTCACAGCTGAGCGTCCCGCACCAAGAGATTAGCTAGTCGCCATGGGCCGAAGCATAACCTCAATGACCCCGGCGAGCGAGACGCTGATGGTGTCGCCCAGTCATGTGGCACGGCGCTCCACTCGCGCAGCACCGAGAAGGCGCAGATAAAAGGGACGGTAACCTTCGGCGTCGCTAATTTCGTGTAGGCTCCCGGCTACGTGCTCAGCATACCTCTGGGCGGAGCGCTGATCGACCCCCGGGACGACGCTACCTCCCACTCCTCCCTCACGGTGGTCTGCCTCATGATATTGCCCTTGGTGCGGCGTGTGGCTTGAAGGCCTCCGATTAGAAAGACGCCGCGCCAGCTTCGGCGACCTCCTGATCCTGCTCCACGGTGCCAGTGCTCACCCCGATGGCGCCCACTATCTCGCCTTCTCGCACCAGGGGGATGCCCCCGGGGAATACGACTAGGCGCCCGCCGTGGGCGTCACTCAGGCCGAAGATGGGACCGCCGGGCCGCGTATCGTCTTGCAGATGCGCCGTCTCCTGCTGGAAGGCGA
This sequence comes from Rubrobacter sp., assembly GCA_035697505.1. GTDB lineage: Bacteria > Actinomycetota > Rubrobacteria > Rubrobacterales > Rubrobacteraceae > Rubrobacter_D. Next base: position 6,105 of record DASSCV010000060.1, read on the forward strand.
TGGCGGTGTAGGCTTTGTTGATGGAGATCGTGATGCTACCGACGAACGCCCCGTCCATCCTGACATGCGCCTTAAGGTTGCCGCCGGCGTCCACCACCGCGATGTCCATCGGCTGCCCGATCTCCTCGGCCCTCCGCGCGGCGCCGTCGATGACCCTTCGAGCTTCCTCCAGCGTTATGGTCTCCTTCGTCTTCGCAGCTTCCGCCATAATCTCTCTTTCCCGTCGCTCTGTGTCTATATGCTCGCTCTAGAGCCCTTGCGCCGTAACCTCGCCCAACATACGCTGGCACGATCTCAGACACACGGCTCTATCCTCTTGATCTGTTGTGGTACCCAGCCGACGCTACTTCCAATACCTGCTTGGGCGCCCCCAGCATAACCCTTGCTACTGACCACTAGGTGAACTGGATACCGAGCACGGGATGACACGCTGCTGACGGTATGGACGAGGGCGCGGGATGTAGTCTACTGCTGCCAAGCCCCTGGTATTCGCGCTAAGGGTTCTTGGTTTTTGCGGTATTTGCAGGAAAAAAGCGAGAGCCTACGAGCGGACTCGAACCGCTGACCTAGAGTCTCATTACGAGTGAGCTGTTCCACCGTTGAACGCGAGGCTCAGTCCTTTGTCCTAAGCGCTGGCTAGCTCTATGTGCCTGATGCCGTCCTCGGTTAGCAGAGCACGGAAGCGCAGCTCAGGTTGTTTCGTGTTTTGGGTATTGCGTCCTGATCTCATATCAGTTAGGCACTTGGAGCACGTTACATAATTCGTCGCGGACGGTCTGCTCGCGATCTCGTGAAGTCGCCGGCAGGGATGGTGCATCTGGCCTCGCGACCAACTTTCGGACTTCTTCCCGGCCAGGTGCTATGAGGTTTGGGGTCGGTAGAGATGTACGATCTCGCGGGCCTTGTTTTCGATTGCCTCAACCAGCTCCTGCGGGGAGTCCACACGGATGTCCGTGCCGACGCTCAGCAGGCGCGAAGCGTAGTAGTCGATCTCCGAGAGCGGGATTTCCACCTCGATGACGCCGTCCTCCTCGGGCGTGATCCTGCCGAAGAGGGACGTGAGCTCGAAGCTCTTCCTCCCCCGCTCGGTGACCCGGGCCCTCACCCAGAGCCGCTCGCTGAACGCCTCCCGCGCAGTGTTCATCCAATCCCGGACGGAGAGCTCCTGTGGTGGTTCGAAGCCCTCGACCTTCTCGGCCGCAAGAAAGCGATCCGCCCTCATCGGGACATTCGTCCCCCTTTTGTGGTCGAAGCAGGCGCAGTACCAATACCCTTGCGAGGCGTACAGGCCGTACGGGAAGATCACCCGCTTAGTGATCCCCGACCTGATCGAGTCGTAGGTAACCTTCAGGTGTGTCCGGTCGAGCGCCGCCGACAGCAGCTCGCCGAGGAGCGGTGCCTCGTAATCGTGCGCCGGCCCAGCCACGAATACGTGCCTCCTCAGCCTGTCGAGCTCTGCCACGACCTCCCTGGGCAGGGCGGCCCTGAGCTTGGTCACGGCAGAGAGACTTTGCGTCGAGAAGGGGTGCACAGGGTACCTGAGCAGGGCTTCGTAGGAGGCGATCAAGGCGAGCGCCTCGTCCACGGTCAAAGAAGGCGAGAGCCTCCTGCCGCCCCGCGGCAGGGAGTACCCGCCCCCAGGACCCGGCGTGGAGCGCAAAGGCACCCCCATCGCCGAGAGCGCGCTCAGGTCCCTGAGCATCGTGCGCCTGCTGACTCCGAACTCCTCGGCCAACTCGGCGGCCGTGAAGCGGGGCTTGGTCTGAACCCTAATAAGTAACTCCAACAACCTCGCCGTGCGCGACAAAGCATCTCTCCGAACCTTCGAGGTAGGTGACGCTCGTTGTCACCATTATCGATTAGATTTCATCCAACCGCACCGGTAGAGCGGCAGGACAGAGAGAGGAGAAGCTTATGAGTAACCCGATAGTGCACGTCGAGGTCGTCGGCGAGGACGCCGAGGCCCTCCAGGGATTCTACAGGGACGCCTTTGAGTGGCAGATGCGGCCTTCGGGCCCGGACTACGCGATGGCGCACCCCGGCGTAGAGGGCGGCATCGACGGCGGCGTCGGCGCGTCCCCGGAAGGAGGCCAGGGCCACGTCACCTTCTACGTGGAGGTAGGGGACCTCGAAGCGACGCTTGGCAAGATCGAGGGTCTCGGTGGGAGCCGGGTGGTGGAGCCTATGGACTTGCCGGACGGCCCGCGCATCGCGATGTTCGCCGACCCTGAGGGCCATCTTGTGGGCCTCATCGAGGCCGGATCTCGACGTAGCTGAAGCAAGGGGCAGAACGGAAAGAGGTTGATTCAATACTGTCATAGTATCAACTGCGGAGAAGGAGGTCATGTTGAGCAGGACTCTTGAGTTGGGCAGGTACGTCATCGAGCGTGACCAGGAGCAGCCGTTTCTTGCGAAGCGAGAGACGATGGTTGAGGCGGCGAAGGAGAACTTTCCGGGGCTGATAGACGTAATGCTTGCCAAGCTCGACGACGGCTCGTACGTGGACGCTTGGATCTGGGAGGACCGGAGCTTCTGCGAGGCAGCGATGGAGAAGGTCGAAACCGTTCCGGCGGTCGCGGACTGGCTGCAGCACATCGGCGAAGACGTCAGCATGGAGTTCGGGACACTCGTCGACGCCGATCAGCGCTGACGGGTCGACCATCGATGACGCGAACGCTTGCACACCCGCTGCCCGCGCTCCGCACTGCAGAGGTGTGACTTAGAGCAGCCTCCAGGCCCTGGTCGAGCAGGAGGAATTCGATATGTCCGATGAAGTCATCAGCATCGAGGAGGTCATCGCCTATTGGCTGGACACCTTTCCCGGTTTGATCATCTGGTTCGTTTATAAAGATCGCTCGCAGAAGGTGGCCTTCCACGCGCTGCAGTCGATGTGGTACCAGATAGGGTGGCTGGTCATACTGGCCGTCGGCTGGACCGTCACGACGCTCTTGCTAGTGGTTCTAGTCGGCTTCGTGCTGATCCCGGTGATGGCCATTGTCTCCGTGGTGCCCTTCGTGCACGCCGGTTACGCGGCCTACAGGGTGAGCCAGGGCGAGGAGTACCGTAACCCCTTCGTCGCGGATCTAGTGGAGAGCCGCTAAGCAAGCTTTTCTGACAGACGTGGAGGCCTTGGTTTACAGGAACTGGGGCCTTCGCCCCTCCGCGTTGCGTCCGAGCGAAGGAGTCAATGGGATCGTGATGCTGTGTTGGTCATCCGAGCTCGGCAGGCCCCATCTATAGCTGCGTACAGCTATTACCCGTTAGAGTCTACTGCTGCCAAGACCCCAGTAGCATGATCGTGGGCTCTTCTCTTTTTATAGGTTTTGCAGGTAAAAAAGAGAGCCGACGAGCGGACTCGAACCGCTGACCTAGTCTCTTTACGAGTGTGCGGTCAGTGGCTGCTGGGCATTGCATGGGTTTGCAAACTCCGCATAAGTAAAGGATTTTCTATTCTCTCGGTTGCTCACGATTGCAGGGCATTGCGTCCGGGTTAGGGTCAAATTAGGGTCAAGTGGTGTCGGATGTCCGTAGATGCCGCGTCGCTTGCGCTAATGCAAGCGTGGTGATCGAGCAGGGAGAGCCCCCACAAGGATGCCAGAGGTTGATATCTACGGCGGGATGGTGGCGAGGTACTTGGCGCTACCCGACAGGGACAACTAGATCACGACGATGCCAGCCCTACGCAGGTAGGAGCCAACGGGGTAGGCGCCAAGATACTCCCCCGCTGAGATGACCCTGCAAAGCTCATACTGCCAGCGAGCGACCACGAGCCCGCCGTCCTCCTCTTGGCAGGGCCAAGGTATGAACCCCCTGCCCGAGTCCACGCAAACCGCGGGGACCTTAGCCAATAACAGAGAGCCGCAGCAGATGGAGAGCTCAACCCTGAGGGCAACCAAGCCAGCCCCCGCTGCGCTCGTGGCCCACTGATCTTTGAGTTTCACGCGCCCCTCATCGTCGGTGAGGTCCACTATCCTTAGCTTGCTACCGCCTTTGTGCACCCAAAGGCGTGAGCCGTGGGCTTCCCAATCTTCTCTTGTGGAAGCCGCCAGGATGTTCTTCACACTATCTAGAGCCCCGGCCTTGTTGTGGACCCCCTCTTCCTGCTCTCTTGCGTAGGCTTTCGTAAAGATAACACTCACCGCTCATTGTCCTTCTCGGCCTGTCGCCCCGGGAGCGCATTTCTGCGCCGTATAGCAGTTTGGGGCGTAGTTGACCCACACCGCATCGCTGATGCAAAACGCTCACGCGGAACAAATACACTCCGGTGCGTCGTCAGTAGGACGCTACACGTTCGCCAACCCCTCGTGTGTTCGCCTTCGGGCGGTTCTGCTCTTGATCGGGATGAAGCAAGCCCAACGGCAGGAATGGGAGGAGATCCTGCCGCTAGGCTACAGGACCCAGCCAGCCTGAGAGAGGACCGCATAACGTGTGTGTAGCAGATGCGATGCGGGTGAGCTGCGGGTCCACAAAGAGGGGGGTGTGTGCGAGGGGCGACGAAGTAAGTATGTGACCTAATACGACCTCGCTCCACGCTTCGAGATACTACAGGGTTGCTCTGAGCTTGGTGTTAAATAAGAGCAAACTCTGGGTTAAAGGTTTGTTGCTCTTGAGAGGAGGGCGATAGCCCTCTTAAGGAGGACGCCTCTCCTCTATGCCTGAGGGTCTCCATTCACCGAAGTGCGTGGAAGGTGGATTCTCGGAAGATCCGCATAACCCCTGTCCTATGCTGCAGGTGCCCTCCGAGCATTCAGTATCGTTTTGAGGTTGCTCGGCGTCTTTGCTAAGGTACCCCACTCAAGAACTCGGGCTGAGGCTTTAAGGAGGGGGAATAAAGCCTCAGCCCGAGTCTTCTTTGTTACACGAGCGCGTCTGGGAGGACTGGAGCCACCGCGCTCGCATGAGAGGAGCCTAGCACGTTGGCCTATGCCTGTGGGTTACAGGAGTGAGAACCTTCGGTTAAAAATGTGTTTCATCCCCGCGATGCAGTAATTCTCCGCGCTTTCTATTGTGCGAACTTCTCCCAGAAGACGCGCTCCGCTATCTCTACAATGGGCTCGTGTTAGGAGATACAGTGCGGCGGGCGAGATACGCCAAGGGCTGGAGCATCGAGCAGCTCTCAAAGAGATCCGGCGTGCCAGGGAGGCTCATCAGGGAAATGGAGGGCGGGAGCGGCATCTACGTGCCGAGCGAGACCAACACGGTGCTTCTGGCCGAGGCCCTGAGGGTGCCTGCAGGACTCTTGCTTGAGGAGAGGGAGCGGCTGTTCGAGCAGTGGAACCGCAGAGACGTCGTCGGATAACCACGCGGGTATCTGCCTCTTTTGATCCGAGTGCGTCGACGGGGCGTTCCACGAATTCTGCCCAAGCGCAGTTCCCGCTAGGGGGTATGAGGGCAAATCTCCTGCAGGCCTGGATCTCGCGGTCGAAGAGGGCACCGTACTAGGACTCCTTGGAACGAACGGCGCTGGCAATACCACCGCGGTGCGCATCCTCACGATACTCTTTTGACGAACTGACTGCTGTTAGAAATGAATCGCTCCTCTATGAGCATTTCGCAGCAAGTGCCAGAACCGAGCACCTGCTAGGCTGGTCCAAACCCCTTTCCAGATAGCGTTTGCACCTGTATTTGACTTACTGATAGGTAATTAATATGCTAGGGTAGTCGTGGACAGGGAACGCAAGAGCGCAGCTTCGCGTGGACGCAAGCGATCAGCGGGCTCCGAGACGCGGGAGCGGATCATGGACGTAGCTGAGACGCACCTGGGTGGAGGCGGGTACCTGGGAGTTTCGCTGGAGGAAGTCGCCAGGGAGGTCGGCGTCAGCAAGCCAGCTCTGTATTATCACTTCCCTCAGGGCAAAGAGCAGCTTTTCATCGCGATCGCTCACCGCGCGCTTGAGCACCACCGCGAGGGCCTCGAGCGTGCAATCGCCGCCCACGACTCTGGGGCGGCCAAGCTGCGTGCTGTGGCTCGCTGGTTTATGAGCGAGGGCAACCAGGATCATCCCATGGATGAGCTCCGCGATCTCAGCAGGTTCGTAAGCGAGCAGCACCAGGTTAAGCTCGCGGAAGGGTTCTTCGGTTCACTCTACGGACCGATACACCGAGTCATCTCCTCAGCCATCGAATCCGGCGAGTTCTCCGATAACAGCCCCGAACTCCTGACCTGGGCCTTCCTTAGCCTCCTCTCCGGTATGCTCCAGGTCAACAACGTCTCAGCCGGACCAAGCTTACCAGAGGCCACCCGAAGAGCCGAGGGAATGGCAGACCGTACCGTAGATCTATTCCTCAACGGAGCACTGCCGTGAGAAGAGGTTTCTCTTTTTTAGACTGTTACTTACCTATCGGTAGGTAAGACAAATTACTGAAGGGTGTAGTGAAGTCTGGTGAGCTAGGCGTAGATGCTGCTCGGAAGACAAAGGAGTTATGAGGAGGTCGTCCATGAGCAAGGGTACACGGGGAGACATTGCAAGGCAGGTCGCTGTCGTGTTAGGAGCGATCTTCCAGATTGCGGTCGCGATCTTCACAGGGACGGCAGTGGGAAGGGTGTCCGGAGAGAACCCGACGCTCGTGGTACCGGCTGACTACGCGTTCATCATCTGGACCCCAATCTTCGTTTTGGCCTTGACCTACGCGGTGTATCAGGCGTTGCCGTCCAATCGGGAGAATCCGCTCCTGAGGAGGATCGGGTGGTTCTCTGCCCTAGCTTACTTCTCCAACGGAGTCTGGGAGATCGTGTTTCCCGCGCGTGAGTTCGTGCTCTCCCAGATTGTATTCGTGGGGATCTCTACTGGCGCCGTGGTTGCTTTCGTCCTACTACAGCGTGGGGCTGGGGCGGGTAGTCGGTTCTACCGCTGGCTCGTCGCGCCGGCCTTCGGGCTGCTCGCAGGCTGGGTCACGGCCGCGTTCTTCGTCGGCTTGGTCACGGTGCTGGTGGCCACGGGTGCGTTGAGCGGCGGTATCGGGGAGGCCCTCTTCGGGGCGCTCATGCTGATCGTCGGCGGAGCGGTCGCCTGCGCCGTGATACTGGCAGGGAGGAACGGTCCCGTGCTGGGCTATTTCGCGTACGGGTGTGCGGTGCTGTGGGCGCTCGGTGGGGTGGTTGCCAACCAGTATCAGAATTCGCTGATCACCTCCTCCACCTCTATTATCTGTGTCCTGCTGGTCGCGGCTATTCTCATCATCGCGCTGCGCCGGTCGGACGCCGGCCGGGGAGCAGGTCAGCCTTCAAGGCCGAGGGTTGCCTAAGGTGTACTACGAGCCTTTGCACGACGACCAATTCTGGGTGGACAAACAAGCGGGCCGCAAGAGCGAGAGAATCGAGGAGGTAGATCGTGGGTAACGAAATCAAGCGGGACGTGATGCGACAGGCGGCGAACGTCGTAGGGGCGCTGTTTCAGCTAGGCATGACGACGGCAGCGAGCACCACGATCCAGGGCGTAGCCGCCGAGGGACCACGTTCGTTGGTCGAACCTGCCCTGTACGCGTTCACGATCTGGGCTCTCATCTTCGCTTTGTCGCTGGCCTACGCTGCCTACCAGGCGCTGCCAGCCAAGAGGAACAGCCCACTCTTGCGTCGTGTCGGGCCTTTCACCGCGGCAGCGTTCTTCTGCACGGGCCTGTGGTCGGTCTTCGTCCCCTTGAGGCAATTCGGTCTAGCCCAGCTGATGCTCCTCTCCATCTTCATCTTCCTCTTACTGGCCTACCTCCGCCTCTCCCGGTACGCGCGCGAGGATGACCTTGGTATAGGCGAGCGCTGGCTGGTGGCGCTGCCTCTCGGGCCCTTCCTCGGGTGGGTCACGGCGGCCAACGCCGTAAGCCTCACCGCCGAAGCCGTACGCCGGGGTTTGGTTGCACCCGGAGGCGCCGGCGAGGCTTTTCTGGGCAGCGCCCTTCTTCTCGTAGGGGCGCTCCTGGCCTGCGCTGTCATCCTGGCCGGCAGGATGGGGCCTGTGCAAAGTTACCTGACCTACGGAGCGACGGTGTTGTGGGCGCTGAGCGGGATCGTCGTCAACCAGTACTCCTACTCGCTCGTTACGACCGGCGCGGCGCTGCTCGCCGCCATCTTGGTAGCGGTTGTTCTGTTCGGCGCGCTGCGTGGCGGACGCCTAGGCGGAAACGCACGCCGGGCAGAGCGACCCGACTGGGCCTAGAGGTTTATGGCTTGTGGAGTGAGGAACCTCTACTGTTTCCACCAGAAAGAGGAGGACCTATCCGTGACCATCGACGAGCGAGAGCAAGACGAGAGGCACGAGCGGGACGGCGGCGTGAAGCAGATTCAATCGCCTCCTCCCCGCGAGAGCCGATCTCGGAGGAGAGGTGCCAGTCCAGTCGCGGCAAAACCTTCAGGCACCTTACTCTGAGCGGAAAGGTCAGAGGTGAAGATCATGAAGTTCGACCACATCGTCGAGATCAGCGCTCCGCCCGAGAAGATCTGGGCCGCCTGGACCGACGTGGATCATTGGCCACAATGGGATACCGAGCTGGACTCCGCCTCCCTGGAGGGCAGCTTCGCCCTCGGCACGAGGGGGAGAGTCAAGCCCAAGAGAGGCCCTGCAGCCAGGATTTCCATCTCCGAGTTGATACCAGGGCAGACTTACACGTTTACGACCCGCTTGCCTCTGTGCAGGCTTAAGGTCAGGCGTCACCTTACTCGTAAGGATAGCGGCGCCACGTACTTCACCCACGAGGTGTCGTTCGTTGGGCCACTAGCATCCGTGTTCGGCAATCTCCCGGGCCGAAGATACCGAAAGGCGTTGCCGATGGTAATGGAGAACCTCCGAAAGATCGCCGAGAGCTGATGTCCCGGGGGTGGGCGCAGCTAACTTCTTGCGTAGGCACTACTGGAGGCGCAAGGGCAGCCTCGCTGGGTCCACTGTGTTGCCTTCTATGGATGAGAATGAGGAGCAACGATGACGGATAACGTAGCGGTCGTAACCGGCGCCGGGCGGGGTATTGGGTTAGAGGTGTGCCGCCAGCTTGCCGAACGAGGCATGACAGTTATCCTCACCGCACGAGATCTCGAGAAGGCGAAGGCCGCCGCTGAGCAGTTGGTCGGGGAGGGTCTCGATGTCATCCCCAAGGCCCTCGACATCTCGAACGACGAGAGCGTGCGTGGGCTCGCTGCAGAGCTCGAGCAGCAATTCGGCACTGTGAACGTACTGGTCAATAATGCTGCAGCCTACGCCGATTGGTCGGAGATGGCGTCCAGCGCAGATCTTGAGTTGGCCCAAGGGGTTCTCGAGACGAACCTTTTCGGCGCGTGGCGAGTCTGTCAGGTGTTCTTGCCGTTGATCAGCCGCAGTAGGCACGGCCGGATCGTCAACGTGTCGAGCGGGGCAGGCTCCCACGGCGAGCCCCGGTTCGGGCTTACGACCAACCGCGGATCGGCTGCAAGCTACGGCATCTCCAAGGCGGCGCTGAACGCCCTCACAGCGAAGCTGGCCGCTGAACTGGAAGGCACCGGTGTACTTGTCAATGCAGTTGACCCGGGCCTTACCGCTACCGCTGCGGGTATGGAGGAAATTGGCGCCCGGCCTGTAGCAGAGGGAGCTACGAGCGTGGTGTGGGGTGCTATCCTTCCCGACAGTGGCCCGACGGGAGGATTCTTTCGCGACGGCAAGCCACTGCCCTGGTAGTACGTCCGCCGACCGTGCTTGTCGAGCAGTGTTGTCTCCAACTTATCAATTGCGCGGCGACGACTAGCCCGCCACACCTTGCTCATTTTACGGCAACGACCGTGAGGGTAGGGACCTGTGAGTGGTATACAGAACGCCGGCACGCCCTCCGCCCAGCAAACCCGGAACTCGCTCATGAGTAATTCAGGCTAGGAGCCAACCTTCAAGGTGCTCGGCTACAGGAAGCGTTCCTTGGGCAAGCTATAGGCTTACCCCACAGCAGATCGACTGGACTATCCGCGACGAGGCGACCTCAGTACCAGACGTCGCGACCAGCATGGCTGTAAGCGCACCGTAGACGAGAGCGCGGTTGATGATCAAGTCTATGTGGAAGAGCTTGCAGCGTAAGACCGCTACCACAATGGATATCATGAGGAAGGTTAGGAGAAGCAATGCGGCGGTGTAGCCGAGCAGGCTTACCGACCACCGCGTAGATCTCATGTAGCGAGATTGCCCAGCCAGTGCAGTCCCCGAATACTTGGTATGAAGAGATACTCGCCACCGCGAAGCACGTTGAACGATTCGATGCCGTGGATGCGGCGCCTGACCGGCTCTTGCGGGATCGTGAACGTGGCCCCGTCCTCCTGCAGGCCGACGTTGGGATCACGCTCCTCGCCCAGGCTCATGAAGTTGCCGTTGTTGATCCACTCCTGCTGCAGGAACTCCATCGTCTCCATCGCCTTGGCACTGATGAAGATGAAGTAGAGTCCGCGGGCGACTTCGTCGTCCTGCTTCGAGATCGCGTTCGGGTCGTAGGGCGCTCCGTAGGTCGTGCTGCGCCGGATGATGCGGTGGATGTTCACGTCGGTGAGGAGCGCCAGCTTGGTGTCGCGCGGGTTCATGCGCCGCATGTGTGCGCCGAGCGGCACTCGGTGGCCGTGCGGATCGGCGGCGTACGTGAAGTCGTTGTTGCGCCATGGGTCGGCGCCCAGCGCCGGATCGTCTTGCGTCGGCGCGAGTGTCAGTGGGGCGCCGCTGCGCCAGCGCCCCACCAGCTTCGCCGCTAGCAGCTCCCGCTCTTGCTCCGTCCGAGCATGCGCTTGCAGGAAGCGGTTGAACGCCCCGACTCGCGACTGGTACTTGCGCAGCCCGACGAACGTCCCATTTCGCCCGAGCACGTCCGGCCGTGGCGCCGGAAGCGGTACGCCGGCCTCGCCCGGGTAGCCCAAGACGAACTCGCCCGCCTTGATCGCGGGCCCCTGACCGGGCAGCGGCGTCGAGCCGCTGCCCTCGATCGCGGGCTGGCCGATCGAGTCCTTGTAGCCCAGCGGGTTGAGGTCGCCCGGCTGGGCTCCGAAGTCCTGCGCCGTCAGCACCGTCAGGCCGGGGCGTCCCTCGTAGTGCCGCCGCGCCGACGCCATCGTGCGACGCCACGCCTCTTCCGAGTCACTGAAGACGCTGACGCCGATGTGGATAAGCCCGCTTTCGAACTCCGGCTCCCAATGCTTCGGGTCGTTGACGCCGTGGTCGAGGAGCCCGTCCGCGCGCGCGGCCATCCCGACCCGGAACGCCTCCGGGAAGCTCTGGAGTGACCCTTCCGGCACGCCGAGCGCCACCAGCCCGGAGTAGGTGATAGCCACCGCGATCCAGGGCTCGCCGGCCTGCCACCAGTCGGCGGCGGAGGCGACATGTGGAGTCAGCCGGCGCAGGAACTCTCGACCGGCCCGCGCATCGTCCACGTGGAGCATGACGTGCGTGCCGTAGTACGGCTCGGGCCGATAGCGCAGCACCGTCGCCTGAATGTCGTCCAGTTCGACGGTGACACGTCCGCGCGGAAGATCGCCGCCGACGCGATCGATTGGCGTCATAGCGCTCTCCTCACCAGGACCTCGATGGCGCGACGGTCCGGAGGTCGGGGCGCCCCGGACCGCCCGGCGATGGCGCTAGTCGCCGACCTTGTCCAGGAACTCCTCCACCGCCTGGCCGATGCGCTCCAACCGTCGCGTCTCCGCCACCGTCAGGTCATTGGCGACGTACCAGCCTTCTGCCGTGACCTGGTACTTGGCGAGGTAGTCTTTCGCCTCCGGGCTGCGGATCCCAGGCCAGCCCTCCCACGCAGAGTCGATGATGTCCAGGAAGTCGGGGATCTTCGTCGCGAAGTCATCGATGTAGGCGTCCCAGTCGCCGTCGTAGGCAGTGGCGAAGAGCATCCTCGTGTCGTTATCCAGGAACACGAAGCGCATGTCGTGGACGGTGCCCACCTCGTCCGCGCCGGCGAGGTTGCCGCCGAACAGCCGCAGGAACGCGCGCAGCCGCTCGGCTCCGCCGGGTGCGAAGGGGACGATGATCGTCAGCTCTGAGACCTTGCCCAGCCGGCTCCCGACCCGGCCGGCGCTCTCCACCGGCGGCGGCGTCTTGGACGCGTCCGACGTCAGCCTTTGGAGAACATTCTCCAGTGCCGTCTTGCCCACCTCCGGCGCGTCGGCGAACAGCTCCCGCAACCGCTGGATCTTCTGCTCGACGGCCGGATCCTGTTCCGGCCCGGTCTGTAGTTGCGCTTGCTTGTCCATCGTTGTCTCCTCCTTGCAATTACTTGCTCGGCACCTCGAGAGTTCCAGTGTCCCTATTGAGAGCTGTCTCTCTACTCCCTTCCTGTAGACTCCTTTTCTCTTCGCCAGGTTTGCTTGGTTAAAGCCTTGTTACTACACCTCCTTCACACACCGGGAAGCAACCGAGACCGGCTAACGGCCGGGGCCGCCCACCTACTTAGCCGACGGCAGCAACCGCGGTCAGAATCACGTCCGTGACAGCCTGCGGCTGAGACACCATGATTACATGTGAGCCCTCCAGCTCGGTGATCTTAGCCCCGGCGCGCTTGGCCATCGAACGCACCACATCGGCACCGGCAGCCTTGTCGCCCGTAGCGACCACCGCCCAGGACGGCAGCTTCTTCCAGGCGGGTTCGCCGTTTGGCTCGGAGAACGCCAACTCAGAGACGGGACGCTGGGTGGCGGCCATCACGGCGGCCTGCTCTGAGGGCAGGTCGGCGGCGAAGGTGTCGTGGAATTTCTCGGGATCGACGGCGAACTCCACCGCCGTCTGCTGGCCCTCTCCTGTCGGGTAGTTGAGCGGCATAAGTGCCGCGTTTAGGACGCTGTCCTTGGAGCCGTCTTCGATCTCGCCCAGGCGCTCGCCTTCGTCCGGGGCGAAGCCGGAGACGAAGACCAACCCGACGACGTTATCGGCATTTGTGGCGGCGTTGGTGATCACCGCACCGCCGTAGGAGTGGCCGACGGCCATAACCGGACCCGGAGTCTGATCGATCAAGCTGGCGATGTATGCGGAGTCGTTGGAGATGCCGCGCAGCGGGACGGCGGGAGCCGTGACCCGTACCCCTTCTGCCTGGAGCCGTTCGATAACTCCGTTCCAGCTCGAAGCATCGGCAAAAGCGCCGTGCACGAGAACGACTGTGGGCCGGGATCCATCCTGCGGGTTTGTGTTCATCGTGTCACCTCCTGGTGTCTCTTGTTCGACCGTCATGGCGCTAGCACCGATCTTCGTCGGTAGCTGCCCTAGCAGGCTGACGCCGATCAATAACCGTCGACTTCGACGACGGCTTCGACAAACTCCTGCGGGGCCTCTTGGGGCAAATTGTGACCGATACCGCCTTCGACGAGCCGATGCGTGTACGTGCCCGAGAATTTCTTGGCGTAGGACGCGGCGTCCGGGTGGGGTGCACCATTGGCATCGCCTTCGAGGGTAATGGTGGGTACGTTGATTAGCGGACCTTCGGCAAGTTGGTTTTCCAGATGGTCGTATTGTGGGTCGCCTTCGGCCAGACCAAGCCGCCAGCGGTAGTTATGGATCACGATGTCGACGTGATCCGGGTTCTCGAAGGACGCCGCGCTGCGATCAAAGGTGGCATCATCGAAGTCCCACTTCGGCGAAGCTATCTGCCAGATGAGCTTGGCAAAATCGTGCCGGTATCTGTCATAGCCGGCCCGGCCGCGTTCGGTGGCGAAATAGTACTGGTACCACCATTGGAGCTCGGCCTTCGGCGGCAGCGGCATCTTGTTGGCTTCGGGGCTTCCGATCAGGTAGCCGCTCACAGAGACGAGCGCCTTGCAGCGCTCCGGCCAGAGCGCCGCGACGACGTCGGTCGTCCGCGCCCCCCAATCAAAACCGGCCAGGATCGCCTTCTCGATCCCCAGAGCGTCCATCAAAGCGATTGCATCGACGGCGAGCACCGACTGCTGGCCGTTTCGGGGCGTTTCGCCCGAAAGGAAGCGCGTCGTGCCGTAGCCACGCAGATATGGGACGATCGCCCTGTAACCCTCCTGTGCCAGCAGAGGCGCTACGTCGACGTAGCTGTGAATATCATAGGGCCAGCCGTGCAGAAGGACGACCGCGGGACCATCTGTGGGACCCGCTTCGGCGTATCCCACGTTCAGGACGCCGGCATCGATCTGTTTCATTCCCTCCATCTTTTCTCCCTTGCTGCCCGCATGACGCCAAAGGCCGCGCGTCCACCTGCTACCACGAGCTACATCCCGATTGCGCTATCGGCTCGCGGTTCCCGGCTGGTCGGTCTGTCACCTGTCCTGCTCATTTCCTTCTGTAGCGGCCCCAGCAGGCTGGCCTGGCCGACATCCTCAATGGTGAGCATGCCAACCAGCTCTCCTTTCTCCGTGACCGGCAGAGCCCTTAGGCCGCTCTGCTGCAGGACGGGAAGAGCGTCCTCGAAGAGGTCGGCCCGGGAAGAGATCGTGGGGACGTTCGTCTTCATCAGGTCGCGGACGCTCTGGTACCTCTCAGGGGAGTGGGCAGCGGCCATGATCTCCTCACGCGTGATCATGCCTACCAGCTTCCCGTTCTCGTCTAGGACGGGGAAGTCTTCCTGGTAGCCGTGGATCACAGAGTCCAGGACCTGCCCGAAGGTGTGGTAAGGCGTAACGGTTTCGGTGCGGGGCTTGGTGCCCATGACGTCCGAGACACTCAATCCGCGTGTGAGCTCCCTTTGTCTGACCATCTGGGCCTCTCCGTTGGCGCCGAAGAAGATGAACACAGCGATGAGGGCGAGCAGGAAGTTGCCACCTAGCAGTCCTATCAGGAAGAAGGCGAAGGCGAACAGCTGCCCCACCCTCGAAGCGATCTCTGTGGCACGTAGCGCTCCCAGGCGTGTTGCGAGCAGGCCCCGCAACACGCGTCCCCCGTCCAAAGGAAAGGCAGGGATCAGGTTGAAGAGTGCCAGAACTACGTTCAGGTAGCCTAAATAGAAGAAGAACTGCCCCACCGACTCGATGCCCGTGAATAGGTCGGTTGGCATGCGAGGTTCGGCTCCCAACAGAAGACCCAAACCGAAGAAGATCGGGGCTAGCACTACGTTCACCAGTGGCCCGGCGAGGGTTATCTTGACCTCGTCGGAAGGCTTTTCGGGGATGGACTCCAGATTGGAGACCCCGCCTATGGGAAGAAGCGTTATGCTGTGAATCTCGATGCCAAGGCGCTGTGCCACA
>DASSCV010000061.1:0-3705 GCA_035697505.1 Rubrobacter sp.
GAGCTCGTACGCTTCGTACCACGAGCCGCAGTTGTCACACTGGTCGCCCCTCGCCTCTTTGTAGCCGCACACGGGGCAGATCCCCTCTACGTAACGGTCGGGCAGAAAACGGCCCTCCGTAGGGCTGTACATCTGCTTTGACTCGGCCTTCGAGATGTAGCCGCCCTCCTTTAGCTTGCGGTAGAAGAGCTGGGTATTCTTCGCGTGAAGCGGGGTCGAGGTGCGCGAGAAGTTATCGAAGGAGATACTGAAACGTTCGAAAGTCTCCTTCATGTTGGACCACCAGTAGTCGACGACCTCTTGCGGGTCCTTCCCCTCACGCTCTGCCGTCAGGGTGATAGGCACTCCGTGCTCGTCGGTGCCGCAGGCGTAGACCACGTCCTCGCCACGCGCTCGCAGATAGCGCACGAACGCGTCAGCGGGCAGGTAAGCGCCCGAAATCTGCCCTACATGCAAAGGCCCGTTTGCATATGGCAACGCCGAGGTTACGAGATACCGTCGTCTCTGCTCGCTCATAAACTAAGGATAACAGCAGAAGGCTACAGGCATCAGCATTGCTTTGTTGCGAGTCTTGCGCGGTGGTGTATCGCTGGATCTGCCTGTAGCCTGAAACCTTCCAGTGCTACCATTCTCCGGATGAGCTCCGAGCTGCCGCTTCAGGTCCCTTTTCGCCGTCTCGTCCCCGGGGCGGGGATGCCCGAGCGTGCCCATGCCGGGGATGCTGGCTATGATCTGCGTTCGGTCGAGAGGGTGGATTTGGCGCCGGGATCCCGGGCCCTGGTGCGGACAGGGATCTCGGTCGCCATCCCTGAAGGTTACGCTGGGCTCGTGCTCCCACGCAGCGGCCTCGCGGTGAGGCATGGGATCTCCCTCGTCAACACGCCAGGCCTTATAGACTCGGGCTACCGCGGTGAGATCCGGGTCCCCCTCATAAACCACGACCGCGAGGAGACCTTCCTGATCGAAGAGGGAACCAGGATCGCGCAGCTCGTCCTCGTACGTGCCGCGTCAGCATTCTTCGCCGAGGTAGAGTTCCTCGAGTCGGCAGCCGACGGCCGCGGTGAAGGCGGCTTCGGTTCGTCAGGGTCCTAGGCGTGAGGTTCGTTGCTAAACTGCGTCCGCATTGAACGCCACCACCCACGCCGTCTTCGGGATCGGAGCCCTGGCCGGCGCCGCGCTCGTCACGGGGGCCGACCCGCCTGCCTACGTCTACCCTGCCGCCGTCGCCGCCGCCTGGATACCCGACATCGACAACCCGCGGAGCACCCTGGGCAACGGCCTGAACCGGCTGAAAAATCCCACGCTCAACCTCCTGAGCCGGCCATTGAGCTGGGCCATGAGGACGGCGTCTTTCGTGCTCGTCAGGACCGTCGGTCACCGCACCATGACCCATTCAGTGTTAGGTGTTCTCCTCTTTTCACTGCTGGTCTTGCTGTTTTTGGGACGTTTTCCGAACCTCTACCTCGCCCTCGTCGCCGGCTACGCTTCGCACGTCCTCGCCGACGCGCTCAACACCCGCGGCGTGCCGCTCCTTTGGCCCATGGGAAAGCCGTTCAGGCTGTTGCCTGGGGGTGTCAGGTCCGGCGGAGCCGCCGAGGTTGGCGTGGCCCTCGTGGCTCTCGCCTTCACCCTCTACGCTCTGCTGATACTCTATCCTGGATTGCGCGGTGTGATCGGCCTTCAGCCAATCTAGCATCTTGAGGCTCGCGGGGTGCGTGGCCTTGCCTCGCTCTTCGTTGTGGGCTATGGCGCGCCGCAACGACTCCTCGGCCGCCCGGCGTAGATCCTCGCTGGCCAGAGTGCGCAGGCGTCCCACGCTTGGGTAGTCGCGGGCTGGTTCGATCTTGTCCGCGACGTAAAGAACGAGCGCGAGCGGCCCCATCTTCGGCCTCCCCGTCGTGTGGGCCCTAACCGCATTTAGAACCTCCTCGTCATCGATGCCAAGCTCGCGCCTCGCCAGCTCGGCGGCCACGGGCCCGTGTAGCAGCTTCGGGCTCTGCCGTTCCGGATCACCCACCTGAAGATGCCATTGATCGGCCAGCTTCAGATATTCTTCGGGCCCCGTCTCGCGGGCTGCGTCGTGCAGCAGGGCGGCCAGGCGTGCCCTGTCCGCATCGAGATCGTGGGCCAGCGCCAATCGCTGGGCGGTGTCAGCTACCCTCAAGGTGTGTTCGTAACGCCCCTCCGAGAGCCTGGAACGGGCGAAGGCTTCGGCTCTTTCGAGGAGAGTGTGGGTTTTCGCGTGGTCCTCCATCCGGCGGATTGTAGAATACCTGCGTGCGTGACGGGAAAAACATACAGAGAGCCGAGATCGTAACCGTGGGGACCGAGATGCTCCTCGGCGACCTCGTCGATACGAACACGGCCTGGATCAGCCAGCGGCTCACCGGGCTGGGGGTGGGTATCTACCGCCACACCACCGTCGGGGACAACTCGGAGAGGATCGTTGCCGCCCTGCGCGAAGCCGCCTCCGGCTCCGACCTTGTGGTAACCACGGGAGGCCTCGGCCCTACCTCGGACGACCTGACCAACGCCTGCCTCTCGACCCTGACGGGCCGTGAGATGGTCGAGTACCCCGAGGCCAGGGAACACGTGGACAGGATGTTCACGAAGTTCGGGCGCAAGCCGACAGCCAACAACTACAAGCAGGCCCTCTTCCCCGAGGGAACCAAGCTCATCCCCAACCCGGTGGGGACCGCGATGGGGGCGCTTTTAGAGTGGGAAGGGACCCTGTTCGCCACACTCCCAGGGGTGCCCTCGGAGATGACGAGCATGTTCGAGGTGACGCTCGAGCCCCTGATCCGGGCCCGCAGCGAAGGCTCTATCGTTTCCAAGACCCTCCACTTCGCCGGTATCGGGGAGTCCGCGCTCGCGGAGAAGGTCCAGGAGTTCCTCGACGCAACAGACCCCACGGTGGCCCCACTGGCGGGCCAGGGCAGGGTGCGTCTCCGTATCACGACCAGAGCAGCCACTGAGAGGGAGGCGCAGGAGAAGATAGAGCCGGTCGAAAAAGAGATCATCGCCCGCCTCGGCGACTACTACTTCGGCGATGACGACGAGACCCTCGAAAGCGCGGTCGGACGCCTGCTCCTGGAGCGGGGCGTCACCCTGGCCCTCGCAGAGAGCTGCACAGGGGGACTTCTCGCCAAGCGCCTGACCGACATGCCAGGATCCTCTGCATTCTTCGGAGAGGGGCTCGTTACCTACTCGAACGAATCCAAAGAGCGCCTGCTCGGGGTGCCGCATGCCTTGCTCATGGACCACGGCGCCGTCTCGGCGCCCGTGGCGCGCGAGATGGCCGAGGGCGCGCGCAGGATCTCAGGCGCCGCCTACGGGCTCTCGGTCACCGGAATAGCAGGTCCTGACGGCGGGACGGAGGAGAAACCCGTCGGGCTCGTCTTCGTAGGGATCTCTGATCCGGAGGACACGTCCGCCCACAAGCTCGACCTCACCGCCTGGGCCCGCTCCAGGGAGTCGATCCGCGAGCGGAGCGCGAACCGGGCCTTCGACCTACTCAGGCTTCGCCTGGAAGAGAAACAATCTTGAGGATCGCCCTTGCTGGATACAAAGCGCGGTAGTAAACTTCGCGGAGTTGAAGGCACGCGAAAGGAGGTGATCCAGATAGACGCATCGAGTAGTAGTCGCGGGTATCTTCTGGGAGAGGTGGCTCTGACCTAGGCCCACCAAAACACCCGGCGGGATCCT
>DASSCV010000062.1:0-4458 GCA_035697505.1 Rubrobacter sp.
CAACCCGCCTGGCGCGCTCGCCTTTATGAAGCCGTGGTCGAGCTCGACGTTAGCGCCGAGCGCGCGCAGGCCGTCGACGTGAAAGTTGAACTTCCTCAAGCCCAGGTTACACCCGCCCGGCGCTGAGACCTCGGCCTCCCCGAAGCGCGCCGCGAGAGGCCCAAGGACGACGAGGCTAGCCCGCATCTGGCGCACCAGCTCGTAGGGGGCCGTATACGAGTCTACGGTCGAGGCGTCGATCTCCAGGGTGCTCCCCGAAAAGCGCGTCCCGACCCCGAGCTCGTCGAGGAGGGCGAGCATGGTGTGCATGTCTTTGATGCGGGGGACGTGGTGGAGGACGGTCTTACCCGGCGCGAGGAGCGCTGCCGCGACGAATTTCAGGGCGGCATTCTTGGCCCCTGAGACCTGGATCTCCCCCTGCAGCCGTTTCCCACCCTCGACGTAGAATCTCTCAGACACGGATCCTCCCCGGTATGCCTTCCCGGTCCGCTCATCCGGACTCGTAGTATCAGTATGCCAACGAAAGGTTACGAAACGACAACAGCCGGATAACGTCTGCGTTACTACCGGCGATGCCGTTTCGCCCGGCGTGCATTGTAGCGCTTTTGGGCCCTAGCTGTCTGTGTATTTGCGCGCCACGCGCACGAAATTCTCACCCGTAAGCTGGCGGCGCCTTATCTCCTCGAGCACCCTATCACGATCCTCAGCCTCTTCCGGGACTTCGGAGAGCTGCCTCTCTGCCTCCTCGACGCGGTTCTCCGCCTCATCGACGTCGATATCTTCGGGGGAGACAGCCTCCTCGACGAGCACCTGCACAAGGTTGTCGGAGACCTTGAAGAACCCGTCGGAGGTCGCGTAGACCCTCTGTTCGTCGTTCTCCCTTATCCGGACCTCCCCCGCCTCCACGGTGGAGACCAGCGGAAAGTGGTCGACCAGCACCCCGATATCCCCGTCGGCGATACGGGCGATCACCAGGTCGGCCTCACCGTCGTAGATTATCTCCTCTGGCGTGATAACCCGGCAGAAGAGCTGCCTTCCCCCGCTTCGCTGGTCGCGATCCTCAGCCATTAGCCCTCGTCAACTTCGCCTGACTTCTCAGAGTCTTCATCGCCGGATCCCTCTTCCTCCGGCTCCTCTTCGCCGCCGGTCTTTCTTGCTTTATCGACGGCCTCGTCTATACCGCCGACGAGGTAGAACGCCTGCTCGGGCAGTTCGTCGTGCTTGCCTTCGACGACCTCCTTGAAGGAGCGGATCGTCTCGTCAAGCTCGACGAACTTGCCTTCGAGGCCCGTGAACTGCTCGGCAACGAAGAAGGGCTGCGAGAGGAAGCGCTGGAGGCGCCTGGCCCGCCCAACGATGACCTTGTCCTCCTCGGAAAGCTCGTCTATGCCGAGGATTGCGATGATGTCCTGCAGCTCCTTGTATCGCTGGAGGATACTCTGGACCTGCTGTGCCACCTGGTAGTGCTCGTCGCCCACGATGGACGGGTCCAGCAACGTCGAGGACGACGTCAGGGGGTCGACGGCCGGGTATATGCCCTGCGCTGAGAGCGACCGCGAGAGCTCGACCGTCGAGTCGAGGTGGGCGAACACCGTGAAAGGTGCCGGGTCGGTAAAGTCATCGGCTGGCACGTAGACGGCCTGGAAGCTCGTGATCGACCCGTTCTTCGTCGAGGTTATGCGTTCCTGAAGCGCACCCATCTCTGTGCCCAGGGTAGGCTGGTAGCCGACCTCCGAGGGCATGCGGCCCATGAGGGCCGAGACCTCGTTGCCTGACTGGACGAAGCGGAAGATGTTGTCGACGAAGAAGAGGACGTCCTGGCCGAGCTCCTCGCGGAAGTACTCGGCGATGGTAACGCCCGTTAGCGCGACGCGGAAGCGGGCGCCTGGCGGCTCGTTCATCTGGCCGAAGACGAGCCCCACGTTAGGGAGGATCCCGGCTTCCTCGAACTCGCCGTAGAGGTCATTCCCCTCGCGCGTGCGCTCGCCGACGCCGGCGAATACGGAAGTGCCCTCGTACTGCAGGGCTATGTTGTTGATCAGCTCCTGGATGACGACCGTCTTGCCGACGCCTGCGCCGCCGAAGAGGCCGACCTTGCCGCCCCTGCGCACCGGGCAAAGAAGGTCCATGACCTTGATGCCCGTGACGAACTGCTCGGCCTGCGTCGTTAGATCCTCGAACTTCGGGGAAGGACGGTGAATCGGCCAATAGTGCTCCGCGTCCTCCACAGGCCCCCGCTCGTCCACCGGCTGCCCAAGCACGTCGAGCACGCGCCCCAGCACGCTCTTGCCTACCGGCACGGCTATCGGCTGGCCTGTATCCTGCGCGTCCACGCCGCGCCTCAGGCCGTCGGTCGAGGCCATCGCTACCGTGCGAACCATGTCGTCCCCGAGGAGCTGCTGCACCTCCAGGGTCAACTCGGTCGTCTCGCCGTCAGCCTCGATAGGAACCGTGACGGCGTTGAAGATCTCCGGTAGGTCCTCAGGCGGGAACCTGACGTCCACGACCGGCCCCTTGACTTCGACGACGGTGCCTACGCCTTCGCGGCGTTCTTCGTGGCCGTCCTGGCTGCCCTCCCGCTGCACACCGGTGTGGCCGTTATCGACCTCGCCCCTGTCGCCGCCGAAGGTCGTGCGATTAAAGGACTGTCCGCTCTCGCTCTCGGTCATGAAAACTCCTTCTCTTTAGCCCGCGGAGAGGGCCTCCGCGCCGCCGACGATCTCGAGGATCTCCTGGGTGATCTGGGCCTGGCGCGCCTTGTTCATCTGTAGGGTAAGGTCGCTCACCAGGTCGTTTGCGTTGTCCGTAGCGTTCTTCATCGCCGTCATGCGGGCACCGTGCTCGCCCGCTGCACCTTCGAGGAGGGCCTGCCACACCATCGTCTCCACATAGCGCGGCACGAGCCTCTTCAATACCGTCTCCGCGTCGGGGACGTAGTCCATGTAGGAGGTGTTGCCCTCCTCTTCATCGTCCTCCTCCCTGGCTACGGGCAGGAGTCGTTTGACGACGGGCCTCTGGTTCAGGACGCTCTCGAAGCGGTTGTAGACGAGGTAGACCTCGTCTGCGTCTTCGTCGTCGAAGAGGCGCGTAAGGGCGCGTCCGATCTCCCGCGCCTTCTCGTAGGTCGGGTTATCCGTGAAACCGGTGAAGACTTCGGCGAGCTCGACGCGCCGAAAGCGGAAGAAAGCGACGGCCTTGCGCCCGCTCGCGACCTGCAGCGCACCGGGGTCTTTTTCCTCTCTGAGGCGGACGGTCCTGCGGAGCACCTGCGCGTTGAAACCGCCGGCCAGGCCCCTGTCCGCGGTGAGGGTGCAGACGGCGACCCTCCTTACCTCCCGCCCTGTGAGGAGAGGGAGGTCCCCCGTGGCGTTGCCTGCCACGTCGCGCATCATCTGCTCCACGTTCTCCGCATAGGGGCGTGCGCGCCTGACCCTTGCCTCAGCTTTGCGGAACTTCACCGAGGAGACCGTTTGCAGGGCAGAGAAGACCCTGGCCTGGTTCTTTACGGTATTGATCTGCCTCTGAAAGTCCCTGGCTGAAGCCAAGCTCTATCTCCCCTCTTCCTCTCGGGGCTGGTCTTCTTCCTCCCCGTTCTCATCGTCTGGCGCGTTGTCTTCCTCGTCCTCATCTTCCCCTACGGAGATGTCGACGAGGCTCGTCCGCTCAGGCTCGAAGTTGGAGGCGAAGTGCTCTACGGCCTCGCGCAGCTTCTCCTCGATCTCGTCTGAGAGCTGTTGCTCGGAGCGGATGGAGTCAAGCAGGTCACCGTGGGTGTCGCGCATAAAGTCGCGAAACTGGCGCTCCCAGTCCGGGACGGCGTCGGTGTCGACCTCGTCCAGGTAGCCATTCGTCGCGGCGAAGAGAATGACTACCTGCTCCTCGACCGGGATCGGGTCGAGCTCGTCTTGCTTCAGGATCGCCGTAAGGCGTTCGCCGCGGTTCAGGGTCTGCTGCGTGGCCTTGTCCAGGTCGCTCCCGAACTGGGCGAAGCTGGCAAGCTCGCGGTACTGGTTCAGGTCGAGCCTGAGTGTGCCTGCGACGCTCTTCATAGCTTTGATCTGGGCCGAAGACCCCACGCGGCTGACCGAGTTGCCCGTATCTATGGCGGGGCGTTGGCCAGAGTTGAAGAGGTCTGAGTCGAGGAAGATCTGGCCGTCGGTGATGGAGATGACGTTAGTCGGGATGTACGCCGAGATGTCCCCCGCCTTGGTCTCGATGACCGGGAGCGCCGTGAGCGACCCGGCTCCGGCGTCGTCCGAGAGCTTTGCAGCGCGCTCGAGCAGGCGGGAATGCAGGTAGAACACGTCCCCAGGGTATGCCTCGCGGCCTGGCGGGCGCCTCAACAGCAGCATCATCTGCCTGTAGGCGACGGCGTGCTTGGAGAGGTCGTCGTAGATCAGGAGCGAGTCCTCGCCCCGGTTCATGAAGAACTCGCCGATGGCGCACCCGGCGTACGGG
>DASSCV010000063.1:0-5866 GCA_035697505.1 Rubrobacter sp.
TCCGGCGCTGTTCTCGGTCCCTCTGGGGTTCCTGGGCTGCTACCTGGGCACGCTCCTGGGCGGAGGCGGCGCCGAGCGCGAGCGCGAGCAGGGTCTCCAGGTGTCCTACGACGAGATCTACGTCCGCTCCCTCACGGGTATCTCGAACATAGAACAAGAGATCCAGGAGTCCACCCCGGCCGAAGAACCACGCACCACATAGTCTCAGAGACGAGGCACGCGAACCGAGCCCCTACCACTACCGGCGGGGGCTCTTGTTTTACCCCGCAAGGGTACGTAAACGGAGACCGTACATGGACATAATCGTCCGTCACCCGGAGCCGGATGATTACAGAGAGATCCACCGCATCTTCAGCGGCCCGCGGGCGATAGCGGGCACCTTGCAGATGCCGTTCCCACGGGCCGAGACGTGGCGCGAGCGTCTCTCGGAGCCACCGGAGGAGTTGTAT
This sequence comes from Rubrobacter sp., assembly GCA_035697505.1. Lineage (GTDB taxonomy): Bacteria > Actinomycetota > Rubrobacteria > Rubrobacterales > Rubrobacteraceae > Rubrobacter_D. The sequence continues at coordinate 450 of DASSCV010000063.1, forward strand.
TCGCTGGTGGCCTGCGTGGAGGGCGAGGTCGTCGGAAGCCTCGGCCTAGAGACCTCCCCACACGCTGGCGCCTGCGTCACGTCGGCAGCATCGGGATGGCCGTACGCGACGACTGGCAGGGCAAGGGGGTGGACCGTCTCAAGCCCTAGACCAGGCTGGCGTTTAGCTGGATGTCCACGTTGCCGCGGAGGGCGTTGGAGATGGGACAGCCCTCCTCGCCCTGCTCTGCGGCGCTCTGGAATCCTTCGGCGTCGAGGCCGGGGACCCGCCCGCGGACGTCGAGGACCATCTTGGTAACCTTCACCTGGCCGACATCGAAGGTGCATACAGCACTGATGTTGAGTTCCTCGGGTTCGTTGCCCATCTGGGCGAGCACGTTTGAGAGAGCCATCGCGTAGCAGCTTGCGTGCGCAGCCGTGATGAGTTCCTCGGGGCTGGTCTTGCCGTCGTGATGCTCCGTACGTGAGGCCCAGGTCACCGGCAATTCTTGGGCCGCCCCGCTGCTCGCCAGGTCGAAGGTGCCCGATCCTTTAAACAGATCCCCCCTCCACACAACGTTTGCCCGCCGTTCCGCAGTAGCCATACATGCCTCCCGTACATCTGCTTTCTCGGCTACCAGGAGACGTTACCCGCTACTCCGACGCTTTAATCCTGCGTAGCGCTCTTCCTAACTCCCGTCCCGTTCGCGGGTAGCCGCCTCTTCCAGCTTGCTCAAGTAGACTTCCTCGGTCTCCGGTACCCCTATATGAATGTTTTCGCTGCTCGTAACCTCCCCGAGGAGGGTGGCCGTCTGGCTCAGCGATGCCTCCATGTCGAAGTCGTTGAAGCTGGAGATGCAATCCCTGGGAACTATAACGTTGAACCACCTCATGGCGGCACTGGACGCCGTGTAATGGACACAGATGTTGGCGACCGTGCCACAGATGATGAGCGTATCCACGTCCCATAGGCGCAGCATGTGCTCCAGCCCCGTGGCGTAGAAGGCATCGTACCGTGGCTTACGTACAGTCGCCTCGTCTTCCTCAGGGGCGAGCCCGTCGACAACCTGCCAGCCCCAGCTTCCCTCGCGGCAATGCTCGCCCCAGATCTCCCACTCCGGGTCGCCGTCGTTGTGAGTATCCTGGATGAAGACCACCCGCATGCCGGACTCTCGGGCCTGCTCCAGCAGGTTCCGTATCGCCGGTATTGTTCCTTCGGCGCCGGGAACGACGAGCGTGCCTGACTCCGTCACGAAATCGTTCTGCATATCCCCTATGATCAAAGCCGTCCGGCTCGCGTCTACGCGAATGCCGTCCTGTACCTCGTACTCGGGGACCTCCACGGTGTGTATCACTCGAACCTCCTCAGATTAAAGACCCGCACCCAGTGTACCGCCTCCATCCAAATAGGTGTCAGGTATCAGGATTTTTCTGGAATAGAACTGGGCCAGAGGGCGATATCCTACCTTGATGTGCGGGGTGACTTGCTCCGCCATAACACGGGCAGCACCTCCCCGATAACGAGGGCGGAGAGGATCATGAGCGCGCCGAGGATCTGGACTGCCACGAGGCGGTCCCCTGCGAGCCAATATCCGAAGAGCGCGGCGAAGACAGGCTCCATGGTCAGGATGATCGCGGTCCTCGCCGCCGGGATGTGCTGCTGCACCGTTGTCTGCACCAGGAAAGCGCCGGCCGATGCCAGGAGTCCGGTCACCAGCAGAGCAACCCACACTTCGGACGGCGGCAAAGAGACACTAGTGAAGAACGGCCACACGATGAGGAAGAGCAGCGCCATCGAGAGGATCTGGGCCAGCGTAAGCGCGCCAGCGTCGTGGGAAGCGGCGTAACGAGAGAGGAGCGCGATGTGCAACCCGAGAGCCGCCGCACAAAGGAGCGTCAGGAAGTCTCCCCAGTTCGCGCCCTCGGGCCCGCCACCGGCGAGCAAGACCATCCCGAGAAGGCTCAAGGCGACGGCCAGCACGACTTGCCGGGAGACGTTGGCCCCGAACAGTAGGCGGTCGGCGAGCGGCGCGAAGACGACGAAGAGACCTGTGATTAGGCCCGAGTTGGTCGGCGTCGTGAAGAGCAACCCTGTGGTCTGGAAGAGGTATCCGGCAGCGAGCACCACGCCTATGCCGCCACCGACGATCAGCGACCTGCGCGTGAGCTTCGCGGCGTAGATCGGGGCGAGCGCGGCCCCGGCCAGGACGAAGCGAACCGCCAGGAAAGGGATGACGCCGTAGACGGAGATCGCATCTTGAACTACGACGAACGTCCAGCCCCACACGGCCGTCACAGCGACGAGCAGAAGGGTGTAGATCAGACGCACAGGCGCCTAGTCTACCTACAAACGACCCGAGACGTCGGCCCTCGCGAAGCGCGGGTCGTCTCCCCTGAAGCTATCAGGGTTGGTCCCGTGCGCGAGCGCGAGATGGTAGGCAAAGAGCTGCAACGGTACAAGACAACTCACGGCGCTTAACGGCTCGGGTACCTCGGGCACCCGCAGCACGCCCGCAGCAGTGGGACGCGTCTCGGTCTTGTCATCGCCGAAGATCACGTAAGGACTCCCGACTTCCTTTACCAGCTCTGCCACCTCCAGGGTACGTTCCCTGGCGGCGCCCGAAGGTGCTATGAGGACGAACAGGTCGTTCGCCTCCACGCACTGGAAGGGGCCGTGCAACATCGTCTCCGTCGGCATGCCCTCGGCCTGGAGGTAGGAGGTCTCTTTGATCTTTAACGCCGTCTCCCTGGCCGTTACCGCGCTCGGCCCCCCGCCGAGAAGCCAGATCCTACGCCGTCCGACATGCTCACGCGCGAACGCAGCCACTGCTTCTTCTGTACCAAGCGCCGCCCGCAGCGCCTCCGGAAGCTCTTCCCGCAGGAGTCCGTAGGGCAGAGTGGCCGAGCCGGTCCTGTGATAGCCAACCCTGCCAGCGAGAAGCGCAAGCACAGCAACAGCGGTCGTGTAGCTGACGGTGTGGGCTGGCGACCTCTCCTGCGCCACCGTCCGGAACACGGCGTCGGCCCGCCCTTCACCGGAGCCTGCTTCGCCTGTTATGAGGGCCGTCGGGCAGCCCTTCTCCCTAGCTTGCTCCAACGCCAGGGCCGTGTAGCGTTTGGTCCCACGGTGGCTCACAGCGACGACACAGTCCTCCCGGCGCAACTCCGGCCCATAGAGCGCGAGGTCGAAGGAGTGGACCGCACGGACGTCGAGCCCGCCGCCGTACGCTCGCATCAGATGCTCGCCGACTAGGGATGCGTGGTGTGAGGTTCCGATACCCGCCAGGAAGACCCTCTGGCAGGAAGATATTCGAGTCGCGAACTCGTCGATCGCACTTTCGTTGCGCTTGACGACCCGGACCAGTGCCTCGGGTTGGGCCAGGATCGCCTCGTGCATGTGGTAGGGGTGCGAGGTTCGTGGTTTGGTGGTCATGCCAACTCCTCCCCAGATAGTCGAACGGTGTTTTTCAGTCCTGGGTTATCGGTATGTATCCAGGCTGAGACGAGACGCGCTCCAGCCACACGCAAACTGCCGGGAAGTCCTCGAGATCGAAGCCCCCCTCGTCCGCGACGTGGGTGTAGGCGTAGAGGGCGATGTCCGCTACCGAGTAACGCCCCCCGACGAAGAACTGCCTGCCTTTCAGGTGCTTCTCCATGACCCCGAGCGCGTCGTAGCCGAGCTCTTGTTTGAGCTCGAGGGCACCCTGGCGTTCTTCGGTCATCTCCGCGTCGAAGACGTGAAGCCAGGCGCGGGCCACGGCGATGTTTGGCTCGTGACTGTACTGCTCGAAGAACATCCACCGCAGCGCCTGCGCCTTGTCAAACCGGTCGTCCGGTAGAAACGGGGTGCCTTCGGCGAGGTAGAACAGGATCGCATTCGATTCCGGCAGGAACTCTCCCGTTTCGGTCTCCAGCACGGGAATGCGCCCGTTGGCGTTGACGTTTTCGAGGTACGCGGGCGTTCTTGTCTCACCCTTGGTTATGTTGTACTCGATCCGCTCGAAAGGGATGCCGAGTTGCGTCATCAACAGCCTGACCTTGTAGCCGTTCCCCGACGGCAAGTAGTCGTGCAGACGCAGGGTCATCCGGCCTCGCCCCCTTCCGGGCCGTAGAAGACGACCCAGACCGTAAGGTCGTCCGTGAAGTCTTCGAAGCGGTGCTCGACGCTGGCAGGCACGAACAAGACGTCGCCGGGGCCGAAGGGATGGCGCTCCGGACCGTTGACGAACGTCCCGCTCCCGCTGACGACCACGTATAGCTCGTCGCGGGTATGCGGCGTCTGCGGGTCGGTGCCGCGGGGCGCGTAGATCTCGACCTCCATGCTCCCGTGTTCGAGAACCTCTGCGAACCGCTCTCCCCCGGGTCCAGGTAGCCGCCCCATCGCCTCGGCGACCGTCGCCCTGCGTCGCCCGGTCAAGGTATCATCTTCGCTCATCTGGCCTCCTCTTTTCGGATAGCATCGATACGTCGCGCGAGGTTTTCCCTGACCTCGGGCCACTCGTCGTCGATGATGCTGTAGTAGGCGGAGTCGCGGCGTTCACCGCCACGCACGAGCATGTGCTTGCGGAAGATGCCCTCGAACTGTGCCGGTAGAGCCGCAAGGGCAGCGCGTGAACGTTCGTTGCGGGAGTCGGTCTTGAACTCGACGCGCAGGCAGCCGAGGCGCTCGAAGGCATGTTCCAGCATCAGGAGCTTGGCCTCGACGTTGGCGCCTGTCTGCCAGTGTGCGGGTGTGAGCCAGGTCCACCCTATCTCCAGCCCCCTGTGCTCAGGACGAAGGGCGAGATAACGGGTGCTGCCAACAAGCTCCCCTGTGGCTGCCTCCAGGGTGGCGAAAGCGGCCTCCGTTCCTGCCGAAGAAGCAGCCAGGGCGTCCTCGAGCCAGGCTTGAAACCTCTCGCAGGACCCACCGGCGTCGTAGGGCATCCAGCGCCAGATCCTCTCATCCAACGCGGCCTCGAAGAGCTCCTTCTCGTGGCGGCGCGCCAGCGGCTCCAGTCGCACGATCTCCCCTTCCAACACGCTCACCAGATTCTTCCACATGATAATTACCCCTCGCTCAGGACCCGTCAGAAGATATGGTAGCGCACAGCGGTCAGCTACTTGTTTGCCAGCTGATGGCTCGTCGTCGTGCGTAGGGCTATAACCCTAGGCACGGCGCTGTGGGTGTCAGTTACCGGACCTCAGGGAAAGGATGGAGACGGAAATCAGCAGCCCAAAACGCTACCATCGGAGGCAGCGATGGTCTCGCACGAGAGCGTTACTGCGAGATCAAAGCTGACTTGCTGACAAGCCAATAAAGGAGAGCGTAGTGGATCACAGGGCTTCCGGCGTAGCGATGTCGTACAGGGACCTCGGGGAGGGTGATCCCCTCGTCCTGCTCCACGCCTTCCCGCTCAACGGCAGGATGTTCGAGTCCCAGATGAGGGCATTCTCGGG
>DASSCV010000064.1:0-8262 GCA_035697505.1 Rubrobacter sp.
GCGGGGGCGAGCACACGGTAGCCGCGGCCCTCGTAGTGCTCGATCCAGTGCTCCCAGCTACGGGGTGTCACCCACAGCCCGTGAATCAGGAAGATGGTGTCCGGGGCGCTCGGGTCGGCGGTGTTCTCGGCAGTCACGGGGGTCCTCCTAACGTCGAGTAGATATAAGTTCCTCCTTCCATTACTCATCTTTTAGGTGCGTTCGCAACTAGCGTAGGGATCTAAACGCCGCACGGACCTCTTCTGAGAAGAGTTGCGGCTCTTCCCACGCGGCGAAGTGTCCGCCCTTGTCGACCTCATTGAAGTAGGTGAGGTTGGAATAGGCCTTCTCGGCCCAGCTGCGCGGGGTCCGCCAGATCTCGCCGGGGAACGTGGTGAAGCCGACCGGGAGTGAGACCTCCGGAGGAGCCTGGCCGGACGCGCGTGCTTGAGCCAGGGCTTGTCCATCCTCCCAGTACGACCGGGCCGCCGAGGCCCCGGTGCCCGTCAGCCAGTACAGCGTGACGTTGTCGACGATCGTCTCCCGGGTGAGATTGCCCGACGGTTGCCCGTCGACGAAGGCGCTGGAGATCTTGTAGTAGCTGTCGGTGTCGTGGTCCAGCAGCCAGGCGGCCAGGGCGACGGGTGATTCCAGCAGGGCGTAGCCGATGGTCTGCGGCCGCGTGGCCATCTCCAGGAAGTAGCCGAAGCCGCTCTCCCTGAATGTGGCGAGCTGGTCCGTCGCCGCACGTTCCTGCTCCGATTCCGCCGGCTGGGGGCCGGCCAGCACCGTCACGAGCAAGTTCATGTGGATGCCTACCAGCCCCTCGGGCGCCTGGCGGCCCATCGCGTCGGTGACGGCGGCGCCCACGTCGCCGCCTTGGGCGACGTAGCGGGTGTAGCCGAGGCGGTTCATCAGCTCCGCCCAGGCCTGCGCGACGCGGCCGGCGTTCCAGCCGAGCTCGGCGGGCTCGGCGGAGAAGCCGTAGCCGGGCAGGGACGGCAGGACGAGGTGGAACGCGTCCTCCGCTTGCCCACCGTGCGCGGTCGGGTCGGTCAGCGGGCCGATGGTCTCGAGCAGCTCGATCACCGAGCCTGGCCAGCCGTGCGTCATGATCAGCGGCAACGCGTTCTCGTGCGGTGACTTGACGTGGATGAAGTGGATGTCCACCCCGTCGATCTCGGTCTTGAACTGCGGCAGCGCGTTTAGCTTCGCCTCGGCCTTGCGCCAGTCGTAGTCGGTCGTCCAGTAGCGCGCGAGCTCCTGCATCGTCGCCAGCTGCACGCCTTGTGACCGATCTTCGACGAGCTCCTTGCTGGGCCAGCGTGTCGCGGCGATGCGGCGGCGCAGCTCAGCGAGCTCATCTTCCGGGACCTCGACGTGGAAGGGGCGTATCTCGCTAGCGGACTCGACACCGGTGCTCATGATGACCTCCTTCTCTTGGTGGGGGACTTGCGGTGCGGGTTGCCTCAGGTATGCACGCTCCTTTCGCGAACTACGGCGCCGCCGCCGCCGGTGGCTCGGGCGCGAGCGGGGTGGTGGAGGGACTTCTTCGGGTCAAGAGAACCCGGCTGAAGACCAAGATCCACACAATGCCGATGAGGGGCGAGAAGAACCGCGAATAGGCACCGTCCGGTGCCCAGATCCCGTTACTCGCACACGTCATGCCGCCCACCAGGACAAGCACGACTGCCGCGACCCCGGCCCAGAAGAGCGCGTTCGAGATCATTTTTGCCCGCCATAGCCCGAACGTCCCGGCCATGATCAGCATCGCGCGTGGGAAGGAGCTCACCACGATGCACACCCACACGAGGTCGTTCAGTCCGGACGTGAGCGTGTCGTTTCCCGAGCCGGCGATCGAGTACGCCAGGGCCGCGCCCACTGCGACGAGCGCCGAGAGCATCCCCCCGAGCGCCGCGCTGGAGGCGGTCGCCGCCGCCCCCCAACCGCCTTGCCCGGTATCATGCAACGTGCTCCTGATCGCCGCCGCGAACCAGAGCAGGAAGAGGACCGCCGAACCGAACATTAACGTAGCCATCAGTATCCGGGTGCTTTGGCCGTCGTAAAACGAGACGAGCGTCTCGGCCGACCACCGACCTTCGGCTGAAGGCCGTACATGACGTAAGCGATGACGAAGAAGACGACGAAGATGATGCCGCTACTTCGCCACAAGCGTTCCCAAAAGCGTTCCGAATTCACGGTGGTGGATAAGTTCATGAGGATCTCCTTTCACGAAACACGGTCGGCTAGCGAAGCGACCTGAACGCGGCTCTGACCTCCGTCGCGAACTCGTCGGGCACTTCCCAGGCCGGGAAGTGGCCGCCCGCCTCGGCCTCGTTGAAGTAGATGAGGTTGGGGAAGGCGCGTCGGGCCCACGTCTCCGGAGGTCGGTACAGATCGTCGTTCGGAAACGCCGTGATGGCCACCGGGAGCGTGATCTCGTCGGTCTTCTGCGCGGCAGCGCTGATGAGGTTCTCGTTGCGGTTCTCCCAGTACAGCCGCGCGGCCGAGGTCGCGGTGTTCGTCAGCCAGTACAGGCTGATGTCGTCCAGTACCTCGTCCTTCGTCGGTGTCTGGTTGGGATCCTTGCCGTACGTCCACTGCCCGAACCCGCCGTGCACGAGCATGAACGCCGCGAGGCCGGCGGGCGAGTCCGTCAGGCCGTAGCCGACGGCCTGCGGTCGCGAGCTCATCATCGTCAGGTAGGCCCATCCCCCGCTCTGGAGGAACCCTCTTAGGGCGTCGAACTCCGCGCGTTCCTTCTCGGAGAGTCCCTCCGGCGCGGGTGCGCCGGTGTCGATCGCCTCAGCTGCGTCGGGCGGGAACACCGCCGCCAGGTTGGTGTGGATGCCGAGCAGTCCATCCGGCGCCTGCCGCCCCATAACCTCGACCAGGCCGCCTCCCCAATCTCCGCCCTGCGCGACGTAGTGCGTGTAGCCCAGCCGCTTCATGAGAACGTCCCACGCACGGCCGATGCGCTCCAACCCCCAGCCCACCTCGGTCGGTCGCGAGGAGAAGCCGAAGCCTGGCAGGGACGGAATCACGACATCGAAGGCGTCCTCCGCCCGACCGCCGAACGCGGTCGGATCGGTGAGCGGACCGACGATCTTGATCTGCTCGAAGACCGAGCCCGGCCACCCGTGCGAGATGATCAGCGGCAGCGCGTTCTCGTGCCGAGAGCGGACGTGGAAGAAGTGGACGTCGACCCCGTCGATGGTCGTCATGAACTGCGGCCAGGCGTTCAGCTTCGCCTCGCCCTTCCGCCAGTCGTAGTCCGTGCCCCAGTACCGAACGAGCTCCTGCAGCTCGGCCAGCTGGGCACCCTGCGACCGATCGGGAACCGTCTCCCGGTCGGGCCACCGCGTCGCCGCGATGCGCTGGCGCAGCTCGACGAGATCCTCTTCTGGCACGTCGATGCGGAAGGGGCGGACTTCGAGATCGGTCATGGTGGTCTCCTTTCCGTGGACCGCGCTTCTTTAGGGAAACGATTCAGCCTACTCCTAGCTAAAGAGGATGTCGGTTCCACACAGGACAAAGTGTCGTGGAGCACAGCGGGCGCCTTCGGGGAGCGTATGAGTGGACCTCGATCGAAATCTTCACTAAGGTGGATCAGCTCCTTTCTTTCACCTTCGAGCTACTCCGGAGCCTACTAGGGGAGCGTAGTGAGAACGTAGTGAGCAGCTATGCCAAGCGTGGTGAGGTACATGGTAAAGAGCGTGATTATGCCCGTAGGTTGTCTTGAAGTACCGAGGGTGTAGGGGACGAGAAACTAGAGGAGGGCTTCCTCTCGGCAGCACGGGTGCGGCGCGTGCTCACGCACAATTAGGGTACAGAGCGCCCCTTCTCGAGCGTACGGTGCGAACAGGCTGTCCTCGGCTCGCCCCATGCGCTGCTAGCCCTACAGTGGATTGCGATGACATTGACCCGTATGCACGCCACAGACACACGCCTCGCTGCGACTATGCTCTGACACACGGCTCCGAAACGGCTCCGAACCAAGATAGCCAGGAGATTATCAATCTGTTCTATGGTGAGGAGAAATAGGGGGTCTGAAGAGATGCTGCTCAGTGGTTCCTAAGCTAAGATGTTCGTAACGAGCGAGAGGTCAGCCTATGACTACCAAAGCTGGCGTTGGCATGAGCCATCATCACGATCCAAACGTAGCGGGTCGTGAGGCGGCCGGGCAGGCACTCAAGAAGGCGGGCATCGACAAGCCAGACTTCGTCTTCATGTTCGCTTCAATCGGCTACGACCAGCACTCCTTGGTGCGGGCGGTCCGCGAGACTACCGGAGGTGCACCCCTCACAGGTTGTTCGGCGGAGGGCACGATAGACGGAGACGATGCAGATGAATCTAACTTCTCTGCGGTGGTTACGGCCATCTCGTCAGATGAGCTGCACTGGAATAATGGGATAGCGGCCGGACTTGAGGATTACCCACGCGCCGTTGGGAAGCAGGTTGCTGAGGACCTGCTTCCCAACCTGTCCACTGATACCATAGGCCTTTTCGTCTTCCCGAATGGGCTCTATGACTTCGTGGGTGCAACGGACGCCATTGATAACTTCTTTACAGGGCTGGCAGTAAATCTCCCGAGTGAGCAGTTCCTACCAATGTGGGGTGGGGGAGCGCATTCCAACTTCAATATGGCCTCGCCACCTTATCAATATTGCGATGACGAAGTCATCTCCGATGGTGTCTCATACGCGCTGCTCTCAGGCGAGGTGCGAAGTGCCTGGGCCATAAGCCACGGCTGTATCCCTATAGGTGGTGAGCGGAAGGTGACGCGCTCCCAGGGGAACATAATCTTCGAGATAGACGGTAAACCTGCCTTAGAAGTACTAAAGGAGTACCTACCAGAGAATGCCCTAACTGACGAGCGCAACTGGATGCGTTATGCTGTATCGCTCGCACTCTGTTTCAAAGCCCCCAGCTACATCAAAGACGAGGAGTACGTTGTCCGAAGTGTGCCTAGGGTGACGACGGCCGACGGCTCCATCGCCGTACAAACGGAGGTCAAGGAGGGTACGAGCTTCTGGCTCTCAAGCCGAGACAAGGAGAAAATCTCCACCGGCTTCGATCGGATGGCCGCCCAGATCAAGGACCAACTTGGGGGCGAGAAACCCAACCTTGTGTTCCAATTCGAGTGTGCCACCCGAGGGAAGATGATGTTCCGTGAGCAGGAGAAGCTGCAGCTCCTCAAGCGGTTCCGGCAATCCCTAGATCCGGATGCACCCTGGGCAGGTTTTTACGCTATAGGGGAGATTGGTCCGGTGGAGGAGCACAACCTTCGTCATATGTACACCTCGGTTGTCCTTGCCTTGAGTTGACGATGGAAGCGACGATCCTAGCGTAACGTTTACGTGAGGAAAGGGTTACCCCGAACGGGTAGGCCGCATCTCCCTCTTCAACCTTTGTCCCACGGCTTGGGCTAACTCTTGCGCAACTCTTCGCAAGTACGCTGTCAAGCTTTCAACGTGCCCCATGGTTCAATATTGCTGCAAGACGCTGTAATTGGCGGGATAAAGGCCTCGTGTTCCGCACTATCGGCTCGACGGTGCCCGCCCTGAACGTCGTCAACCGGCACTTCAAGCCCCTGCTGAAGTGCGCAGGGCTTCGCGATATTCGCTGGCACGATCTCAGGCACACGTGTGCCACCCTGCTTCACGATCTGGGGTTCCGCCAACTCTCTCCCCTTTACCGTTCATGTAGTGTAGATGTGTCCATCTCAACTATGAAACTGAATTAGTACACTTCAAGCATGGAGCCGCCGATGCTGATCCGGAGGTGCAGGGCAGTACTCGAATCCCGCCATCGGCACTGGCATGGGAGCAGTGCGTGACGACATCGCGGCCAGGGCAGCCGTTCTCGGGGCGCACGATGTGGATTCGGAACCTCCAGACGCCGCTACGGGAGTTCCTGCGCACGGAAACCGGCGGCGCGTTGGTCCTGCTTTCTGCGGCGATCGCTGCGCTTGTGTGGGTCAACGTCGACGCTTCTTCCTACCACGGGCTTTGGGAGACGATGCTCGCGATCGACCTCGGCGGGGCAGGTGTCGCGCTCGATCTTCGCCACTGGGTGAACAGCGGGCTGATGACGTTCTTCTTCTTTGTGCTGGGGCTCGAGGCGAGGCGCGAGTTCGACCTCGGCGAGCTGCGAGAGCGAAGACGGTTCGCGCTGCCGCTGCTTGCCGGAATCAGCGGGATGGCAACGGCGGTCGCCATCTACCTCGCCTTCAACATGGGCGGTTCGTCCGCGCACGGCTGGGGCATCGCGATGTCGACCGACACGGCCTTTGCGCTCGGCCTGCTCGCGCTCGTGGGGCGGCGTCTTCCCGACCGCCTGCGGGTATTCATCCTCACGGTTGTCGTGGTCGACGACATCCTCGCGCTCGTCGTCATCGCAACGGTCTACACCGAGAAGGTCAAGGTTTCGGCGCTGCTCGCCGCCCTGGGTGTCTTCGGAGTGGTCCTCGTTGTGCGCGCCCTCCGCGTGCGTCGGGGCTTCGTCTACGCGGTGCTCGGGGCGGCGACCTGGGTAGCGCTGCTCGAGTCGGGCGTGGAGCCGCTGGTCGTGGGCCTCGCGATGGGCCTCCTGGCATACGCCTACCCGGCGATGCGGTCCGATCTCGAGCGCGCTGGCGATCGCTTTCGGGAGTTCCGCGAGCAACCGACGCCCGAACTGGAGCGCTCCGCGCGCGAGGAGCTGAGGTCGGCGATCTCGCCGAACGAGCGGCTACAGCTGCTCTACCATCCGTGGACTAGCTACGTGATAGTTCCGCTGTTCGCCCTCGCGAATGCGGGGATCGCGATCGACGGTGGCTTCCTGGAGCGAGCCTTCAGCTCGCCGATCACGCTGGGAATCTTGTTCGGCTACGTCGCCGGCAAGCCGCTTGGCATTCTCGGCGCGTCGTGGCTGGTGGCGCGACTGAGCCACCAGCGACTACGTCCGCCGGTCGGCTGGGTGGCCGTAGCGGGCGGCGGCACGATCGCTGGGATCGGTTTCACGGTGTCACTGCTAGTGGCGACCCTCGCGTTCGATGGGCCGCAGCTAGAGGAGGCGAAGCTCGGCATCCTCAGCGCCGCCCTTTGCGCGTCGATCATCACGTGGATCCTGTTTCGTGCCACGGCGCTGCTCCCTCGGCGCGCCAGGATACACGCCCTGCTCGGCACCGACGAGCCGCTCGTCGATCTCTACTTGGAGGTAGATGAGGAACGCGACCACATCCGTGGGCCCATCGAATCACCCGTCACGGTCGTCGAGTACGGCGACTTCGAATGTCCCTACTGCGGACAGGCCGAGCCGTTCGTCAGAGAGCTCCTACGCGAGTTCGGCGACGTCCGCTACGTCTGGCGACACCTGCCGCTGAACGATGTCCATCCCCAGGCCCAACTCGCTGCCGAGGCAGCCGAGGCCGCCGCCGAACAGGACGCGTTCTGGGATATGCACGATCTGCTGCTGGACCACCAGGACGCACTCCAACCAGCCGACATCCTCCACTACGCGGAGCAGCTCGGCCTCGATATGGAGCGCTTCTCCAGCGAGCTGCGCGAGCATACGGGTGCGAACCGCGTCGAGGAGGATGTCAACAGTGCCGACCTTAGCGGGGTCTCAGGAACCCCTACCTTCTTCATCAACGGCCGGCGCCACTACGGCGCTTACGACACCGCCACCCTTGCCGCCGCCGTCCGCGCGGCAAAGGCGAGGGCGGCGGTAGCGACGACACGACCATCTACCTGATCGAGCGCTCCCTGAGTACTTCTATGTTCCCTTCACGCACTCGGGTGAATAGAGCTTGACCCCAGTGGCTATCCGACGACGTCTCGGTGGTGGCACCGCTCGAAGAGCCGCTCCCTCTCCTCAAGCAAGAGTCGCGCTGGCAGCCTCAGAGCCTCGGCCAGCAGCACCGTGTTGGTCTCGCTCGGCACGTAGGTGTCGCTCTCGCTCTCCACCTCCCGGATGAGCCGTCCTGGCACGCCTGACCTCTTTGAGAGCTGCTCGATGCTCCAGCCCTTTGCGCATCTCGCCTGTCGCACCGTATCTCCCAACACGAGTCAATTGTAGGGATAGCTGTGCGGCCCTTCAGGGCGAACCTAGGAGAACCCTTCTACGCGCTTCGGTGAATAGCCTGGGGTAAGATACGTGCATGGCGGAAAAATGGGTGAAAGTGGCCGCGGCCCCGGACGAGTCTGTGGGGCTGCTGATGGACGGTGTGCTAAAGGACGCCGGCATCCCTTCGCTGATCCAACGTGCAGCAGGCTTCGATGCCCCAGACTTCCTGGCTGC
>DASSCV010000065.1:0-4747 GCA_035697505.1 Rubrobacter sp.
GTTCGGCCCTATCCCGCTGCCGACCAAGCGCAGCAGGTACACGGTGATCCGGGGTCCCTACAGGCACAAAGACTCCCGCGAGCACTTCAAGCTGCACACGCACAAGCGTCTCATAGACATCCAGCAGCCCACGCCGCGCACAGTCGACTCGCTGCAGCGGCTAGACCTGCCCGCCGGCGTGAACATAGAGATAAAGGCGACGTAGGATTATGGCAACCGCGGTATTCGGACGCAAGAAGCAGATGACCCAGGCCTTCCAGGATGACGGCACGCTCGTAGGCGTAACCGTAATCGAGGTTGAACCGAACCTGATCACGGCCGTCCGCACCGCCGAGGCGGACGGGTACAAGGCCGTACAGGTCGGCTTCGGGGCTGCCAGGTCCAGCCGGGTCGACAAGGCCAGGGCTGGAACGTTCGCCAAACTCGATACGCCCCCGCGCAGGTATCTGAAGGAACTGCGGGACGTGAGCGGCGAGGTGGGCGAGAGCATCGGCGTGGATGTCTTCGAGGTGGGCGACAGGGTCCACGTCAGCGCCACGTCAAAAGGCAAGGGTTTCCAGGGGACCATCAAGCGCCACGGTTTCGCCAGGGGCCCGATGAGCCACGGCTCGCACAACATCAGGCAGCCAGGCTCCGTCGGGGCGTCAGCTGACCCGGCCAGGATCTTCAAGGGACAGAAGATGCCCGGACAGATGGGCAACCAGACGGCCACGGTGCGCAACATCGAGGTCGTCGCCGTGGACCCCGACAACAACGAACTCTGGGTGCGCGGAGGTGTGCCTGGCGGCAAGAACGCCGTCGTCAGGATTCGGAAGGTGGATGATTAGGATGGCCAAGGCACAGGTTTTCGACGCCCGCAGCGGCGACACGTCCTCGCTGGACCTCGAAGGCCCGCGCTTCACGACCGAGCCGAACGAGCACGTCATCCACAGGGCAGTCGTCGCGGAGCTCGACTCCAGGCGGCGTTACACGGCCTCGACCAAGGGGCGGAGCGAGATCCGGGGCTCAGGAGCGAAGCTGTACCGTCAGAAGGGCACGGGGCGCGCCCGCGCCGGCGACGCCAAATCGCCTATTCGCCAGGGCGGCGGCACCTGGGGCGGCCCGAAGGCCAAGCCCGTGCGTTACGGAAAGCGGATAAACCGCAAAGAAGCCAGCGTCGCGTTCGACGGGGCGCTCTCGGCGAAGGCGCAGGAAGGTGAGATCTTCGTGCTCGACTCCCTGGCCTTTGACAAGCCTTCGACAAAGCAGGCCAGGGATCTTCTGTCCAGGATGGAACTGGAGGGACCCGTGCTCGTCGTCCTGACCGAGGGCGACGCGAACGCGGCGCTCTCTTTCAGGAACCTGCCAAGGGTCAGCGTGGTAGGCCCCTATGAATACGGGGTCTACGAGCTATTGCGGGCGCGGGAGGTAGTCTTCTCGCGGGCCGCCTACTCCAGGCTCGCCAGAAAGGAGGGCTAGATGGACCCGCATCAGGTCATAATCAGGCCGGTCATCTCCGAGAAGAGCTACAACCTCATCGAGACCGAGGGGCAGTACACCTTCCACGTGGACCGGCGGGCGAACAAGAACCAGATCAAGCGGGCCGTAGAGGGCGCTTTCGACGTGAGCGTCCAGAAGGTGAACACGGTCAACGTAAAGAGCAAGCCCAAGCGCCAGGGCCTCACCAGGGGCAGGACGCCGACCTGGAAGAAGGCCGTCGTCAAGCTGGCCGAGGGCGAGCGCATAGAGCTATTCGAGGGGGTCTAGTATGCCTGCGAGACGTTACAGGCCGACAAGCGCGGGCCGCAGGAACTCCTCGGTTCTTACGCGCGACTCGGTAACGAAGAATGATCCCGAGAAGAAGCTGACCGCCAAGTTGCACAAGACGGGCGGGCGCAACAACCACGGCCGCATTACGACCCGCCACATCGGCGGCGGGCACAAGCGCCGCTTCCGCCTCATAGACTTCAAGAGGCGCAAGGACGGTGTACCTGCGACTGTCGCGGCGATCGAGTACGACCCGAACCGCTCGGCCAACATCGCCCTCTTGCACTACCACGACGGCGAGAAGCGCTACATCCTCGCCCCGCGCAACCTCACGGTAGGCTCCATAGTGGAGAGCGGGCCCGATGCCGAGGTGGACGTGGGGAACACGCTCCCCCTCTACCGGATACCTGTCGGTACCGTCGTGCACGCCGTCGAACTCGAGCCGGGCCGCGGTGCGCAGATGGCCCGCAGCGCCGGGACGAGCGCCCAGATAACGGCCCGCGAGGGTGACCTGGTGACGCTCAGGCTCCCTAGCGGCGAGCGGCGCAGGGTAAGGGCCGAGTGCAGGGCCACGGTGGGCGTCGTCGGCAACCAGTCGCACCAGAATGTGCGCTGGGGCAAAGCTGGCCGCAAGCGCCACCTCGGGATAAGGCCAACGGTGCGCGGTACGGTCATGAACCCCGTAGACCACCCGCACGGTGGCGGCGAGGGGAAGAGCACGCCGGGCCGGGCCCCGGTTACGCCTTGGGGCAAGATCACCCAGGGCTCCCCGACGAGGAAGAAGCACAAGCGCTCGGACGCCATGATCGTGCGCCGGCGCAGGAAAGGAAGGAGGCGCTAGATGACGCGGTCCTCTAAGAAAGAGCCGTTCGTGGAGGAGCGCCTTATGGAGCGCATCCTCCGGATGAACGAGAACAACGAAAAGCGGATGCTCAAGACGTGGAGCCGGGCGAGCGTGATCTACCCCGAGTTCGTCGGCCATACTATCGCCGTTCACGACGGGCGCAAGCATGTACCCGTTTACTGTACGGAGTCCATGGTAGGCCACAAGCTCGGCGAGTTCGCCCCCACCCGTACCTTCCGCACGCACCTCAAGGGTGACAGGACGGTGAGGCGCCGATGAAGGCCAGGGCCAAATACGTCCGTATCGCCCCCCGCAAGGCGCGTCTTGTGGCAGACGAGGTCAGGGGCAAGAGTTACCCCGAGGCGGTCTCGCTTTTGCGCTTTACCAACAAGCGGGCCGCGAAGATCATCGGCGAGATAGTCCAGAGCGCCGCAGCCAACGCAGAGCACAACGACGATGCGGACCCTGACGAGCTGTTTATCAGGGAGATCAGGGTGGACGACGGGCCGACCATAAAGCGTTACCGCGCGAGGGCGATGGGCCGGGCGACCATGATCCGCAAGCGTACCAGCCACATCAGCGTCGAGCTCGGCGCCCCTGCCGGCATATTCGTGGGCACGCCCGGAGACGAGGAGGAATAGATGGGCCAGAAAGTACATCCTGAAGGCTTCCGCCTCGGCGTCCAGCGCAAGGGCGAGAAGGTAGATTTCAAGAGCAGTTGGTATTCGGACAGGGACTACGCCGAGCTCCTCGGCGAGGACCTCAAGATCCGGGATCACATCGAGAAGAAGCTGAACAGGGCTGGTATAGCAGACATCCAGATAAGGAAGGCCGCCGAGCAGGGTGAGGTCGCTGTGGACATCCACACGGCAAGGCCAGGGATCGTAATCGGCAAGGGCGGCAGCGAGGTGGACGCCCTGAGGGGCGACCTCGAGAGGCTCACCGGGAAGAAGGTGCAGGTCAACGTACGCGAGGTCTCCCGCCCCGAGCTCAACGCGAGCCTCGTGGCCGAGTCCATCGCCGAACAGCTCGTCGGGCGCGCCGCCTTCCGGCGGACCATGAAACGCGCACTCACGAGCGCTATCCGCAGCGGCGCCGAAGGCGCCAGGATCCAGTTGGGCGGGAGGCTGGGCGGCATCGAGATGAGCCGGTCCGAGACCATCTCAGAAGGAAGAGTGCCTCTGCACACGCTCGATGCGGACATAGATTACGGTTTCAGGGAGGCCAAGACCCAGATGGGACAGATCGGGGTCAAGGTCTGGATCAACCACGGCGTACACGACGAGCAGCCGGAAGCGATCAGGCGGTAGACTATGTTAGTACCCAAAAAGCTCAAGTACAGGAAGCCCCACAGGGGCAGGATGCGGGGCAAGGCCAAGGGCGGTACCGACGTGCAGTTCGGCGAGTACGGGCTGCAGGCCCTGGAGCCGGCCTGGATCACCAACCGCCAGATAGAGGCGGCCCGTATCGCCATGACCAGGAAGATCCGCCGCGGGGGGAAGGTCTGGATCAACATCTTCCCTCACAAGCCCGTGACCAAGAAGCCGGCCGAGACCAGGATGGGTAGCGGCAAGGGTAGCCCGGAGGCTTACGTCGCCGTCGTCAAGCCCGGGCGTGTGATGTTCGAGATGAGCGGTGTGGACGAGACGCTGGCCCGCCAGGCCATGCACCTCGCCGCCCAGAAGCTCCCCATAAAGACGCGCTTCGTCCATCGAGGGGGTAGTCAGCAGTGAAGGTAGCCGAAGTGCGCGAGCTGGATGTCGAGGAACTCGAGCAGCGCCTCGCCGCCACAAGGCGCGAGCTCTTCAACCTGCGCTTCCAGCACGCGACAGGGCAGTTGGAGAACACGGGACAGCTCAAAGAGGTCAGGAAGAACATCGCCAGGATCCTGACGGTCCTGAACCAGAAAGCAGGAGAGTAGGTAGTGGTAGAGGAAGAGAAAAACCAGACTCCTGGGAAGGCCGAGGAGCCCGTGGCCGAGACGCCACAGGACCTGATCGAGGCTGGAGAAACCGGCCTCGATGCCGGTCCTGCCAAGGGCCCCGCGCTGGACCAGGACGAGGGCCAGATCCAGACCGACACCGAGCGGAACAGGCGCAAGGAGCGGGTCGGGCTCATCGTCTCGGACAGGGCAGATAAGACGGTGACCGTCTCGGT
>DASSCV010000066.1:0-2663 GCA_035697505.1 Rubrobacter sp.
AGTCCGAGATGCGGGCCGCCTGCTGCATGTTGTGCGTCACGATTACCACCGTGTAGTTCTGCTTCAGCTGGTCCATGGTGTCCTCGATCATCTGCGTCGAGACCGGGTCGAGCGCGCTCGCAGGCTCGTCCATCAGGATCACCTCGGGCTCAACCGCCAGGGTGCGCGCGATGCAAAGACGCTGCTGCTGGCCGCCGGAGAGCCCGTGACCGCTCTCCTTGAGGCGGTCTTTGACCTCCTCCCAGAGAGCGGCGTGCTTGAGGGAACGCTCGACCAGCTCGTCCATATTGCCGCGGTAGCCGTTGATCCTGGCACCCCACGCCACGTTCTCGTAGATGGACTTGGAGAACGGGTTGGGCTTCTGGAAGACCATCCCGATGCGGCGCCGGATGACTACAGGGTCCGAGGTCTTGGCGTAGATGTCCTGCTCGCCTAGCTTCACGTGCCCTTCTGCGCGCGCGCCGGGGATCACCTCGTGCATCCGGTTCAAACAGCGTATGAAGGTGCTCTTGCCGCATCCCGACGGCCCGATGAGAGCCGTCACCTTGTTGGCCTGGATATCTATGCTCACGTCCGTGATGGCCTTGAAGGAGCCGTAGAACGCCGAGAGGTCCTGGACCTTCATGCCCAGGGTCAGACCGTCGCCTGAGGGTGCGCCTTCGCCTTTCTGCTTAACGTCGCGCTGGTCCCTCGACACCTCGGACACCTTCCGCTCCCTCCCGGTTTGCTCAGTCTCCACTAGGCTAACACCTTTCTTTCGGGTAAACCGCCACTACGAACGCTGCTGGTACCTGTTTCGCAGCCAGATCGCGAACGAGTTCGCAAGCAGCAGCACGGCCATGGCCACCACTATGCCTGCCGCCGCGGAGTCCTGGAAGACCTGCTGCGGGCGGCTGATCCAGTCGTAGATCTGGGTGGGCAGCGCCATGTAGCCGTCGAAAGGTCCCGTGGTGACGTATGTCTGGTACAGCGAGACCCCGACGACCAGGATAGGGGCCGCCTCTCCAATGGCTCGCGAGAGCGCCAGGATGATGCCAGTAAGAGCGCCAGGCAGCGCCATGGGGAGCAGGTGGCTCCAGATCACCTCCCACTTCGTGGCCCCGAGCGCGTAGCCGCCCTCTCTGATAGAGCCCGGTATGGCCCGCAGCGCCTCCCTGGTGGCGACGATGATGACCGGCAAGATCAAGAGGCTCAGCGTGAGCGCGCCGGTGAGCACGCTCCCGCCCCCTGTTAGCGGGGCCAGGAACTCTACGAAGATACCGAGGCCGAGCAAGCCGTAGATCACCGAAGGGACCCCGGCGAGGTTGGAGATGTTGATCTCGATTATCCGGTTGATGCGCGTGTCCTCTGCGTACTCCTCCAGGTACACCGCGGCCCCAAGACCCAGAGGCACGCTTATCAGGGCAGTCAACCCGAGCAGCCACAGCGACCCGATCAACGCGGGGTAGATGCCCCCGTTCTCGGGGAAGATCTGCGAGGGGAAGCTCGTCAAGAACTTCAGGCTCAGCATCGTGGAACCGTCCCTGATCACATCGATCAGGAGCACCACCAGAACGACGACGCCGACCAACGCCGCCCCCGTGACCAGCACGGTGAAGGCCATGTCCAGGCCGTACCGGGTGGACCTGGAATCCTTGAAGTCCGGTCCTCCCGGGCCGCCTTGTTGCTGCTGGGCTTTCGTGGTGCTCTTGGTCACTAGTAGGTCTCCTTATAACGCCGGACGAACCAGTAACTCGCGAGGTTGAGGGCCAGGGTCATCAGAAACAATGCAGATCCCACCGCGAATATGGACTCGTAGGTTATAGATCCGCGTGGCGTCTCCCCGCCAACGACCTGAACGATGTACGCCGTCATCGCCTGCATGCCTTCGAGGGGGCTCCCGAGCCAGTTCGCCTGCGCGCCCATCGCGATGGTCACTATCATCGTCTCCCCGATAGCGCGCGAGATACCAAGGATCACGGCCGCCACGATCCCCGAGAGCGCCGCAGGCACAACGACCTTCGTCGCAGTCTCTCGCCTGGTCGCGCCGAGCGCGTAGGCGCCTTCCCTAAGGGAGAGCGGCACCGCGTAGATGGCGTCCTCGCTGACCGAGGCCACCGTCGGGATGATCATCACCCCCATAATGAGTCCGGCGGAGATCGCGTTGAAGGACTCTATGCCAGAGAAGAGGCTGTCCCTGAAGAGCGGGGTGATGAACGTCAGGGCGAAGTATCCGTAGACCACCGTTGGCACGCCGGCCAGGATCTCGAGCGCCGGCTTGAGCCACCGCCGCAAACGTTGCGGGGCGTACTCGCTGAGGTAGATAGCCGTGAGCAATCCTATGGGAAGAGCTACGCCTATGGCGATGATGGTCGCCATCAGCGTGCCGTAGACGAGCGGCAAGACACCGAAATCTCCTTGCGGCGGCGCCCACTGCGTCGAGGTCAGAAACTCCACCGGGGAGACCTTCAGGAAAAACCGCGAGGTCTCCTCGAAGAGCACGATAACGAGCCCGAACGTAGTGAAGATCGACAGGTACGCGCAGGCTGTGAGAAGGACCTTTATAACGCGCTCCCTGGCCTCCCTGGTACGGCTGTTGCGCTTCCAGGCGTCCGCCCCAGACCTCGTCCCTTCCGCCCTAATCGCCAACGAAAACCCTCCGAAGTCTAATGATTACGAATACA
>DASSCV010000067.1:0-27432 GCA_035697505.1 Rubrobacter sp.
GCGCCACCTACTCCTTCACGCACGAGAAGATAAGGCAGGTGGCCTACACCGAGATGGGGCATGCGCGACGGAGGCTGTTGCACCGCAGGGCTTTTGAGGTGCTGGAGGAGGGTGGTGCCCCTGCTGCACAGCTGGCGCATCATGCGCTTGCGGGAGGTCTTGCAGAGCAGGCCTTCCGGTATGGTGTGGCGGCGGGCGATGCCGCCGTGGAGGTGTTCTCCGTAAAGGACGCCATCGAGCACTACGAAAGGGCACGTGACCTGCTGACAGAAGTACGAACAGGCAGTAGACAGCTGAGCGAGCCGTTAGTCCCGGATCTGGAGCACCTGTACATTCAGCTGGGCCGAGCCTACGAGCTGCCAGAGGAGTGGGAGAAGGCCAGGGAGGCCTACGAGGCGATGCTTACTCTAGCCAGAGAGGTGGAAGAAGCGAGGCTCGAGGTGGGCGCCCTCAACAACCTGGCGGTCCTCGCCTTCCACCGAGAGTCCGACCCCCCGAGGGCGAGGAGGCTCCTGGAGGAGGCTAGAGGGGTGGCCGAGGAGGCGGAACTCGAAGAGTGGCTGGTAGAGACAGAGTGCACCCTGGCGGACGTCATGACTTACGGGGCGGGGGCATTCGAGCACTCGGCCCGTCTCGCCCGGAAGGCCTTGGCTTCGGCTCGAGCTCTAGAAGTGCGCCCGGACCTGATCGCGCGGGCATTGGAGACACTGGCGCGAGTGGAGTTGTTTAGGGGAAGGCTCGAGGAGTCGGCGACGTATGCTGAGGAGGGT
The DNA here is from genome assembly GCA_035697505.1 of Rubrobacter sp. Lineage (GTDB taxonomy): Bacteria > Actinomycetota > Rubrobacteria > Rubrobacterales > Rubrobacteraceae > Rubrobacter_D. The sequence goes on from DASSCV010000067.1 coordinate 771, forward strand.
GCTGAGCTGAGCCGGGAGCTGGCCGAACGACCTTCACCGCGGAGGCTCCTTCCTTCGATGCCTACGGCCATGGGGCTCATGGCCTCGTGGAAAGTGGGCAACAAAGCCATGGAGATCCAATGCCTCATGTATCTCGCGTACGTCCGGGTCTTCCAGGGCAGGCTGCAAGAGGGGGTCGCGTTCGGACGTGAGGTGCTTGGCAAGTCCCGCGAGTTGCCCGAGCGGGCCGAGGCGATGGGCTCACCGGCGCTTTCACTCGGACTCTTGGCGAGTGGCGAGTACGAGGAAGCGCTCGAGGTCTGCCTGCGAGGGACCGCGCTGGCTCGCATAGCGCAAGACATGTTTCTGCTGTGGCACAACCTCGACCACCTCGGGCGGACATACGAGGCGTTATTGGACCTGCAGGAGGCGCGTAAGGTCTATGAGGAGGCGCTGGAGCTTGGGGGACAATTGGGGCCGCACTACGAGGTGCTTTCCTCCGCCAGCCTCTGCGCGGTGGCGGCCCTCTCCGAGAATTGGAAGGAGGCTTACCCCCACGCCAGGAGAGCACACGAAGCAGGCGCCTCCTTCGATGTGCTTGATGGACTCTACGTCCATTACGAGGTCGAGGCGCTGCTGCGTGGAGGGGACGAGCGACGCGCTAGAGAAGTGGTGCGACGTTTCGCCGACCGACCGCGGACGAACGGGCGGGAACGGATAGCCTACCTTCGCTCTATGGCAGTCCTTAGCGAGTTCGGGGGCGACACGCAGAGGGCGATAGGTCAGCTACACGAAGCACGGACACTAGCCGAGAGGATCGGACTACCCAAGGAACTCTGGCAGAGCCAGAGCAAAATCGGCGAGCTTCACGAGCAGCGCGGACAGACCGAAGAAGCCCGGGAGGCGTTCTCTCTAGCGGCGCAGACCTTGAGAATGCTCGCGGGAAACTTCGGGGACGAGGAGCAAAGGGAGGGCTTCCTCTCGGCAGCACGGGTGCGTCGCGTGCTCACGCACAATTAGGGCACAGAGCGCCCCTTCTCGAGCGTACGGTGCGAACAGGCTCTGCGATCATAGCGGTCGCGATTATCGGGCTTTGTGGTCTGAAGTTATCGAAGTATCCAGCGGTGCTTTCTGCCAGACGACCTATCGCCGGCGCAATGTTGTCGAGCGTCGGGACTACCGCAGCGGCCCGCTGGAAGAGCGGGGCCCAGGCAGGGCTAGTGTGCGGAGCAACCGAAACCGCACCCGAGCGGAGCTTCCTAAACTCCAAACTGTCGCGGATGATTCGTACGGATCCCTCCGCCAGCCCATAGCGTCGCCTCGCAGCCGGCTTACTTTCAGGACGGAGGTAAATGCGCTCGTGGATGCACCTGCGCCCTCCGTTTTCTCAGCCGATGTGTTGCTCCAGCTCGCGGGCGAGCTTCCGAAAGGTCTCTTCGATCGTCATCAGCTCGGGTGGAGCGGACGGCCGGGCACCCAGCCTAGCGCAGTAAACCGCCAGCTCGAGGAGACGCTCGTTCATAAGCACCCACGCGGCGTGACGGTGCGGCAGCAGGTAGCTCGTGCGGTAGAACTCGAAATTCGGCCCCGCACTCTTGCCCGGATACTCTGCTCCCACCGGCAGGGTAGCGAGAAGTTGTCCCAAAGGCTTGATGAGGAGGGACATCGCGCCCACGGCGGTCCTGCTCAACGTCTGTAGTTCCTCCTCGGTCTCCTCGGTGTGGGCGAAGAAGCGGACCAGCATCTGCAGCATCACCTCGTAGGTGGCGTTGAACAGGTCAGCCACCCCGGCCGTGGTGGGGTCGGTTATCAAGGTGGGGTTGGGCGGCTTCGCGTCGCGTGGCGGCCTCACCCATGCCGGCGTAACCGGCCTCGCCGGCTCGAAGTCCGGATCCCGTTCCTTAAATTCGAGGTACTCCACCAGGACCCGGAGAAACATGCCGAAGTGGGCGTCGTCTCTGTCGCTCCGAGCCCCCTCGCCCTGCTCGACGATCGTCTCGATCGCCGCCTGTGCCGAGGCGAGGTCGGTGACCGGGACCAACTCGGGCCACCAGAAGTACCTCCAGGTGGCCTGGGCTTCGGGCGGTCCGACGAAGACTCTCTGCTCTCCGTACTTCTCGACCAGGCGCCTGAAGCCTTGCTCGATCCCCCGGTAGAGGTGGCCCACGGTGGCGAACTCCTGCTCGTGAGGCACAATGACGCCGCCGGGGATGAGATGCGCTATCACCTCGCTCGCGAGCTGCAGCTCCGGCGCGTCGTGCTCCATGCCCTCGGGTCGCTCGTAGAAGACGAAGCCCCCCAGGGCCTGCTCGCTGAAAGGCATGAGAGCCAGTTCGAATCCCGGTGGATAGTATTTTGCCGGCTGCGGGAAGTTCGGCCGGCTGAAGTGTGGGGCGCCGCCTATAGCTGTGAGCAGGTTGCTCGCCGAGGCCAGGTGGAGCATCTCCTGGGCAGCGACCTCCGAGATCACCCGCTCCCACCGTCTGACCGCCTCGAGCTGCTCCTCGGTCAGCCCTTCGCCGGCGTCGGTCTTGAGACTGAAGGCGGCGAAGAGGTAGGCGAGCATTACCATGTGCTCCAGCTCTGAGGCCTCGGAGAGCAGAAAGATGAGCTCTTCGCGGTTCTCGACAACGATCGGGGCTTCCGTCAATGGTCTCCTCCTTCCCTTACGTGGAGAGTTGATCGTACTTTATGCGAAGAATCTTGTGTATGCTCTTATCGATAACTGTCTACCTCGATCGAGCGCAGGCCCTTCGTCGACACCCGCGGGTTGTGGAGAGTGCGGGCGTCTGGGTACGGCGAACGTCCCCTTCATCTTCCTGGTAGTTACGCTGGTGGGACATCCATGCAAGACGAGAACACCACGAACCACTCCGCCGACGAGGCAGCCGTCCGCGCCCTCTATCAGCAGTTAATGGATGGCTGGAACCAGGGCAGCAGGCTCATTCACCGAAGTACCTAGAAGGCGCACGTTCGCGGAAGTTAGCGCTTCGCCGGTCGCCCTTAGCTCTTGCCCTCACCTTCCTCTCGACCAGACTCCCCCGATGGGAGGTCGAGGAGTTCCGCCGCCAGATCATCGGGTCTGGAGAACATCGGATAGTGGCCCGTTGGCAGTTCGATAAAGCGCCAGCTTGGGCTAGCCATCTCGCGGAACACAGGGTCGCCACTCTCTATGATAGCCTGCACCTCTTCTAGCGAGAAACTGCACACAATACCCACCTTGGGCAGCGTTTCCCGAACAGGGTTCTCCAACCGCAGCGGCTGCGTAAAGGTTCCGAACGGCTGGGAGACGGCTCGCGAGCACAGCAGCTCTAACTTGGCATCGTCCAACCCTTCCAGGCTGCCGAAGTTAGCCAGCTCTTCCTGGGGCGGCAGCGGGAACCGCCAGCCGTCGCCGAACTCATCCACCTGCCGCTCGATGTGCTCTCTAACCTCGGGCGGGAAGACCTCGATGAGGGCTGTGCCGTTTGGGAGCTGTCCGGTATCCAGGTACACCAGCTGGGAGATGCGCTCGACCACCCGGTCGGCCACACCCGTGACTACAAGATTCGCGTAGCTGTGCCCCAGGAGCACGACGTCACGAAGATCCTCGAACTCGATGAGATTGACCACGTCTGTGATGTGGGTCTCGAGGTTGACCTCAGGAGAGGCGAGGTGCACCCGTTCGCCCAGACCCGTGAGGGTGACTGGATAGACGTCGTGTCCATCTTCCCTGAGTCGCCTGGCGACTTCCTGCCAACACCAACCCCCGAGCCAACCACCACCGACCAAGACGTAGACGCTCATCCGAAGAACCTCCTTGTTCGCCAGCCACCCAATCTTGAATGATCCCTTTCGTCTCCGCACCTCTCAAGGTACGAATCTCCGAGAACACATCTTCTTCATGCCTAGGAAGCAGTTGTACCCTGCCATGATCTATTGGCGATTCCCCGAATAGAAGAGGGATCAGGAGCCGAGCGCTCCTAGCAGCGTCTCCGCGCGGAGATCACCGCCCTCCACTTCGAAGACCTCCTCCCATTGCTCTCCCGCCAGCAGGTCACTCCCCGCCAGCTCGCGAACCGCCCGCCGGTAAGAAGGCGAGCTCTTGACTGCCTCTACCGCTCCTCTGTCCTCCCAGATGATGAGCGATGCCGCATGATCTTCGGCTTGTCGCAAGAACAGCACCGCAAGAAACCCGGACTGTTTGTGAAGCATCGGCAGGAACCACTCCGTCTCAAAGCGCCTGTACTCGTCTATACGCGCCGGGTTGATCCTCGCCCGCCAAACGCGCAGGATCACCACCCCTCCTTAACCGTTGGTATCATCCCCTGCCCGGTATCGGATCGTAGGTGGCGGCCGCCCCTACGCCCACGAGCGCCAGGAAGCCGACCACCGCGCCAAGGAGCCACCGCATAGTCTTTACCATCGAAGCGCTCCCTTCCTATGATCGTCTGATCGAGCGATGCCCGAGGACCGCTCGACCCTGTGGCCCACGCTCTTTATATAGAGGTACCTAGCGGGCGGCATCGGCCGAAGGGTGGATCGGGGGGTGGAGATCAATCTGTTTTCGGGGTTCTCGGACACGTTATTGGCCTTCTTTGCTGTGCTAGAAGAGATTTAACTCTCTAGCACGGGCCACCGCCTGGGTGCGGGTGTGCGCCTCCAGCTTGCGGTAGAGGTTGTTGATGTGGGTCTTGACCGTGCTCACCGAGACGAAGAGCTTGCTGGCGATCTCCCTGTTCGACTCGCCAGAGGCGATGAGCGCGAGCACCTCCAGCTCCCGCTCGCTCAGTAGTGGCTCGTGCAGCTTTGTAGCAGCGTCCTCTTGCGCGAGGGCCGCCAGGAGCCTCGCGAGGTAGCGCGCCGGTAGGCGGCTCGCAGGGTCGAGCTGGCCTCTCTGGCGGGCTTCCAGCGTTGCCGAGAGCAGGTCACCCATGACGGGTCCCTCGTCCACGAAGGTGCGTACGTAGCCCTCCGGTTCCCCCATAGCGAACGCTTGCGTCAGGGTGCTCACTGCCTGCTCCTTGTCGTTCCTGGCCCAACGCGCAAGCGCCTGCAGGGTCAGGATCTCTATGAGGTCTCCTGTGCGCCCTGTCGACTCCGCCGATTCGCGCGACTCTTCCAGAAGCCGCAACTCCTCACGGTACCAGCCTCGGGCGTGAAGCAGCCTCGCCGAAGTTAGCTGGTCGATGGTCCGCACAGCGTCCGATGCGTTTTCCCCGGTCACGGCATGCTCAGCCGCCGTCTCCGCGAGGTCACCCCGCGCCTGGCCCAGCCTTGCCATCCAGGCCTCGACGATGGCGATCTGCAGGTCCGCGTCGGAGGCGCGCGCAACCCGCTCCGCTTCGTGGGCCATCTCAAGGGCGCCCTCCTCGTCTCCTCGAGCCCGCTTCACTCGCGAGAGGGTGACGTAGCCCCACACCAGGTTGCTGACCTCCCTCGTCTGCTCGGCCAGTTCGATTCCTCTCTTCAGCTCACGCTCCGCTCCGTCCAGGTCGTTCCTCTCGTAGCGGAGATCGGCCATCCCTATGTGGACTGCCCCCGCGGCAGGAAGCAGCTCGACGCCTTCCTCGGTCACGAACCGCATCGCCCGCCGGAACTGGACCTCTGCCTCCCGCAGGCGACCTAGCTGCGCCTGCACCCTTGCCTGCCAGACCATGGCATTGAGCGTCCCGTAGACGTGGCCCGCGGCCCGCCCTATCTCGGCGGCTTCCGCGAAAGCCTGGCTCGCCGCGGACAAATCGCCTGCGGTCCTGAGCGCGTCTGCCAGGGACACAGCGGCGAAGTTGCGGAGGTGCCCCTCTTCTTCGGGCAGGAGCATGAGGGCTCGCCGGGCCAGCTCGACCGCGCTGGGGGCGTCTCCCCGCAGGCGGGCGCGCCAGGACCGGACGGCCGAAGCGAACCCTAAGAGAAACCGGCGGTCTTGCCCGGGAGCGTCGCCCGCCCGCTCGGCCTCTTTCAGGAGAAGTTCGACACCGTCCGGTTGGCCGATGAGCACCAGGACCTGGGCGTGCTGGAGGAACAGCCGGGGCCTGCGGCGCTTCTCTCCGGCCGGCAACGCCTCGAGCCACCGGAGCACGGTGGGCCCCTCGCCGCGGCTCCAGGCTTGCTTGATCTCTCCCTCGATCAGCCGCGCCGCCCGCTCGTGGTCTGGGGCGGAAAGGATGTGCCCGATAGCCTCGGCGATGTACCCTTTGTCCTCGTACCAGCCGGAGGCCAGGAGGTGTAGCTCGCCCGTGCTCTGGGGTCTTTCGCGCTTGAGGCGGCCGCGCAGGAAGTCGGCGAAGAGGTGATGGTAACGGTACCAGCATCGCTCGTCATCCAGAGGGACGACGAAGAGGTTCTCCTTCTCCAGCCTCTCTAGCATCACCTGCCCGTCATCGCGGCCGGTAAGGGCGTCGCACAACGGGGCGCATATGTGTTCGAGGATAGAGGTCCGGAGCAGGAAGTCCCTCACGCCTTCGGGCTGCCGCTCGAGGACCTCTTCAGCCAGGAAGTCCAGGACGTGGCGGTTGCTCCCGGAGAAGGCCCGCGCGAAGCCAGAGGCATCATCGCGGTCGCGCATCGAGAGCGCCGCCAACTGGAGGGCGACGACCCAGCCCTCGGTGATCTCTTCGAGTGCCGCGACGTCATCCGCCGATAGGGTCAGCCCCATTACATCGCGCAGGAAGGCGCTCGCCTCGTCGGTGGTGAAGCGCAGGTCGGAGGCCCTGATCTCGGCCATCTGGGCCCGGGCGCGTAGCCTCGGGAGGGGGAGGGGCGGATCCGTGCGGCTGGAGACGATCAGGTGTGCGTTCTCCGGCAGGTGCTCGAGCAGGAATGAGACGGCCTCATGGACCGGCTCCGAGTCCACCACATGGTAGTCGTCGAGTACCATGACGACCTCGCGATGTACGTTGGCCAGATTGTTGACCAGGATCCGCATCACCGCCTCGACGGGCGGGGGCTCGGGCGAGCGCAGCGACGCGAGGATCCCGCCGCCGGCACCTTCTTCGACTGCGCGGAGCGCGCCCACCAGGTAGGCCAGGAAACGCACCGGGTCGTTGTCCGATCCATCCAGGGAGACCCAGGCCACAGACCTTCCGGCCGCCGAGAGATCCTCCGCCCATTCGCCGAGCAACGTGGTCTTGCCGAAACCAGCCGGGGCGGAGACGAGCGTCAGCCTGCGCCCCTCACAGGCGGCGAGGACGTCGCGAAGGCGCGGACGCTCCACCAGCTTCGGGCGTGTCTGCGGGACGCGCAGCTTGGTCGTTACTAGCGCTTGGGGCACGATGGCTGGTCCCACTCGGTTCTTCCTGAGCACAAGCATACTACGGAGAAACGCCGGATCAAACCCTCGATCGCCGTGGTGAATGGCAATGGAAGCGTCTGCTCGGGAGAAACCGTTTGATAGGACACGTGGCCTCAACGGCCGTGGAACCGCCCGGGCATGGATCTCCACCCCCCGCTCCACCCTTTGGTTGATGTTTCTCTACACGGCCCGGCGATATGTTATTGGCGACAGGAAAGCGTGCCGGGACGAAGGAGCAGACGATGAAGGCGAAAAGGCCGCAAAAGAAGCAGACGACGCTGGTCCTCGGCACAACGGGCAAGACCGGTCGCCGTGTGGAGCAGCGACTCGCGACGCGCGGAGTGCCGACGAGGGTAGGCTCCCGCTCTGGCGAGCCCCCCTTCGACTGGGAGGATAAGGCGACGTGGGCGCCAGCACTGCACGACGTGGAGTCGGTGTACGTCTCCTATTTCCCAGACCTCGCAGTCCCGGGCGCGCTGGCGGCGGTGCGCTCGTTTGCCGAGCTGGCCGTGGAGAGCGGAGTCAGGCGCCTCGTGCTTCTCTCCGGCCGCGGCGAGGAGGAGGCCCAGCGTACCGAGCTAGCCGTGCAGGAGGCAGGCGCCGAGTGGACAATCGTGCGGTGCGCGTGGTTCAGCCAGAACTTCAGCGAGAACTATCTGCTTGAGCCGATACTCGGCGGCGAGGTCGTACTCCCAGCAGGGGACATCCCCGAGCCGTTCGTAGACGCCGACGACATCGCCGATGTCGCCGTTGCGGCGCTGACGGATGCTGGGCATGCAGGGCAGATCTACGAGCTGACCGGTCCCCGGCTCCTGACCTTCGCCGAAGCGATAGGCGAGATCGCCGAGGCAACCGGGCGCAAGATCCGCTACTTGCCGGTCTCGGTGGAGGAGTACGCCTCCATGCTGGCCGAGCAAGGTGTACCCTCGGAGTTCGTGTGGCTGCTCACCTACCTATTCAGCGAAGTCCTGGACGGGCGCAACGTCTATCTGACCGACGGGGTGCAGCGCGCCCTGGGTCGGGAGCCCAAGGACTTCGCCGCCTACGCACGCGAGGTCGCTGCCACCGGCATCTGGGACGGCGGACGATGAGCGCCATCCTCTACGCCGCGACGCTGGCGAGCGCCCTGGGGTGCGGGCTGGTAGCTGGGGTCTTCTTCGCCTTCTCCACGTTCGTAATGGCAGCGCTGAGGCGACTGAAGCCGGAGGAGGGGATCGCCGCGATGCAGTCGATCAACATACTGGCGGTCACCCCCGTCTTCATGACGGCGCTCTTCGGGACTGCCGTTGCTAGCCTCGCGCTGGCCGTGTGGGCCGTGATCTCCTGGGGCGAGCGGTACGCGGCGCTAGTGCTCGCCGGTGGCGTGCTCTACCTCGTCGGCACCATCGGGGTGACGATGGCGTGCAACGTCCCGCTCAACAACAGGCTCGCAACTGTGCACCCCCAAGGCGCCGACGCGGCGAGCTATTGGAATGAGTATGTCACGAATTGGACCGCATGGAACCATGTGCGGACCGTGGCGGCCCTCGCTGCTGCGGCCGCGCTCACCATCGTGCTCCGCGTCTAGGGCGTCAGGACTGGGCTAGCGATGGGCGATACCGGCCAAAGCAGAGTCGGGAAGCAGCCGGTTGCAGAGAGATCAAAACGGAAAGCAGCAAAGGAGGACAATAGATGCAACCCAACGCGCCACAAGGAACGACGTGAGGAGACAAACCATGCCACGTTCACCAATCGAAGCCGCAAGCCAGCAAGCTCCCCGCTCCACAGCGGTAGGGTCGGCCATCCGCGTCCTCTCGCTGGCCGGTGCCACCCTCACCACGGGCCTTGTCGCTGGCGTCTTCTACGCCTACGCAGTCTCGGTGACCCTTGGTCTGGCAGCGCAGCCAGACGCTTCATACGTCGCCACCATGCAGGCCATAAACGAGAAGATACAGAACCCTCTATTCTTCCTGAGCTTCTTCGGCGCCGTCTTATTCCTGCTCGCGGCGCTCGCGGTACATTTGCCGAAGCCGCGGTCGAGTCGCTTCTGGCTCATCGCCTTGGCCTCGGCCCTCTACGTGGGGGGTGGCTTCCTGCTCACCGTCGTCGTGAACGTGCCGCTCAACGAGGAGCTTGCTCGTGTCGTCGGCGACGCGTCTGCGGGCGAACTGGCGCGTGCGAGAGCCGCCTACGAAAGCCCGTGGAACTTCTGGAACGGTGTGCGGATGGTGTTCTCGTTTCTGGCGTTTGTCGTCCTCGTGGGCGCCTGCCTGCTGCGCGAGGACCGTAGGTAGCCGATGGCTTCACCACCGTGGCCATCACTTGTAGATATACAGGTCCGCATAATCACGAGTTAGGTGGCGTCACATACCTGTGTTGGAATGAACGAGTCAGTCCTCAACACGCTTGCCGAAGTGGCGATCACGCTTGCCGGGTTCTCGGGTGTTGCCGTGGTCTTTCGCTTGCACGGAGCACATTGTTGGTCTCCTACCGAACTAAGGGTTCTTTGGTTCCTAATCGGCGATAGCTTTCTCGTTCTGATCTTCGCGCTGCTCCCATTTCCCCTGGCTCTTGCGAACTGGTCTCTTGTGGCTCGCTGGGGCTTCTGCAATGCCCTCCTGGGCTCCTGGTTCATCGTCGGCGATGTGCTGGCGCTTCGTGGCGAGCGCAGGGATCGCGAGCGCAAGCGTATTCGCCAAGGGGGCGGGGCACTGTTCGCCCTCGGCTAGGGCCGAGAACCAGGCGAGCTCCACGTGAACCACGCGCATCAGCCCTTGTAGTCCTTGAGCGTGATGGCGTTGGCCGCCTTCTGGACTCCACCGGCGATGAGTCCTCTCCAGGGCAAGTAGGGCAGCATCCTGATGACTTGGTTGCGTATCCTGATCTGCAAACGTGATCGCGGTATCAGCCCGGTGGCGTTACCCTTCGCGAGCTTCTGGCCCTGCTCGACGTATTCGCGCATCTCCTCCTCGTAGCGGACGAACGCCCTGCGGTGATCGCCTCCTGCGGCCTTCAGCTCCCCGGCCAGCACGTAAGCCCCCACCAGAGCCAGGCTCGTGCCCACCCCCGCCATCGGAGAGGGGCAGTAGGCAGCGTCCCCGACCAGTACCGCCTGCCCGCTCGACCACCGGTCCATGTGGACCTGGCTGACCGTATCGAAGTAGAAGTCGGACGCGCCCCACATGGCTTCGAGTAGCCTGGGGACCTCCCAACCCCCTCCGGCGAAGGCCTCGGCCAGGATCTTCTTCTGCCCTCCGATGTCGTGACGGTCGTAGGGAAACGGGTCGGAGGCGAAGAAGAACATGGCTTTCGCCTCGGTGTTGTGCCTCGCGGGATACATGGCCGCCGTCTTGCCGGGGGTGCTGTACATCAGTTCCCAGCCATCGAGATCAAGGTGGTTGGGAGTGGTAAAGATCGACACGTGGGCGCCGAGGTCGCGGACGAACTCCAACTCATCGCCGAAGGCAAGCGCCCGCACGTTGGAGTGGAGCCCATCAGCCCCCACCATCAGGTCGAAGTGCCGTGGTTCGCCACGCTGGAAGGTTACCCCTACGCCCTCCTCGCCCTGCGAGATGCTGCTGATGGAGTCCTCGAAGATGTACTCGACGTCGTCTCCAGCCGCCGCGTAGAGGATGCGGATCAGGTCGCCGCGCAGAATCTCGATCTCGGCGATCGCGCCTCCCGAATCACCGAGGAGGTCCGAGCTCATGCTCGCCACAGGCTTGTTGGCACCGTTGACGTAGGACAATCCGTGCGTGCCGACGTGTGCCCGCCTCACGTCGGCCATGATCCCCATTCTCTCAGCCGCCTCCCGTGCTGCCCCACGAAGGTCGACCGCATAACCGCCCTCCCGCGGCGCTGGCGCCTGCTCCACCACCGTTGGATTGAAACCGTATTGGCGCAGCCAGTACGCCAGTGCGAGCCCGGCGATGCTAGCGCCTGAAATGAGGATGTCTCTGTTCATCATCTGGGGTCCTCCTTTTTAGCCGCGTCGTTGAAGCCGGGTTCGCGAGAGCAAACCTCCAACCCTAATATCGTATGTACTATACATTTGTCTTATACAGATGTATAGTACATTTGTATTATTTTTATGTTAAGATCGGGTCATGGGACACCGAGAGAGACTACTCGCTGGCGCCAGGCGCTGCCTCTTCGAGCGGGGATATGCTCGCACCACCGCACGCGACATCGTGGCAGCTTCGGGCACCAACCTGGCCTCCATCGGCTACCACTTCGGTTCCAAGGAGGCGCTGCTAAACGCTGCGATGATCGAGGCTATTGATGAGTGGGGCGAGGAGTTGAAGGGGGCTCTCATTACCGACGCCGATGTTGGTTCGATGGACCCGATAGAGCGCTTCGAATCTATATGGACGCGGGTGATCGAGTCGTTCGAGGCGCACCGGCCGCTGTGGGTCGCGACCTTCGAGGCCTTCGTGCAGGCCCAACACTCGCCGGAGCTGCGCGAGCAGCTCGCTGCTGGCCACGAGGAGGCGCGCTTCGGGCTTGCGGCGTTGTTCCAGGGGACCGACGAGAGCATGGTCGACGAGAGAGTGGCGCAGACGGTTGGCTCGTTCTACGTAGCCCTGATGAGTGGCCTTATCACGCAGTGGCTGCTCGATGTGCAGCGCGCTCCGTCGGGCGGCGCCATGGCGGAGGCGCTGCGGACAATTGTGGCGAGCGTTCAGAGGACCGAGTAGGCTGACGAGCGACGCTATGAAAGGACCGAGCGCAGGTATTCCAATGACGAGCAGGACGAGAAAAGCGCCTAACCGCTAGACCGGCGCAGCTCCACCTCCGAGGCTCCTCCGGTCAGCAGGGCGCGAAAGCACCCCTCGACGACCACCACGTCGGTGAACACCGGTACTTGTGCAACCCCTCCTCGGTTCCTCGGCACCCGCGGGCGACCGTCGCTCTTCCTCACGGGTTTGACCAGTCGAGCTCGAGCCCGCCGCCCACGAAGCGAGCCAGCCGTTCGGCTTCCTCCTCGGCAGCACGCCTGACCCAGTCAGGCTGATGCGCGAAGGGCTCGATCCCGACGACCAGCCGGTCTCCTCTGCGCTCGTGCTGCCAAACGCCTTCCATTCGGCCGTCAACCAGCAGGACCGGCGACAGCCAGCCCTGAGGGCGGTAGACCCGCCCCTTCAGGGCACCGGGCAGCACGGCCTCGCGGTCCCTCGGCGCCGCGACAACGTATTGGTCGAAAGCGGGCAGGAGGCGCACCACCCCCGCGGGCCCCGCCCCCTCCGCTTCCGTTACGTGCTTTGCAAGCATCCACGCGGTTGACCCCTCGACCTCGACGGGCGCTACCCTCTCACCAAGACCCTCGATGAGCCTCCCTGCCTGCGCGGGCGAGGTCGTGCCGAACCATCGAGCGAACTCCTCGCGCGTGGCGGGCCCGTAGGCGGCCAGGTAACGGCTCACGATCTCCCGGACTGCTGCTTCGGTCTGCGCGGGCTCCCAGCTGGGCAACCACTGATCGGGCCGGGCGAAGCGCACATTGCGGCCGACGCTCGGGGCGAACAGCAAGTCGCCCTTGAAGGCTGAGGGCTTCAAGAGCGCGCCGAATCCGTCGCGCAACTTGCTGCCGAGCTCCTCGGACCCCAAGAGCCGCCCCACCTCTTGCGCCAGCTCCTCCCTGGTGAGCATCCGTTCGTCGAGCGCCTCGGCGATCGCGGCGAGCATCGCCTCCGCCTCCTCGCGCGTCAGGCCGTAGTAGCGCTGCCAGCTCGCGGCGTGATAGCGGGGTTTGAGGACGCTGAGTGCGGCGACCCACGTGGGAAGTTCGTCCGACGGCAAGAGGTGCAGTGTTCCCCGCATGGCCCACTCTTGGCCAGGGAGCGCCGGTCCCACAGCGCTTCCCGCACCGCCTGGGGCTCGAGGTCCTCGACGCGGGCCCAGAGGGTCAGCTCCGCCGAGGACATCACCTGAGCGTGCAGGCCGCAGATCTCCCGTACCACGCCGAGCGCCTCGTCGCGCGGTGCCCTCCGGTCCAAGCGCTGGCGCGTAAGGCGCCAGGCCAGTATCTCCGGCCAGGTAAGCCGCGCATTCGGTTGAACCATCGCTCCTCCCTTTAGGATGCCCACGACCAGATTCTACGGAAGGCGAAGACCTTCGGCGGCTCTTGGTGCGTTGGGAAAAGAAGACCGAGAACTACCTGGGTTTCATTCATCTTGCCTGCGCCCAGCTCATCTTCTCCAAGATATTGGTTTCCGGATAAGGACTTAGAGCCAGGTAAGCGTAGTTCTGCTGCGAATCTCCCCCTTCGACGCAGCCTCCTCGTACTCGTCGCGGCGACGGTCGAAGAGGGCCACCGCCCCCCGCAAGCAGCAAAAGCCTCCGAAGGTGAGCGCGTAACTGCTCACCACCCATTGTAGACACTTCTCGGAGAAACCGAGGTCTTCCTCGACCGATGGTGGGGCGATGTTAACGCTGGAGAGGACGAGCACCACCATGAATTGCACAGCGCATAGAAGAATGAGCGCGAGCCAGCGTCGTGAGCCCATCGTCCAAGCCGCCACCGACGTGCCACTCATCGCACGCGATCCTCGAACCGCTCGGTCCACTCGGCCAGCGCCATCAGGAAGCGGCGCAGCCTGTCGCGGGTCTCGTCATCCACGAGGTCGCCGGTTTCCGCGTCGAACTTCTGGCGCGAAAAGGGGATGAGCATCTGCGGCTCGGGCATCACGTAGGCTGGAGGGTGCAAGAGTATCTGCCTCAGGACCATCTGTCCGCTGGCAGTCCCACCGCCTCCCGGGCTTGCCCCCACGATCCCGACCGGCTTGTGACGGAAGGGTGTAGGATCGTAACGTGAACGCAGCCCCCAGTCCAGGGCAGAGGTCAGGACGCCGGGGATCGCGTAGTCGTACTCCGGTGTGGCTATGAGCACGGCGTCATAGGCGCGTATCTTCTCCCTAAGCTCTTTGACGGGTTCGGGATTGCCCTGATCCTCGAGGTCCTGGTTGAAGTACGGCATCCGGGCGAGGTCGAAGCTCTCGCAACTCATCCACTCAGGCGCCACTTCGTGTGCCGCCCTCACGATGCCCCGGTGGAAGGAGGCTCGCCTGAGGCTGGCGGCGAGGCCGAGTATGCGAAAATCACTATAGTCCATTGTTTGTCCCCCTTAACGTTCTCGGTCCCGACCCCCTCCGACCGGTATCCCGTTACCCCAGCAGTGTAGCCCCAGGATGGAGGAAGCGCATCCGCTGGAGTGCTATTCACCCACGTTGACGCGGGTGTGTCGGAGGACTTGAGGTGGCCCGTGGCGCGGCGGACGAGGGCGCGGCCGCTACAGGGAGCGGTCCAGTCCTCGCAGCAGCTCGTGGAGCTGCGCTTGCTCCTCTTCGGGAAGAGCAGACATCAGCCGGTGCACGAGGTCCTCGTGGGCCGGCACCACCTCCTCGAAGAGTCGCCGCCCCTCCTCGGTGAGGTAGAGACGGTTCGTCCGCCCCTCCTGGCGCCGCGAAACGAGCCCCCGCCGCTCCATCTGGTCTACCAGGTGACTGATGTTGCCCTTGGTGACGTGCAGCGATTCACCCAACTCCTTCTGCCTGGACCCCTCCGCAGCCCCCACATGCGCCAGCACGTCGAACTGGGCGTAGTTCAAGCCGTAAGCCCTGAGGTGCTCGGCCGCCGCCCGTTCCACCTTCTGGACGACCCGCCACATCCTGAGCCACGCCAGGACCGAGTGCCTCCTCAAGCCACCGCCCCGACGCATTGATTTCCGCTCCACTCCCATTGTGATGAGGAGTTTAATGTTAAACCAGACAGCCATCAACCCGAGCTCAAACTGCCGGAACAGCGGGAATGACGCCAGGGCTACGAGCGGTCCCTGCCTGCGTGCAGGAGTGAACCCTTTCGAATAGCGGTTGACACCTCAAAGTTCAGTATTAAACTATACATGAGTTCAACATTGAACTTAGGAGATGGACCATGGCGGATCTGGAAGTCGGTGGGCTGCAGCACACATCTTCGAAGCCGCCGTGCTCGTCGGCGGCCGGGCACACGTTTAGAGAGGGAGGTTCGAAATGATAGACGTAGGGTTGTTGGTGTTGAGGTTGGTTCTGGGCGTGATCTTCATAGGCCATGGTGCCCAGAAGCTCTTCGGTAGCTTCGGCGGGCCGCGGATCTCGGGCTTCGCGAAGATGCTCGAGCAGCTTGGTGTAAAGCCTGCCAAGCCCATGGCGATCCTGGCCGGACTCGCGGAGTTTGTCGGTGGGATACTGGTGATGCTTGGTTTCTTGACGCCTCTGGCGGCGCTGGCCCTCATCGGGGTGATGATCGTGGCGGTACTCACGGTGCACCTGAACAACGGCTTCTTTGTCACCAATGGAGGCTACGAGTTCAACCTGGCTCTTGCGGGGATGGCCTTGACGCTCCTGATCGTAGGTGCGGGAGCCTATAGCCTCGATGGCGCGCTGGGCATCTTATGGTAGGCCATGTAGCGACGACTGATAAAGTGAAGTTGCGCTCGAACGGAGGAGACATGAACGCCGAGGTCCGCAACAACAAAACCGAGTATCGCTACGAGGTGTGGGCTGACGGCGCGATGGCAGGCTACACTCAGTTCGCCCTACTCCGAGGGCGGATCGCCTTCCTGCACACCGAGGTCTACGAGTCGTTCGAGGGCATGGGCCTGGGTGGCAGGCTGGCCCGGGCGGCGCTCGACGATGCGCGCGCCAGGGGACTGGTGGTAGTGCCGTACTGCCCGTTCATCGCGGGTTATATCGAGCGCCACCTCGATGAGTACCGCGACCTTGTGGCACCTGAGATGCTAACTGGACGCAGACTATGAGCCACGAGCCTTCCCCAGATAGAGAAGAATTGGCGATCCCCCAGGCGTGGCCCTACACCGCCCCCAAGGACAACCACTAGGAGTGGATTCGAGCGAAAGGAGCACCATGAGCACGCAGATCGAGACCGGAGAGCGGGAGGTAGTCCTGCTCGAGGACGCCCACATTCGCCCCATGATGGGGCTCGATGTCCTCGAGCCCCTGCCTTCGCGGACCATCCCGTATGCGCAGGTAGACCCCTTCATCCTCGTCCATGAGGCCGTCGTTCCCATCACACCCGAGCGGGCGAGCATGGATACCAAGCACCCCCACCGAGGGTTCGACAACCTATGGTACCTGCTCGCGGGCGAGGCCAGTACCGGCCACAGCACCGGTCCTGGTGGCGCGATGGAGCGTGCGCGGCTGCAGACCGGATCCCTCCTGAAGCTCCGAACGGGCAGCGGCGTGTGGCATGCTGAAGGGATCGGCGAAGACGAGCTCAGAGAGGGCAAGGCCGGAACCGAGATGCGCGGCGTCCTGTTCTGGGTGAACCTGGCGCGCAAGGACAAGGCAGTAGAGCCGAGCGCGCAGCTCTTGGGTCCGCAGGACGTGCCCGTCAGGCAAGAAGGCGAGGCGATCGTAAGGGTGTTGGTAGGGGAAGGGTCTCCGGTCAAACTGGGGACTTCTGGGCTCATCCTGGACGTGGAGTTGCCGGGGGGCGGAGCCTTCAGCAGCCCGGTCCCGTCCGACTTCAATGGCTTCGTCTACATGCTGGAAGGCGAGGCCAGCTTCGGTGCCAACACACGGAGGGCGGGCCGCTCGCAGATTGCCGTTTTGGGAGGGGGTGGCGCGCTGAGAGTGGTCGATGTGCAGCCAGGGACTCGCTTCATGCTCATGGCCGGCAAGCCTTACGGAGAGAAGCCTGTCTACAACGGACCGTACGTGGATTAGCCTTCTACACTCTAGGAGGAACCCTCATCATGTTTACACTGACCGGCATCGAAGCCAACAAAGCACTCGTGCGCACCTACACCCAAACAGGCTTCAACGAACACCACACTGACCGCGCTTCCGATTTCCTCGCAGGCGAAGTGAAATGGCATGGCGGCACGCTCGGTACAGCCGAAGGACTGGACAACGTCGCCGCGCTAGTGGGGGGATTCATCGAAGCGCTGCCCGACTTGACGGCGAGCGAGCAAGACATTGTCGCTGAAGGGGACACCGTTGCCGTTCGCTATATCGTGGAGGCTACCCATAAACGTGACCTTCTCGGTATCCTGGCGACTGGCCGACGAGTTCGCCGGGACGCACTCGACGTCTATCGAGTATCAGACGGCAAGTTCGTGGAGGAATGGGCCGGCGACGACTTGCTCGCAATTCTCGCCAACCTGGGAGTATACACACCGCCGTGGTTGGGGGGACGGTGAGAACGCGCACCGCACGAAACGCCTTAGACCCGCGGGCGCCGGGCATGTTGTTGCCAACGCTGGTGGGCGCAGCTCGGTTTCTGGCTCTGTGAGATAGAGCCTGTTAGGCTGATGGAGAACGCAGAGATGTGGGACTAGGTTAGAGTGTCCCGGCCGGCACGGAGGACGATCTGTGGCCAAGAGACCCACCTCGTATGCCCTTCACAGGGAAGGAGGAAGGCACGCCACGTGGCTGGAGCTCTTCTTCGATCTGGTGTTCGTCCTGGCGATAGCCGAGCTTACCCACTACCTCCACGTGGGAGGAGCCGTGGGCCACGTCGTGGTGACGATCCTTATCGCGGCACTCTGGGTGGGTGTGGTGGTGATCGGAGGTGTCCCGAACCCGCTGTTGACGCTCGTTGCCGTAGGAGCAATGTACGGTGTCCTTGCGATCCTCCTCCAGCAGATCATATGGAATCTCATCTTAGAGGGTCCCCGGAAGGAGCCCCTTCCTCGGCACCCATATTGGTGATGTCTTGGATCAGCATCATCGTAACCAACACGATCTAGGGCGCGTTGTTGGGGTTCCTAGCGGTGGGCTGCGTCGCTTGTCGGGACGGCGCACATCTCGGTAACGCACGGGTTAACGCAACCTTCCGAGAACACTCCTCTCGGAAGTTCGGTGAAGAGCTCTTTGGTAAATACACTGCATTGCGCGAAGGGGCATCATTAAGTTGACAGGCAAAGCGTTCCCTACGAGAGAGGCAGAAAAGGTGTCGACCTCAGCTAGCCACCAGGAGGCTGGCAGACTCGGCCTGCTCGCCTCGGTGACCATTGTGGGGCTGGCGTTCTTCGCCGCCACTGCCCTGCTGTTGCCCATCGTCTCTGAGTACAGCCTCACCGCAGACTACATTAGCGAGCTCGCAATCGGTCGGTACGGCTACCTCCAGACGGCGGCGTTCTTCGCTGCTGGGCTAGGTACTCTGTCCCTCGCAGTGGGCGTCCGGGAGGCGACGAGAGGCTCGTCGGGGTCGATCCCCACAAGGCGTCGGTCGCCGCGGTCGACGAGGCCGTAGGCGAGCTCGTCGAGCGTGCGTCCTTCCTGCCGATCGAGGGCGCGCCGCGCTTCGACTTGATGGTCCTCGTAGAGACCACCTCGCCGGAGGAGATCGACGGGGTCCGGTCCGGTTCATGCTCGACCAGCTCATCAGGCTGAGCTTCCACACGTTTGTGCGGACAAAGCTGCGCGCGAACGGCATCGTGGCCTTACCCCTGCTGTGCGAGGCCGTCTGAGCAGTTCGGTAATCGCGCGGCCGGTGCCGCCCCCCGAGCATTTGACCCTCCGGCAGCCGACAGAGCGAGGCTTACCGCGGCCTGGCTATCTTCCGCTAGGCGTGCCGGAAATTGCGGCGAAGTTTGCTCTCTGGGGGCCGGGGCTTATTCACCCGAGTGCGTGGAAGGTGAATTCTGCGAAGTCCGCCGGTGGAGGTTTTGCGAAATGGGCAGCCGAGATCCTAATGTGTGTGGCTTCTGCTGCCCTGCGTGCAGAGAGGTGAGTACATTAGGTAATACTCTCACTGATCAGGCGGTAGATGAGCAGCAGTACGATTGCTCCCACCGTAGCCACCAGGATAGACCACACATTGAATCCCGTAGCTCCCGTGCCGCCAAAGATCCCGAACAAAAAGCCTCCGACCACAGCGCCCACCATCCCAATTATGGCGGTCACGATAATGCCGCCGGGGTCATCTCCGGGCAGCACCAGCTTGGCCAGCGCACCGGCGATTAACCCGACCACGATCCAGCTTAAGATGCCCATATTCTCCTTAGCGCTCCTCTCTTAAGGGCTGCCCCTACTGCTGGGGTGTAGACTCCACCATCATATACCTGAGCCGGTTATGTGCCTAGGTGATGCGGCCGCTAGCCCTAATTCACCGAAATACCTAGAAGATTGATTCTTAGAACTTCGCCAATTCGGAGTTCCCGGATATCCAGCTTGGGGATTCGGAACGCTTTAGCGTAAGGAGTGTAATGTCGTCCTCCTGCTCCCAGCCCTCCCCTACGAAGGAGTACAGTTCCTCCATCAGAAAGTCCACCAGTGATCCTTCCTCAGCGTGCTCTGCGACCAGACCTCTAAGCCGCGCAAAGCCGAACATCTCGCGCTGGGGGTCGTGGGCCTCGACCAGCCCATCGCTGTAGAACAGAGCGTTGTCACCCGGTGCGAGCACTGCCTCCTTCTCCTCGTAGGGCATGTTCGGCATGAGGCCGAGGGGTAACCCTCTAGCCCTTAGCTCCTCTGCATCGCCGCCCCCGTGGTGCCGCAGGTAGGGCAGGTCGTGGCCGGCGTTGGCGTACCTCAAACTACCGCTCTTGGGCTCGAGGATCGCATAGAGGCAGGTCACAAACATGTTCTGGGGTATCTCAGCGACCAACGCCTCGTTGACCCTTGCCAAAACCTCCCCCGGCGACTCCACAGACTGAACGACCGCCCTAAGCATGCCGCGGGTCGTTGCCATCACCAGCGCCGCTGGCATGCCCTTGCCCGTGGCGTCTCCCACGACGAGGCCTACCCGGCCATCTTCTAGCTCGAGGAAGTCGTAGAAGTCTCCTCCTACCTCCCGAGCCGGCTCGTAGTAAGTGGTTAGCTCCCAGCCGTCGAGCTCGGGAGTAGCCTCGGGAAGGAGCGCCTGTTGGATCTGGCGAGCGACTTGCAGCTCTTGCTCGATGCGTTCTCGCTCCCGGGCCTCCCTAACCCGGGAGTACCAGGTGAGGTTGCGGGTTAGGACCTCCCAGAACGGGGGAGACGGATCGCGCTCGCTGGCGGGGATGTCGGGGCTTCTGCCTGGCCATCCACCGCCTTGTGTAAACCACTGCTTCTCTTCCTCCGTGGGGTTCACCTCGATGCTGTTCCAGCCTTCCACCGCCTTGCCCTCGGCGATCCGGTAGATGGTGATCCCGCTCATCGTAAAGTGATGTCCAGTGGGGGGGACGTCTAACCACTCTCCCAGGTGGGTGGCGCGAGCGCTCCAGCGGAGCGCTACCCTGTCGCCTGCGGCGAAGATGTCATCGATGGTGGCCTCGAGTTCGGGAGAAGCCGAGTGGTAGTAGGTGAGCGCCTGCTTCATGCCCTCGGGGCCAGGTGGTAGCCCAGGAAGGTTGGGATGATCTACGTAGTTGGGAGCCATGAACTCGTCCGTGGCGGCCACGTTGCCCTTGAGCCACACCTCCTCCCACCACCAGCGGACCAGGGCTTTGTTCTTTTGTTCTTCGTCCCCCACAGGAGCTTCCTTCCCCTCCTTGCCAACGCGCCTTTCTCTTGCCGGGGCTATGCACCATGCACATGATGCAACCAGGCGGCCTGCGGCACATCGGCTGGAGGCTTATTCTCCGAAGTGTTCCATGGCCCTTGTTGGCCCACCCCGAAGCCATGAGAATGGAGCCGCCCCCAAGGCTATTTTCACAGCAGTGGTCCATGGCCCTTGTTGCACGGCCACCCCGAAGGGATGAGTGCCTCGTATTTGAATTCTCAGAAGTCCATATCCAGAAAGCTGCATAGCCCCGGCCCAGCACCTATGAGTCTCGGCGGTTGGCACCGAGCTGCGGGAAGTGGCACCATGCCTGAGTAGGAAGGGATGGCCCGTTCTGGCAGAAGAGGGAGGAAGGAGCAGTGGAATGACGGAACCCAACCGCACGGACGCCGAGATCCGATCGTTCCGAATCGACATCCCGCAGCCCGACCTCGACGACCTTACCGACCGGCTCGAGGGCACCCGCTGGCCGAGCGAGATACCAGGTGTCGGCTGGGACCGCGGTGTCCCGCTGGACTATCTGAAGGAGCTGGCCGAGTACTGGCGCACCACCTACGACTGGCGCAAGCACGAGTCCGAGCTCAACGAGTACCCGCAGTTCACTACCACCGTCGACGGGCAGAACATCCACTTCCTGCACGTGAGATCACCCCAGCCAGACGCCTTAGCGCTGATCCTCAGCCATGGCTGGCCAGGCTCGGTAGTCGAGTTCCTTGATGTGATCGGACCGCTGAGCGATCCAAGTACACACGGCGGAGATCCGGCGGATGCCTTCCACCTCCTGATCCCCTCGCTCCCTGGCTTCGGGTTCTCCGGACCTACCCGTGAGCCCGGCTGGGACAGCTTCCGCATCGCCAGGGCATTCGCCCAGCTGATGAGCCGCCTCGGCTACGAGCACTACGGCGCGCAGGGCGGCGACGTGGGGGCGTTCATCTCGCCCGACCTCGGCCGGGTCGACGCTGAGCACGTCGCGGGGGTGCACGTGAATGCGGCCACTGTGGGCTTCATCCCATTTGGCGAGGTCGACGAGGCCACGCTAGCTGAGTTCACCGACGCCGAGATGACCCGCTTCGAGCGGATGAACAGATACCTGTCTGAGGGCAACGCCTACTTCCAGATCCAGAGCACCCGCCCGCAGACCATCGCCTACGGGTTGACCGACTCCCCGGCAGGCCAGCTCGCCTGGATCGTGGAGAAGTTCAAGGAGTGGACCCACCCCTCGGCCGAGCTGCCGGAGAAGGCAATAGACCGGGACAGGATGCTCACCAATGTGATGCTCTACTGGCTGACCGTGGCCGGAGCGTCGTCAGCCCAGCTTTACTATGAGAGCATGCACACCAGCAACTGGCCGACGCCGTCGGCGGTACCGACCGGGGTTGCGGTGTTTGCCGAGGACATCCCGATCCGGCGCTTCGCGGAGCAGGCCAACAACATCGTGCACTGGTCGGAGTTCGACCGCGGCGGCCACTTCGCCGCCATGGAAGCGCCTGATCTCCTCGTCGGTGACGTGCGGGAGTTCTTCCACGGCCTCCGGTGACGCAAGGGCTTTTCCCTAGTCTTCTCACCGGAACCGCGAACATGACCAGCACCGCATGAAGGCCTGGTGCACGATCAGGCGACCTCCCGGGGAATGGATAGATGGGGCTCGTGGATACATCCGGAGGCCCCACAGACCCTCTCGGCGAGCTCCTAAGCGCCGAGCAATCTCTCAGGCTCGACTACCTTGCGTTTGCCGTGGATCCACTTGGGCTCTATCGTACCTTGAGGCAGGGAACTATCCGTACTCCAGCTTCGCTACCACTATCTTTGACTTCGCGGTTGTGGGCGGAGATCCAGCCTCTAAAGTGGTGGCCTTTATGCCAGGAGGCGTTGTCTCAGATCAAATGCAGGGCCTTCGTGCCCCTCTGTTGGAGCTTCTCGCAGCACCATCCAAGAAACCGCGTGGTTATGGCGCTCACCGGCCTACGTACGGTTTACGCGAAGCCCCTTCCACACGCTACGTTATAGTCATATCGAGGTATGTTCGAGCTTTCTCATTGGATAGGTTCACCAGGCACTTCAGGGATAAGCCTCTAGCCGATGTGCCGGATGCCTCCGGGTGGTTTCATACTCTTGATGCCGACCCGATAGACTAACGTGAGTTGGCCTAGTGAGGAGGAGGAAGACCCTGTGTCGGAGGTCGAGGAGAAAAACAAAGCTCTCGTCCGCCGCTACTACGAGGAGGTCTGGAGCAAGGGCAACGTGGCTGCCATAGACGAGTTCATGGCTGCAGACTACGTGCCTCATTCCCTCCCTACTGGTCTGCAGCCTGGTCGGAAGGGCTTGAAGCAGATGATCAATACGTACCGCACGGCCTTCCCCGACCTGAAGGCGACCCTCGAGGATATCTTCGCCGAAGCTGAGATGGTGGCGTTCCGCTGGAGCGTTAGCGGCACCCACTTGGGAGAATGGTTAGACATCCCCCCGACCAGTTACCACGCAAGGGCAACCGGGATCACCGTTTTCCGAATTGCCAATGGTCAGGTGGTAGAGAGCTGGACCAGCACCGATCTGAGCCCCACAGAAGAAGAGCTGCGGTGGTTGACCGAAGTCGGTGGGTGGCCAAGGAGCGGTGACGGTCCCTCGACCGAGCGCGATACACCCCAGATCCAGATCTGGGACGGCCTAACCCGCAGCCTCACCTGGCGCTACCGGCTTGCCGAAGCCCGAGAACGCGAGCGTATCGAGCAGGAACTGCAAGTCGCCCGCCAGATCCAACAAGAGCTTCTGCCCGAGGCCACGCCCAAGCTTGAGGGCTGGGAGGTGGCGACCTACTACCAGCCTGCTCGGGAGGTTGGAGGAGACTTCTACGACTTCCTAGAACTTTCGCACGGTCGGCTGGGGCTGGTAGTGGGGGACGCCACAGGCAAGGGCATACCCGCAGCCTTGATGATGTCAACCAATCGCGGCATGCTTAGAGCCGTCGTTCAGTCTGTGGAGCCCCCGGGGCAGGCTCTAGGTCGGATCAACGAAGGGTTGGTTTCCGACATACCCCCGAACACGTTCATCACCTGCTTCTATGCCATCCTCGACCCTAAGAGCGGACGTCTTGTGTATGCCAACGCAGGTCACAACCTTCCGTGTCGTAGGCGATATGATGGCCAGGCCGATGAGCTGAGAGCGAGGGGGATGCCGCTGGGACTGATGCCCGGCACAGGCTATGAGGAGAAGGAGGTCGTGTTGGAGTCTGGCGATAGCATGCTTTTCTACAGCGACGGCCTTGTCGAGGCGCATAGCCCCCAGCGCCAGATGTTTGGCTTTCCGCACCTTAGGAAGCTGGTCGCGGAGCACGACGCTGAGGAAGGATCCCTAATAGAGTTCCTTACGAATGAGCTTCGCTCCTTCACAGGGGAGGGGTGGGAGCAGGAGGACGACATCACCATAGTGACTCTCGAACGCACGATGTCGCCGTCCTCGGCGGTGACAGTGGCGGGGGTCGCAACTGAGCAACGTGGAGCCGAGCCTGGCAGTACCTAGACCCTGGTCGATACAAGCTCGAGGAGGTGAGCAGTCGCAGGCGATAAGGAAATCAGGATTGCGGGTGGCGCGAATACCATCAGGCAGTTCATCGAAGTTGGACTGATCGACGAATTGCAGATCCATCTAGCCCCCGTACTGCTCGGCGACGGAGTCCGATTGTTCGAGCATACAAGCCCAGAGCACGTCAAACTGGAAAGCACCCGGGTTATCGATTCTCCCAAGGTCACACATCTCAGATAACGCGTAGTGAAGGAGGATTGACGTGAGAAAAGTAGTCGCCTCGGAATTGGTGTCGCTGGATGGGGTTATGGAGAAGCCAGAAGAGTGGTCTTTCTTCTATTCCAACGATGAGATGGAGGAGGCCAACGCAGCGGGGATGGCCTCCTCAGACGCAATGCTGCTTGGAAGGGTAACCTACGAAGAGTTCGCCGCTTTCTGGCCTTACCAGGATAGGACCGAGCAGCCATACACAGACTACCTCAACGACACCCCCAAGTACGTCGTCTCGAGAACCCTAGACGAGCCTCTTGAGTGGCAAAACTCGACCCTGATCAAGGGGAATGTTGCAGAAGAAGTCTCCAGGCTCAAAGAGCAGCCGGGCAAGGACATCGGTATCGTGGGCAGCGGCGCCCTCGTCCGGTCACTGCTGGCCGAGGACCTCCTTGACGAACTTAGGCTCATGGTCCATCCGATCGTCTTGGGCAGAGGGAAGCGCCCCTTCGAGGAGGGAGGCGATCAGAAGGCGCTGGAGCTCGTGGATTCGAAGACGTTCACCACGGGCGTTCTCTATCTCACCTACCAGCCGGCACAGAGCTGAAGCTAAGAGCACAGAAGGAGGACCAGGCCGCTCGGGCCAACTACTAAAACTCAGTCCACGCAGATGCCGGGTACTGCAACCTTCGTGCCGAGGTGGGGCGATGCTGCTGCGCTTGGCGGGTAGTCCTTCATCTTCGCCTGGAACTCTGAGCTCCGAAGTTCATCCATCAATGGCTGATACGGAAGTGGCTTCACACCTCTCTTGGGTGGCATCATGCATGCAGTGAGAGGCGATGACCCGCCGATTCCAAGTGAGTCGGGAAGGAGGATAAATGCCGCAGTTGGTTGAAATGGACAGGCACGTCTCGCTCTTCGAGCAAATGGAGGAACAGGTCGGCTCGGTCGTTCTGATCAACACTTTTACCGTCGAGCCCGAGGAGGCAGACCAATTACAAGAAGCTTGGGCGAGTGATGCTGCCACGGCCAGCCCCTTGAGACCGTTGCTGTGCAACTGTTTAGACCAAAAGACCGGCAAGGTGACGCAACGGCCGACCGAGACCCCTGTTGAGCACTTGCCCGCATGTGTAGGCTGCCACCGTAGACCTAGCAGCAGACAGGAGGGGGAGCGTCCAGCCGCTAGGCTGCGGACTCCGGAAGCCCTGAGAGAAATACAGCAGTACTTCCAGGTCCACCGACAAACTACACCCTCCCCCGTGGCTCGGTGCTAAACAAGCGTAAACCCTCGGTAAAGAATGGGTAAAACGCGTAGACGTCCCCCGCAGCGCGAACTCCGCCAGAGAGGCGTCTTCGACTCCGGGGCCCGCCTCATCGGTCATGTGGCGAACATCTACGTAGATGATAAGGGGAACTTTCGGTTCGTAGATGTTGCTATGAGCGCGTTGATGGGCTTCAGGAAGAGGCACCCCCTTGTTCCGATAGAAGCCATAGCTAAAAAAGAACCCGGCTCTATCACCCTGACGGTGGATCAGCAGACCGTAGAGAGCGCACCGAGGTTGGAGGACTCGCACGCTGCGCCAGATGAGGATCTACAGCGTGCTGCCCGCGAGCACTGCGGCTTGGTAGTACTCCCTTCTGAACCCTGAACTTCGTAGAACTCCGTAGGGCGAAGTTCGCGGAATTTCCCTTCCACGCGCTTGGGTGAATAGGTCCTCGGTGAGATGCGACGAGCTTGTTAGGCTGGCATCATGGATGGCCGACCCGGTAGAGAATGGCGAGTTGACAAGAAGGAGGCGATTGCTCCGATGTCGGAGGTCGAAGAGAACAACAGGACCCTAGCCCGCAGCTTTGTGGAGGCGCAGGCCAATGCTGACCTGCACGCACTCGACGAGATGCTGGCCACCGACTTCGTCAACCATAATAAACTGCCTTCCGGCCAAGAATCCGATCGCGAGAGCTACAAGCGGGCGATCTCTGCTTATCACGCCGCCCTCTCCGAGAGCCACATGATCATCGAGGACTAGGTAGCTACAGGCGACAAGGTGGTTACGCGCTTCACCGTGCATGCAACCCATGATAGAGGGGAGCTTATGGGCGTTGCGCCTACCGGCACGAAGATTACCAACAGGGGCATCGAGATCCACCGCATAGTGGGGGGCAAGATCGCCGAGGAGTGGGGCATGGGAACACTGGCCACAAAACTGAGGGGACAGCGTCTAG
>DASSCV010000068.1:0-18333 GCA_035697505.1 Rubrobacter sp.
CCGAACACGTTCATGAGCCCTCCAGAGACGGATACGCCCTCATTCTATACGATCCCACACTCCCGCCCGAAGGGCCGCCATGGCCGACACATCCGTTATTGGCGGCTAGCCCCCTAGGATCGTAGGATGGCCGTGTACGTACCTCGGAGGCTAGCGCTTAAATACTGAAGCGCTAGCCTGGTACGTGACCCGTGCGGACAGTAGGAGTCTTGTAGGTTCCGACCAGGAAGGCTAGTTGTTACGCGTAGCTGGGCTGGCGGCGGCACCCTCGGGGAGCGGCTGCGGCCGCAGGAAAGCGTATCCGACCACCGCGACGTACGTGAACCAGGCGAGCAACTCCAGCAGGTTCGCCTCGGGGTCCCAGCCGAAGAATGCAGTGAGGAACTCGCTTGCGATGGTCCCCTCGCCCAGCACGGGTGAGCTGCTGACGTCCCACAGAGGCATGATGTCGGGAAGTAAACCAGCTTCCTGGAACTCGGCCACACCGTGGGCCAGGAGCCCCGCAGCGACCAGGATCAGGAAGACCCCGGTCACTTTGAAGAACATGCCAAGGTTTATGCGCTTCCCTCCTGCGTAGATGGCGTAACCCAACACCACGGCCCCCGCTATACCGAGCGCCGCGCCGAAAGCAACCTGCAAGGGCTCCGAAGTACGCGTGATCCCGAAAATGAAGAGCGCGGTCTCTATCCCCTCACGCAAGGCCATCACGAATACCAGCGAGACTAGCGCGAGACTGCCACCCTTGGCCACGGCGCTGTCGATACCCTGGCGAATACTTTGCGCTACATTGCGCGACTCCCGCCGCATCCAGAGGATCATGTACGTCAGGAACCCGACGGCGACCCACATCGCCGTACCCTCGAAGATGTACTCCGCTCTCCCCTCCAACCCGCCAGCCGTCAAGAATAGAAGCCCTCCCACGGCCAGCGACACCAGTAGGGCAGCACCGACCCCATACCACACCTGCCTGATGTCCTCGCGGCGTTCGATCTTGACGAGGTAGGAGAGCACTATCGCGACCAAAAGCGTTACCTCGAATCCTTCCCTCAAAAGGGTAACGAAAGAACTGAACACCGAGACCTCGCCTCCTCGTTTGCCGATACTCCTTACAAATGACAATCATTTGCAATAACTGTGTGGCAGCATAGTGAGGGCAGGTTGCAGAGTCAAGGGCCCGGCGGCCTACGTGTGAGCTAGGTCAAATTGCCTCGTCGAGTGGCGGGATAAGGCTGGCTGCGGTCAGGCGTGGATTCTGAGCCTCTGCACGACAGCGTCGGTCATCTCATCTGTCGTGGCCGTGCCGCCGAGGTCGCTGGTTTTGGTGCCTGATGCCAGGGTCTCTTCGAGTGCGGAGAGGATACGGGCGCCTGCGTCTGGAAATCCTGCGTGGTCAAGCATCATGGCGCCGGCCCAGATCGCGCCTGATGGGTTTGCGGTGCCCTGGCCCGCGATATCAGGGGCCGAGCCGTGAATAGGCTCGAACAGGGAAGGATACGTTCCTTCCGGGTTAAGGTTGGCCGAGGGTGCGATCCCGATGGCCCCGGCGATGGCGGCCGTCACCTCAGAGAGCAGGTCACCGAAGAGGTTGGAGCCGACGACGACGTCGAAGGAGTGCGGGGCGAGCACGAGCCTGGCGGCCAGAGAGTCGGCGTGCATCAGGGACGCCTCGACTTCAGGGTAGTCAGAGGAGATCTCGCGGAAGATCTCATCGAAGAACGGCATCGTAATGCTGATACCGTTCGACTTGGTCGCCCCGACCAGATGGCCACGCCTGGCCTTCGCCTCCTCGAAAGCGTAACGGATTATCCTCTCCACGCCGCGCCGGGTAAAGATGCTCTCCTGAACGGCGATCTCATACGGTGTATCCTTGTACACTCGCCCTCCGGAGTCGGAGTATTCTCCTTCGGTATTCTCCCTGACGACCGTGATATCGAGATCATTCGGCTCCGCCAGTGGGCTCTTCACACCGCGCAAGAGCCGCGCCGGTCGCAAGTTTACGTACTGGTCGAAAGTGCGCCTTATGGGGAGCAGGAGTCCCCAGAGGGAGAGGTGGTCAGGCACCGTGGGCCAGCCGACGGCGCCGAGGTAGATCTCATCGCATGTTGCAAGGGTATCGAGGCCGTCTTCAGGCATCATCCGTCCGTGCTCCAGATAATACTCGCAGCCCCACGGGAACTCCGTAAAGCCGAGTTCGAGCGAGGGATCATCCATCGCTGCGGCCTCGAGCACTTTCATGCCGGCGCGCACGACCTCGGGACCTATGCCGTCACCCCCTATGACCCCGATCTCGACCACGCCTTTATCCTAGCAACCGGCGGGGGTCGCCATCAAGCACGGGAGGGTTATAATCCTATCCGCGTTGGGAACGTCAGGAGAGGCGATGCCACAGAGCAGTGGGTGCCGAGCCTACGCTTTAGATCCCACACAAATAACCGGGTATCATAGGTGTGGGAAAGGAGGTCTGTAGTGGACGAGAGAGACGCGCGACGAAACAGGGAAGCCTCGGAGCGATTGGACAGGCTCACCCGCGAAGGGTACAGGACGGCCGTTGACCAGGCTTTCGAGGCGCAAAAGAGCGGCATGAGGCTCTCCAGGAGGTTTTTCGAGAACTGGGTCGAAACCCTCGATGACCAGGCTGAGCTCAACCGCAGAACCCTCGGTAGTCTGCAGCAGCTGGTGAGGGAACAGAGCGAAGTCTTCAGAGAATTATCCAGGGACTCCGTCAACGCCTACGACGGCTTTCTGGATTCCCTGGACGCCTATCAGGAAGACATCTCCAACCTGGAAGAGCGCGAGGATTGAGCGGGAGAACTTCCGGGTAGGCTTGAAGGCAGAGGCCGGTCCTTGTATACATTGACCGGGTAGACCTAGTCGACGGGAGTTACTAACACCGATTCATGCGAGAGGAAGAGCTTCCAGAGAGCCATTCGGAAGGGCCACGGTCCGGCGGCTTCGACGGCGTCAACCCACTCGCGACGGACGTCTTGCGCCGCAACGGCTTGAAATCCTGGACCAAACCAGCCCCTTCCCTCTATCCGCACCAGTGGAGTTGGGACTCCGCGTTCATCGCGCTCGGCCTTGCGCACGTGGACAACCGCCGCGCGACTGACGAGCTCGAGACCCTGTTTACCGGCCAGTGGTCGACGGGGAAGGTCCCCCACATAGTCTTCAACCCCGAGGCCCCACCCAAGAGCTACTTCCCCGACGCGGAGCGCTGGAACTCCTCCGCTCTCTCTGAGGATGCGCCTACTGGTCCGCGCACCAGCGGGCTGTGCCAGCCGCCCGTGCACGCCATCGCGGTCAGACGCATCTGGCAGACCTCGCGGGGCAAGGATGAAGCGCGCGTCGCCCGCGCCCGCTCCTTCCTCAGCGGCAATTACCGGCGTCTGTTCTCCTGGCACCGCTACCTGGCGACCGCCCGCGACCCTGAAGGCTCGGGGCTGGTGACCATCTACCACCCCTGGGAGAGCGGCACGGATAACTCCCCGCGCTGGGACGCGGCCCTGGAGAGGATCTCCGTCGGGGAGGTGCCTTCCTACACCCGCTACGACCTCGAGCACGTCACAGATCCCTCGCACCGTCCGACCGACCGCGAGTACGACCGCTTTCTGTGGCTGCTGGAGCTCCTCAAGCGGGTTCGCTACGACGAGGCCGAGATCTACGAGCGACACCCCTTCCTGGTCAAGGATGTCCTCTTTTCAGCCATCCTCGTTGCGGCCAACGAGGCGTTGTTGGAGATCTCCGAGTTCGTCGAAGCGCCGCAGGAGGACAGGACACTCATAGAGGGTTGGATCGAACGCGGCCGAGCAGGCCTCGAAGAGCAGTGGGATCCCCACCTCGGGCTTTGCCTGGACCAGGACGTACTCGCAGACGAACCCCTGCGGGTGCGCACCGTGGCAGGATTCGCGCCCCTGATCTCCGGCGGTCTAGATCGTTCGCGGCTCCGAGATCTTCTCGACACGCTCGACTCGCAAGCTTTCTGTGGCAACCCCAGGTTGCGCTATCCACTGCCACCTTCCACCAGCCCAGAAGAATCCGGCTTCCACCCCCGCAGCTACTGGCGCGGTCCTGTCTGGCCCGTTGCCAACTGGCTCCTCTGGTGGTCGCTGCTTCGCGCGGGAGAGAGTGAGAAAGCCCAGAGGATTCGCCGAGAGACCCTTGAGGAGCTCTCAGAGGGCGGTTTCGCGGAGTACTTCGAGCCGTTCACCGGTGAGCCACTCGGCTCCGGGGAGCAATCCTGGACCGCCGCCGTCGCCCTCGACATGCTCGCCACAGGAGGCGCAGACTGACCCGCGCCAGGACAACACAGAATTGAGAGGCGTAGATCTCTCGCGATCCAACGCGTGCGGTTCGAAGTGAGGCGGGCGATAGCGGGTGGTTTCCACAAACGTTCCCGATCGAGGCGACGCTACTCACGCCCCTGGCAGCCTTCGCGACCTCATTGGCCCGCTCCAGCGTGGCGAGTCGTACGTAACCCGTGGCAACAGGCATCGGGTCTCATGACGACCGGGTCGTCTTTCTAGCAGATAGTTTCACCAGCCCGGCGCAGTAGACGCGGGCTGGCTCGTCTGCGATTCTTGCAGACTCTTCGTTCCGGGGATCGGTATAGTGGAGGCCGGGACATAGCGAAAGACGAGAAGGAGGAGGTCACCTTGCTTGGCAACGCGGTCGAGGAAGCGATGAACGAGCAGATCAAGAACGAGCTCTATTCGGCCTACCAGTATCTCTCGATGGCCGCCTACTGCGAGTCGGAGAACCTTCCTGGCTTCGCGCAGTGGATGCGCGCCCAGTCCAGGGAGGAGACGGAGCACGCGATGAAGTTCTATGACTTCATCCTCGAGCGTAACGGACGCGTCGTCCTGCGGGGGATAGACGGGCCGGTGGTCGAGTTCGGGTCGCCGCTGGAGGTCTTCGAGCAGGCGCTGGAGCACGAGAAAGAGGTCACCGCGATGATCAATGACCTCTACGGGCTCGCGGTAAGGGAGAACGACTACGCGAGCCAGACGTTTCTGCAATGGTTCGTTACGGAGCAGGTCGAGGAGGAGAAGAACGCGGGGGACGTCGTCGAGACCCTGAAGATGGTAGGAGACAAAAGCGAGGCGCTCTTCCTGCTTGACAGGGAGCTAGGCCAGCGCAGGGCAGAGGAGCAGCCGGCTGGCTGATTGACCAGGTTTCGCTATGGCTGCGAACTTCTAGCGTGTCGGTGGGGGATTACAGTGGCCCAACAAATGACGAACGAAGAGTACAGGAGCTTCATGCTCGCCCGGGCCAGGACGGCGGTCCTCGCCACGGTGCGTGCTGACGGTAGGCCTCATGCGGCCCCGATCTGGTTCGACCTGGAGGGCGATACGCTGGTATTCACGACCGGAGAGAGCACGATGAAGGGCCGCAACATGCGTCGCGATTCCCGCGTCAGCCTATGCGTAGATGAGGAAGAACCACCCTTCCACTTCGTCGTGATAGAGGGCTCCTCCGAACTGTCCGCCGGGGATCCCGACCTCCTTTACTGGGCTACGCGCATCGGGGGCCGCTACATGGGTGCCGACAGGGCCGATGAGTACGGCCGTCGCAACGCGGTGGAGGGTGAGTTGTTGGTGCGGGTAACGCCGCAAAGGATCATCGCGCGTAAGAACATTTCTGACTGACAGCGGGTTTTGGAAGGGCTGCCCTTCCAAAACCCGCGCTGGTCAGCATGTCACCATCTCAGCAAGTGCCTGCCGGCGAGGCTCCCATGCACAGCAATGCTCCGTGGCAGACGATGCGGGCCTTATACACGGCAGAGTGAGCACCACAAACCCAAGCCGCTCCCAAAAATGCTGAATAGCCGACAAGCGAAGGCCTTAAAGGCCCGAGCGTGCTGACCATCTGAAATGCAGGTTTGTTGGTACGCTATGATCTGGGTAATGAACGAACGTCGGGAGGACAACGGCGAGAACCATGGCCTGAATGATCTTGCGCATCGGCTGCGTGAGGCGGTCTCTCGCCCGTTGGACGAGTGGCGCGAGGTCTACGAGGGCTTTTCGCCTGTGGATCTGGAGACCGGTGAGAGACGTCCGAGGGTGCCGCCGCCTGGCGCTGACACGCGGCGTGCGGCCGTTCTGGTTCCGATCATCGTAGAAGGCGGGGATGCGAGGGTCGTCTATACGGTGAGGAAGGATGATCTCGCCGACCACGCCGGCCAGATCTCCTTTCCCGGCGGCAGCATAGAGGCCCGTGACAGTTCGCTCCTGGAGACAGCCTTACGCGAGGCCGAGGAAGAGATCGATCTCAAACCCGAACTGGTCGAAGTAGTAGGAGCGCTGGAGGAGATGTACATCCCGCCGTCAAACTTCCGCGTCAGCCCGTTTGTCGGGCTCCTGCCTCCTGAGGCCGAGATGGTACTGGCTCCTGACGAGGTGGAGGAGATCTTCACGGTCCCTCTGAAGACTCTGACCGCCAAGGAGACGTTCCGCAAGGTGCTCTGGCGCCGCGAAGGCCGCGACTACAAGGTGCCTGTGTTCGCCATCGAGGGTCCTGTCCCGCGAAACATCTGGGGCGCGACGGCGGCGATAACCGCAGCGCTATTGGCACGCCTGGGCTGGCGGGAGTACAGGCGCTAGGGGGACGGTGTGCTACGAGTGGTCGCCATGGTGCTCTTCGGCCTCATGTTCCTGGCCCAAGCTGGAGATCTCTACGGGCTCGTCCTCACGCTCGCTGATCCCGTGCCCGCGGCCGACCGATTCGGCATCACCGCCAGTGCCGAGGTCCTGCGCAGCACCGTACTCCTGATCCTTGCCCTTGTCGTTTGCTTGGGCGCGCTCCTCGCCCTGGTCGGATTACTCGCCCGGAGGCCGGCGCTTTTTCACACGAGCGCCCTGGTGTGCGCGATCGGATACCTTGTGTACGGCCTCTTTCAGGTGGCTGACGGTGCGCTGCAACTCGGCTCGGCCATAGTGGTCGTTGCCGGTTTGATCTATGTGATGCTCGGAGGTCTCGCTTATGCGATGTACCGGTCTGTGTATTAGCGCACTACAGCGTGTCAGCACGCGCCTGTCGGACGCTTTCAGTACTTCAGTCAGTTAGCATTTCAGCCTGTCGCATGCGGGCCCTTTTTTACAAGCGGAGGCCGAAGCGTGCTGAGAGAGTATCTGATTCCACCTCCGAACGCACCACCTGATAGATTCTCCTATCGTGGCCACGGAGACCGAGAGAGACGAGGGCGTTCGCCGCGTCTATAAGGACCACAACCTCCACGTTCTGTGGGGCGTAACGTTGATGGCGGTCCTCGGGACCTCGAGCGTAACGCCGGCCTTTCCTACCATCGTAAGGGAGCTCGGTATCTCCAGCGGTCAGGTTGGGCTCCTGATCACGTTCTTCACCCTCCCCGGCATCGTGATGACACCGCTCCTCGGCATTCTCTCAGACCGTTACGGTAGGAAGAAGATCCTGGTCCCCGCCCTCCTCCTTTTCGGCCTTGCCGGCGGCGCCTGCGCTTTCGCCCGCAATTTCGATGTGCTCCTGGCCCTCCGCTTCTTCCAGGGTATGGGGGCAGCCGCCCTCGGCACTCTCAACGTCACCGTGATCGGCGACATCTACGACGGTCGCGAGCGCTCGAACGCCCTCGGATACAATTCCAGCGTTCTCTCCGTGGGGACGGCGAGTTATCCTGCCATAGGCGGTCTGCTGGCGACCTTCGGGTGGTTCTACCCTTTCGCCCTTCCCTTCGCCGCGATACCGATAGCCCTGGTGGTCATGTTCTCGCTGCACAATCCGGAGCCGCGCAACGATGATCGGCTGAGGGACTACTTCGGGAGCGTGTGGGAGAACCTCCACGACAGGGAGGTCTTCGGGCTGATCTGCGCTTCCCTGCTGACGTTTATCGTGCTGTTCGGGCCGCAGATATCGTACCTACCGATCCTGATGAACGCGCGCTTCGATGCCCCTTCCTACGTTATCGGGGCCGTCCTCTC
Organism: Rubrobacter sp.; assembly: GCA_035697505.1. GTDB lineage: Bacteria > Actinomycetota > Rubrobacteria > Rubrobacterales > Rubrobacteraceae > Rubrobacter_D. The sequence goes on from DASSCV010000068.1 coordinate 7,950, forward strand.
CGGCGCCTCCCTTACGACCGCGCTGACCTCGACGCAGCTAGGCCGCCTGACCGGCCGTTTCTCGGAGAAGAGCCTCCTGAAAACGGCCTTTGTACTCTACGCGATGGCCCTCATCGCGGTCGCCTTTGCTCCCAGCATGCCCTTCTCATGCTCCCCACCGTCTTGTTCGGAGTGGCGCAAGGGATCAACCTCCCCAACGTCTTCTCGCTCCTCAACGCCCACGCTCCCACAGAGAACCGCGGAGCGTTCATGGCCACGAACGGTATGTCCCTTCGCGCCGGCCAGACGATAGGCCCACTCTTTATGGCCTCTGCCGCAGGAACGCTCGGCCTGACGGGTGCTTATCTCACCGCCGCCGGCCTCGCCCTCTTCGCATTCTTACTCGTTCTCGCCCTCGTGCGATAGAGCTCGTCAACAAGGCAGCACGCCGCCTGCGGCGGCTGGTCAGTATGCCAGCACTCCACAAACAAGTGGCTGAAAGCCGATAGCTGTGTGGCGCCAGATCGCTTTACAGTGTAAACTTACAATGTAAGATAAGTGAGGTAGAAGCGAAGGGATGAGGCATTGTGGGTTCGAGGGCGTGGCGGATGGGTTTCGGGGCGCTGGCTGGCGTGGGGGGGTGGCGTGGAATGTACGCGCGGCACAGGTTGGACATCTCGGTGGAGGATATTGCATTCGGCGTTCTTTGGCATAGCCGGCGGTTGAAGAGGGAGAAGTTGGAGGGTGAGGTCTTGCGGCTGTGCTCTTTGGAGGAAGAAGGGCTGGTTTGTTTCTCGGTGCGGAGTGGGTGGGACCTGTGGCTTGGTGCGCAGGGTCTGTGGGCAGGGGATGAGGTTCTCGTCTCGGCCGTTACGCACCCTGACATGGTTCGGATCATAAGCGAGCACGGTCTGCGCGCCGTCCCTGTAGACATCGACCCCGGGACGCTCACGCCGCGGCCCTGCATGCTTGAGGCGGCCTTCACGCCGCGCACGCGGGTGGTTCTGGTCGCGCACCTCTTCGGTGGACGCATGGATCTCGGTGGGGTAGCGAAGTTCGCGAGGGAGCGCGGCGTGCTCCTCGTCGAGGACTGCGCCCAGGCCTTCAAGGGGCCGAAGAGGATGGGAGATCCGTTGGCGGATGTCTCCATGTACAGTTTCGGCACTCTCAAGACCTCGACCGCGCTTGGCGGGGCGATCCTGCGCGTACGCGACAGGGAGGTGCTTGACAGGATGCGTTGGATCCAGGCCTCCTATCCCTCACAGGACCGGGGCGGGTATCTGAAGAAGCTGCTAAAAGTCCTCGGCCTCGTCACCGTCTCGCGGCCTGGCCTATACGGGTTGCTCGCGCGAGCCTGTAGGCGGCTCGGCTCCGACCTCGACGCACTGGTCAGCGGCGTGGTCCGCGGGTTTCCCCCGCGGGAGCCTGCTACGATGTTCCTCTGGCGTCTGAGGCAGCGGCCCTCCGCGCCGCTGCTCGCGATGCTCTCCAGGAGGCTAAGGACCTTCGATGGGGAACGGCTGGCAAGGCGGGCATCTACAGGTGAGCGATTCGCGCGCAGACTGCGGGTGGTAGATTTGCATCCTGGTCAGCGATCATTGCAGAGGACGCACTGGCTCTTCCCTGTAGTCGTCGAAGATGCTGAGGCCCTGATCGCAAGCCTCCGCCGGCGCGGCCTGGACGCGAGCCAGGCTACCAGCAGCATCGCTGTCGTCGAAGCTCCCGCAGGGCGTACCTTGCCCTCCGAAGCATCGCTTATGATGTCAGGCGTAGTGTTCCTGCCCGTGTATCCGGAGCTCCCTGCGCAAGCCTTCGACGTTATGGCAGGGCTAGTCAACGACTGCGCCGCTCGCGTAGCGGCCGAAAGTGTGGCGCTGTGATGGGTGGACATCGGGAATGCACACTGGAAGAACTCGGTCGGGGCGTGTTCGACGTACTCGTGATCGGTGGCGGAATAGTCGGGAGCAGGGTTGCTTTCGACGCGGCGCGGCTAGGAATTCGGGTGGCGCTCGTGGACGCTGGGGACTTTGGCGGGGCGACTTCAGGGGCCTCCGCGCGCCTGGTCCACGGTGGGCTTCGCTACCTTGGAACGGGTGATTTTCGGCTCGTGCGTACGGCTCTGAGGGAGCGCGACGTCATCGCCTCCCGCGTCGCGCCGCATCTGGTAAGGCCGCTGCCTTTCGTGTTATCTGCGGCCGGAGGACGGCGTCAGCGCTCGAGGAGCGCGGCCGGACTGCTCGCCTACGCAGCGCTAGATGGGTTCAGGAGTCCACTTCCGCGCTTCGTCACACCGGAGGAAGCTGCCTTTCTCGTGCCACCCCTCAGTGTCGGAGATACCGCCTCACACGCCGTCTACTACGAGGCCAGGACCAACGATAGCCGACTGGCGCTCGCCACCGTGACCGCCGCCGCGCGTTCCGGCGCCGTGGTGGCGAATTATCTACGGGCTACGGACCTCGATCTGGGGCCGGGTAGGATCTCACGCGTGCTGCTACAGGGGCGCGAGGGAGAGGTCACCGTCAGGTGCAGGGCCGTGGTCAACGCCACAGGTCCGTGGCTGGATCTCCTGAGGCACATGGAGGATTCCTCTTGCGAGCCACTCACTCGCCTGAGCAAGGGAATCCACGTCGTCCTTCGACCGGATGAACAGTGGCGGGCGGCCTGCGCCGTCTCTCTGGAGGATGGACAGCACCTCTACGCCGTGCCCTGCGAAGACATGATCCTGCTCGGTACCACAGAGCAGGAGTACCATGGTGACCCTGCCGCAGTAGCCGCGGAGCCCGAGGACATCTCCTATCTGTTGCAAGCGGCCAGGCACTTCCTGCGCCCCGAGATGCTTTGTCGCGAGCGTGTCATCTCCGCGTTCGCGGGGCTGCGCGTCTTGCCAATGGGGGAGGAAGCGACGCTCCATGCCAGCCGGGACCACCTCCTGAGCGTCGGGCAAGGCGGCATGGTCTCGGTGGCAGGCGGCAAGCTGACCACCCACCGCCAGATAGCCCTCGATGCCCTGCGACACCTGCCCGATGGAGTCAGGCCCCGGAGACTCTGCCTCAGCGACGCTCCTCTCCCCGGCGCCTCTCCTGTTCGGGCTCTCTATGCCAGGCTCGACGATTCGAAGGTGGATCATCTGCTGCACATCTACGGATCGGAGACCGGTAAGCTACTCGGATACAGCAATGTGAAAGACAACGCGCTCGAAAGGATAACGCCAGGAGCGCCGGACCTCTGGGCGCAGGTCTTTCATGCGGTGGGCGAAGAGTGGGCCCTGACCGCCGAGGACGTCATTTACCGCAGAACCACGCTTGGTCTGCGCGGCTTCGATACGCAAGGTATCCGGCAGAGGATCTCCACAGTTCTCGAAGCCGGCGGGATGAGCCCCGTGCGCCTCGGCCCCTTACGCTGCGCAGGCAACGGCCTACCTAGAAGAGTTCGACGGTAACGGCTCGTTACCTTGGGGACGAGGAGCTTAGGAAAGGTTAGCCCTTCTTAACCGGCCGTTGCCCGATCTGTTACGTCCGTCCGCTACAGTGCCCTTCAGGCTAAGGACGGGAGGTACCTTCTGTGGGAGAGAGGACGAGGCTCGGACTCGGGATTCTTGGCGTCGCGTTAGTGCTTGGCGGCCTGGGAGACGTCCTGCTACGCGCTACGCCGTGGGGGATCAACTTCCTCATCTGGGTAACGGCCCTCGTTGGCTTCGCTCTCTTTCTCGCCAGGCGGGGGCGCGTTGGTACCGGGGGAGAGGGGAAGTGGCTGATCTTCGTTGCTGTGGCCTTCGCCGCCGGGGTGGTCCTACGCGATTCTCCCGTGGTGGTATTCCTAGATCTCCTTGGCGTCCTGATCTCACTCTCCCTTGCCGTGTGGCTGGGACGCAGCGGGAGCCTGCGACGCGCCGGCATCTTGGACTACGTTCTTGGGGGGGTCTATACCGGCGCCCTGACCTCAGCGGGACCGATACCTGTTAGCGTGGCTGACATAGAATGGCGCGAGGCAGCCCGTGGGCGATGGAAGGGGCATGCGCTGGCGGTGTCGCGGGGTGTTCTGCTCGCAGCCCCGCTCTTGCTGCTCTTCGGCACGCTCCTGGTGGCGGCCGACGCCATCTTCGAACGACTCGTGATCGACATCTTCGGCTTCGACCTCGCCGAGGTCTTCTCACACCTGCTTCTCATTACCTTCTTCGCCTGGACAACGGCAGGAGTGCTCTGGGCGGGACTGATGGCGCGGGTCCCGGAGAACTTGGCGATTCCACGTCCCAGAGTACTCTCGCTCGGCATCGTCGAGGTAGGGATAGTGCTAGGTCTTCTGGACCTCCTTTTCCTGACTTTCGTCGTGATCCAGGTCCGCTACCTGTTTGGCGGTGCGGGGCGTGTGGCCGCCACGGCGGGCCTGACCTACGCCGAGTACGCCCGTCGCGGATTCTTCGAACTGGTCACCGTAACCGCCCTAGCGCTCCCCCTCTTGCTAATCGCCCACTGGCTGCTCAGGGCCGAGACCCGCGCCCACGAGCGTCTGTTCAAGGCGCTTGCAGGAATAATGGTAGTCCTGCTCTTCGTCGTCGTGGCCTCCGCGCTGCAGCGGATGTATCTCTACCAGCAAGAGTTCGGCCTGACCGAGTTGCGCCTCTACACAACCGTATTCATGATCTGGATCTCCGTAGTCCTACTCTGGTTCGTCCTCACCGTGATGCGCGCCAGGCGCGACCGCTTCGCCTTCGGCGCCCTTCTCGCCGGTTTCGCCGCCATCTTCGCCATAAACGCCATGAACCCCGATGCCCTGATAGCAAGCACCAACATAGATCGCATGGAAGATGGAAAGCGCTTCGACGCCCACTATCTGACCACCCTCAGCGCCGACGCCGTGCCCGTGCTCGTCGAGTCTCTCCCCGAGATAGGCGACACCCGCCTGTGGAAAGACTATACAGTCGAGCGGGCTGTCGTGGATCGCTGGGACTCCAGACAGGCTGACTGGCGCACGTGGAACCTGGGCCGTTCGAGAGCCCGCCAACTGGTCAGGAGTCACGTCGAAGACCTGGACGTACGAGCATCAGCTTTGACTCCAGGCACCAAGATAGGGCGTTTATGCACCGTCCCGACCGAGTTATCCACAACATCTTGTGGATAAGAAGCCCACAACGGGGGATAAGTGGATCAACTGTAACAAGCGCTTAACAATTGGCATCGGGTTACAGAGTTCAGCTATGTCTCGCTGAAGTGCCTAGAAGCGGAGGCGAAGCAGGAGCGTGCTGACTAACTCTATGGGCGGAGCGTGTGGACAAGCGTCCTCGAGGCATTACAATCAGTGTGGAGAACAGACGCTTACAAGAGGTGAGAGAGTGATAACCGAGGAGCGCGTGCAGGACCAGCTACGGAATGTTATAGACCCTGAGATCGGGATGGATCTCGTCGAGCTCGGCCTGATCTACGACGTCGGCGTGCATGACGAGGGGCGTCATGTCGACGTCACCTTCAGCCTCACCAGCCCGATGTGCCCCGTTGGGGATTTGATCCAGGAGCAGGTCGAGACGGAGACGCTCTCCATAGAGGGTGTCGAGACTGTGAACGCCCAGCTCACATTCGAGCCGATGTGGAGTCCCGAGATGATGAGCCCCGCCGCCAAGCTGTTCTTCGGCCGGTAAGACTGCTCTGAACGTGCGAAGATAGGATCTGTCTGCGCCTTACCCGTTTCCCGCGTCGTATGGTCCCCTTCACACCCTCTTTAGCGTCCGCCCAGCTCCGCCACTCGCTCGCGCACGGCTTCGACGACCTGCTCCTGGGGTCTGGCAGTCTCATGGAGACTGCGGGTATCGAAGGGTTCGCCGAAGGTGACCGTGACCTGCTCCAACCTTCGCAAGAACTGTCCTCTCGGCATGGCCTCGAAAGTGCCTCGGATGAACACGGGCACGACAGGCACCCTATAGTAACGCAACAGCATTCCCACGCCCGGCTTGAACGGCTGCAGAGTTCCTGTCGGTGAACGTTCACCTTCGGCGAACCAGACCAGGTTCTGTCCGCGCCTGAGCACCGCAGCCCCGAAGGCCAGGCTCGAGAAGCCTGCGCGGCCAAGGTCGATCGGAACCACCTGCGCGAGACGGCTGACGAGTCGCGCCAGCGGATTGCCGAAAGCAGCGCCCGTCCATCCAGCCCAGTACGTACGCCGCAGAACGCTGTGGCGGAGCGCCGCGGCCACCGCGAACGCATCCAGGTAGCTGACGTGGTTCGGTGCGATGATGAACGGCCCCTCATCAGGCAGGTTCTCCAGGCCTTTTACCCTCAGGCGGAACGGCCCCCGCATCATTATCCGGTTGAGGGCGAACAAACCCCTGGCCATCGCCGAGCCAGCGGGTCCCAGTGGCTTCAGCCACCGCTTTTGCCCGTCGTCAAGAACCTCTTCTGGCCTTTCGAAGGGTGAGATATGGTGTGTTGTTCCGCCGGCTCCCGAGGCGACCTCCCGCAGCAGGTCGCGGACGGTGTCGATGCGTTCGATCGCCGCTTCGTCCAGATCCACGCCGAACTTCTCGCCGATCTCCAGCGTCAGGTTCACCCATCCCAGCGAATCGATGTTCAGGTCGAACTGCATGCTCGTCTCAGGTGCAAGCCTCTTGTCGGGATAGCGCTTGGCCAGGAGATTCCAGACGCCCATGGCGGCGGTATCGTCGAGCAATGCTCGGATTTCCCCTGACATCGCGACAGGTCCTACGGACGTCCTATCCTGGCTGTCCACGCCTCTACTGGCCCGTTCGTAGCGCTCCTCCAGGACGTGGCGCCTGAGCTTGCCGAGCCTCGTGAACTCTAGAGGTTCGCGGCTTATGGCGTAGTCGGAGATGCGCTGGTAGGAAGGCAGGCGTTTCGACCCCTCCTCGACCGCCTCACGCATCACGCGGTGGATGTCGGCACCTCGACCTATCTCACCCATCTCAGGCACGATGATTGCAACGAGCCGGCCGTCCTTTTGCAGCACGCCGATCTCACGGATCAACGGGTTCTCCAGGTAGGCTACTTCGACGGCTTCGGGCTGAACGTTCTTGCCACCGGAGGTCACGATCAGGGTGGAGGCCCTGCCTGTGACGTAGAGGTAACCATCATCGTCGAAGTAGCCGAGGTCCCCCGTACGAAACCATCCACCATGGAAGACCTTGCTGGTCTCTTCGGGCCGGTTGCGGTATCCGGAGAAGACGTTTCGCCCGCGGGCGAGGATCTCACCTTCCCTGCGAAACGTGCCTGTCCTGACCGCTCCCTCGAGCACGGCAGAGGAGTCGATGCTTATCTGGACGCCGGGAACCGGCCGTCCAACACTGCCGAGCTTGTTCCCATCGGGAGGGTTGAGCGTCAGCAGTGGGGCGGTCTCGGTGAGGCCGTAACCTACGGCGACCCGCCATCCCAGGCCCTCCAGTTTCGCCGCGAGGTCGGGGTCCAGGGCCGCCCCGCCTGAAGCCAGTACCCGTAATCTGGGACCGAACCGTTTGCGCAGCTGGCGCAGGGGAAGCCTGCCGACATCCAACCCGGTCAGACGACGCAGCTTGACGCAAAGTTCGACGCCGCGCTCGAAGAGGATAGCCGCGAGTCGCCCGCCGGAGCCCACCGTCGCTTCTATACCCGAATACAGCGCCTCGTAGAGCCGCGGGACGCCGACGATCAGGGTGGCCTCTCCTTCCCTCAGGGCGCGCACCAGTTGCGGACCCGTAAGCGATTGGGGCAAGACGATGGGCAAACCCGCCGCCAGCGGTGCGAGCATCCCCATGACGAAGGGGTAGACGTGGTGTAGCGGCAGCGGCAACAGTACACGGTCGGCTTCGGAGACAAGATCCGCGCCGAGGAGGGTATCGATCTGGAACACGAGATTGGCGTGGCTCAAGGGCACTCCTTTCGCCGCGCCCGTTGTGCCCGAAGTGTAGAACAGAGCGGCCACATCGCCGGGCCCGGCCGGCGCCAAGTCCACATCCTCATCCGTTAGAAGGCATCGCCAGCTCCGCCGGTCATCTTCCCCGACATCGAGCAGGATGGTCCTCAACGCGACGCCCGTATCTACGTTCTGCAGGCGTCCGACCTGGTCAGCCGTGGTGAACACGTGCCTGGCGCCGCTGTCCTCGAGAACGTGACCGAGGGCCTCATCCCCGAGTTGGACGTCCAGAGGCACAACCACGGCCCCCGCCGAGATCACCGCCAGGCAAGCCAAGACCCACTCCCTAGAATTAGCGGCAAGGAGCGCCACGTAGTCGCCACGCTCCACCCCGGCCCCACGCAGGCCACGCCCAAGACCAAGCACCCGCCAAGCAAGCTCGCCATACGTCCAGATCTCCACGCCTTCATCGCCAACCGCCACCAGCGCCGGCCGCCCACCATGCGCCCAGAGCCCGTCGACCACCGACCTCAGGGTGCCCAACTCGCCCTCATCCCGCCCTACCACCTCACCTCGCTCAACCATCATCTTCTCTCCTTACGTTGTAAATTTACAACGTAAGTATAAGGTGGCACATCTTCGGTTGTCAAGGGTTTCTGGGCGGTCTATGGGTAACGTTGGAGGTCGTGTATGGAATCTGGTAGGTTGCCTGTGGTTGGAGTTGAGGAGCCTCTATCAGTTACCAAGTCCATTCCCAAGAAATCCTCTAGCCTCACACCTGATGCCTGGAGCCGCACTTTACGGAATGCAACTTCCGTAGAGCGCTCTCAGATATCGCTAAGCCTGCTGGTCTCTAATCTCTCCAGCACCAGGTCAAAGGCGTCCGTGCCGATGCGGGCGCCACCGGAGAAGGGGTGCTCCATGGCCCCTATGGTGAACAGTACAAGCCCTATCACCGCCGCCAGGGTCACTACCATCAACCTGTGAGCCCATGTGTTCTCCAGACCGAAGAGATAGGTGAAGCTCACCGCCGCTATCCCCCCGAATATCAGGACTGCCCACAGGACTCCGGGGATGCCCTCTTCGGCTGCGACCAGGCGCATCCTTCTTGCGTCGCCAAGTCTTTGGATCTGTTCGAGTCCTTCTGCGTAGAGTTGCTCGTCGGCCTTCGTGTGTGGGTCGAAGTCCTGTAGGCTTGCCCGAATATCGTCGATAAGGGACCACCCTGCCGGAGTTTTCTCCACCTGCACCATCAAGGGTGCTTGCCCCTGCTCCATCAGGGGCCACTCCTCGTCGACGACCTCATGAGTATAGGAGCGGACGAGTTCCTGGATGTAGGGGCCTTCTGGCTCAGGAAGTCGATGGGCCAGCCAGGCGATCTCGGCCAGGGCGTTGGCTTCCTGCTCGACCGTCTAGCTGGCCGCCCGGTATTCTTCCCACACGGCGATGACCACAAGGGCCAGTAGAACGGCGTAGATCACACCCAACGCTGCGTAGATGAAGCTGGCCACGTCGTTGTGGGGCAGGCGTGAGGATGCTGGAACGAGGCGCTGCACCAACTCGAGGCCGGCGAGGGCGACGAGGCAAACCGCCCCGATCACGAGTACGCCATAAACTACGGTTAGTAGCACAGAGAACCTCCCCCCTTATGTCACGGCTGGCGTAAGAATAACATCACAGGCAGGGACTCGAATCCAGCACGCCCATAGGTAGCGTGTCGGGGCTATGCGGACTTCCTGGCAACCCGACCAGTTGAAGAAGTCGGTGTCGAACTGGCAGGGCATCCGAGAAGCTCGGCGATTAAGGTGGCCTCAGTGTCCGCACTCGGCGCCAATGTGCCAAAGACAAGTCCATTTGTGCCATGCCCTCGTGTATAAGGGTAGGCACTACTTCAGGGCTCGGGAAAGAAAGAATGAGATTGTGTTGGGACAATCGCCGAGCCCCGAAAAAGTGCAGTATGGCTGGCGATTCTGAGAACAGCCTGAGAGAGTCGATGAGGGTCGTGTACTTAGCAGAAATGCATCTCTTCCACGCACTCGGGAGGGCAAGATCGCTCCTGGGGGTTCGCGGGGCCTTCGGCTCGGGCGTGTAATCGGGATCATGGCCATCCGGGAGATCCCTCGGTTACCCTGACCCCATGGGCTACTGGCGGGTGTTGGAAGATTCGGGAGCAAGTAGGAGGATAGCGACGGTGGTAATCGTGGCTAACATCGCTATCTTGACCGCCGCCGGGTGTGGCCCGGAGAAGACGCCTCCCCCGGAGGTGGACGGCCTACCGGTTGTCGTCGCGGCGGGCGACATCGCCGACTGCGCCACGGAGGGCGACGAGGCTACCGCCAGGCTCGTCGGTGGCATCGATGCCACCGTCCTCACCCTGGGCGACAACGCCTACCCGGACGGGTCGGCAGAAAACTTCGCCGAGTGCTATGACCCCTCCTGGGGTCAGTTCAAGGAGCGCACCAAGCCCAGCCCAGGCAACCACGAGTACGAGACGGCTGGCGCCTCAGGCTACTTCGACTACTTCGGTGATGCCGCCGGAGACCCCCATGAGGGCTACTACTCCTACGACCTT
>DASSCV010000069.1:0-5803 GCA_035697505.1 Rubrobacter sp.
CGGGTCGATGTCGGGCTCGGGTGCCGGCAGATCGAAGCGCCAGCGGACATAGTCGCCGAAGATATCAGGCTGGTCTATGGTCTGGTTGGCGCCGGTCTGGCGGAGTTCGGGAGGACGGTCGGCCGTAAGCAGGACCATGGACACGCCGTCGGTCGCGGCCTCCACGACGGCCGGAAGACCGTTGGCGACCGCGGTGCCCGAGGTCGTGATCCAGGCCGCAGGACGTCCTGTGGCGCGCGCGTGACCGAGAGCGGCGAATGCGGTCCCACGCTCGTCGAAGTGGATGAGGCTACGGGCCTTGTCGTTCGCGGCGAGCGCCGCGAGGAGGGGCGTCGAGCGCGAGCCAGGGGCGACGCAGAAAAAGTCTACGCCGCAGCGGAGAAGCTCTTCGACGATCAGGTACGCCCAGAGGCGATTAGCTCGCGGCGTGTCCCTGTTCAAGCCCGAACATCCCTGTGAAGTCGCCGATCTTCTGCTCGATCTCGGCCCACTCCTCGTCAGGCACGGAGCCGGCGACGATCCCGGCCCCCGAAAAGAGGGCTAGCGTCCTTCCCCTAACCAGCCCAGAGCGGATACCAACGGCGAACTCGGAGGCATCCTGCCCGATCCATCCGACAGGGCCGGCGTACCAGCCCCGGTCGAACGGTTCGAGGGCGTGTATCTGCTCCAGCGCCTCACTTCGCGGATGCCCGCCGACGGCGGGCGTAGGATGCATTGCGTCGAGCAGTTCGGCGTCAGTCACACCATCCCTGAGCCTCCCGCTTACCTTCGACCTGAGGTGCCTTCCCCGCGCCAGCATCATCTCAGAGACACTGTCCTCGATCTCCAGCTCTTCACAGAGCGGCTCCAGCGCCTCCCTTATACCTTTGCTCACGTAAGTGTGCTCGGAGCGGTCTTTAGCGCTGTACAACAGGTCCTCGCGCAGCCCTTCGTCCTCCGCCGAAGATACTCCACGAGGCCTGGTCCCCGCCACAGCCTCGCTCTCTACCGAGCGCCCCTCACGGCGGAAGAGGCGTTCGGGGGAAGCCCCGAGAAACGCCGTCCCACTCTCAGGCTCGGCGTAGAAATGGAAGCAGCCAGGCGTAGCCGCCTTCAGGCTCTCCAGTAGCAGCGTGGGATCCAGGTCCCTGCAGAAACCGAACTCAGCCCTGCGGGCCAGCACGACCTTCCCCAGACGACCTTCCGAAAACGCCGAAAGAGCCCGCTCGACGTTCTCCCTCCAACCCTGAAAGTCGGGGCTGTCCTCACGGAACATCGGTGCCTGCAACAGAGCTCCGGAAGCACCCCCGGGCAATGAGAGGTCTTCGATCTCCTGCACTATCTTCGAGGCGTCATCCATATCCTTGGGAAGCACCAGGTTGCAGACCAGCGTCGTCTCCGTCTCCCCCGCGTGCAGTTCGAAGCGCGGCAGGACGAACCGGTAAGCGCTGAACGCAGCCCATTCCTCATCGGGCTGGCCACGCGGATCGAAGCGCGCTCCGCCATAGTAGCGTGCCCCCGAAACCCCTGAGTCGGGCAGCGACTCGAGCAGCTTGGACAGAGACCCAGCACCCTCAGAAGGGCCCGCCTCCTGCAGGTCCGCAATCCCCACGGCTGCGACTCCGGCCCGGTCTTCACGTCCCGACCAGTAGATCTTCGGGAACATCCGCTGCACTGAGAGCCACCTGAAAGGGTCTACCCGGCCCGCGGGTACGACGAGACGCGCGATTCGCTTGACCGGGTCGGCGAGGCTTTCCAGGCCTGCATCCGAGAGCGCACGGCTCACCCGGTCGGCCAGCAGCCAGCGGGCGCCGGGTGCCGCACCGTTCTCCTCGAGGGGGCCGGTGTATTCCCTGCTCAACAAGATCTATGCCACCTCATCATCTCAGGGTATAGTGTAGCAAGGAGTATCTAGCGGTTTAGCGGCTTCTCTCACAGTCGCAGGCCAGCGCCATACACTCACCCGTAGAGCCTGGGGTAGAGTTCGGTATACCGTTCGTAGGCGGCCTCGTAGGTCGTCTCGCCGGGCTGTATGAAGCTCTCGGGTTCGGGGGTGAGGGGGAGCGTATCCTCGGCCACGGGGTAGATACCGGAAGCGAGGCCAGCCAGGAAAGCGGCGCCACGGGCTGATGCTACGGAGGATATCTCATCGGGCAGCTGCCACAACGGACGACCAAGCACGTCGGCCAGTAGTTGACGCCAGGGCTCGCCTGAGCCTCCTCCGGTTCCTCCTCCGGCGAGGCGCAGTTCGGGGACGAAGGTCCCTAGATCCTCCAACGCTTCGAGTGCCTCACGTAGGGTGAATGCGACGCCTTCGAGGGCGGCGCGCAGGAGGTGGCCGCGCGCGTGGTCGAGGCCGAGGCCGGTCCAGGCGCCACGGGCGCCATGGTCGAAGCGCGGCGTCCTCTCTCCGCTCAGGTAAGGCAGGAACGTGACGCCTCCTGAACCTGGCGGCACCGCGAAGGCCTCTTCGTAGACATCTTTCCAGGAGACGCCTATCACTTTGCGGACCCACTCGAGGGCGAGGCCTGCGTTCTGGATCGCAGCCATCGAGTACCAGAGCCCCGGTACGGCAGCCCGGTACAGGTGGGTGCGACCATGCGGGTCGGGTTCAGGCATTCTTTTCGGCGTCACGACCTGGCCGCCGGTGCCGACAGTGAGTTGCACGGGACCCGGCCGTATCAACCCGGTGCCGAGCATGGCGGCCGCGGTGTCTGCCGCTCCTGCCGCCACAGGCAGCCCCTCCCGCAACCCGAGTTCGCCGGCGGCCTCTGCCTCTAGCGTCCCGGCGACGCCGGCGGAGGGGACGAGTGGGGCCAGAAGCTCTGCACGGAGGCAGAGGTCCTCGGCCACCGCGTAGGCCCAGTCGTCGGCGAGGAGATCGTAGAGCAGGGTGGCCGACGCATCCGATGGTTCTGTGGCGGCCTCCCCAGTCATACGCATGCGGAGCCAATCCTTCGGTTGCAACGCCCACCTTGCAGATATATACGCGTCGGGCTCCTGATCTCGTAGCCATAGGAGGCTCGGTCCTGCCATACCTACGGCCGGTGGGTTTGCGAGCCGGCGGCATAGGTCCTCATCGAGCCGGCGGTAGGCTTCCAGCTCTGCACCGGACCTGGCGTCGGCCCAGATGACGGCGGGCCGCAGGGGAAGGCCAAGCTCGTCCACGAGGACAACCCCGTGCATCTGGCCCGAGAGCCCGAGCGCCGTCACACCAGCTCCGCGCCGACCCACAGCAGCGCCCGTCGCTTCCAGAACGGCCACCCACCAGTCTTCCGGAGAAGACTCAGCCCAACCCGGACGTGGCGCGCGCACCGCGTAGGAGGCGGAGTCCTCCCCGAGAATGGCGCCGTCCTCGTCCATTAGCAGCGCTTTGACGGAACTCGTACCTAGGTCGAGGCCGAGGAGCATCGGGGAGTCTTATCCCTGTCCCTGGGACTGACGGTTCTCCTTCATCAGAGCACACCATGGTCTTTTCCCCTCGCGCGCAGGAAGGCGAGCCCGTCCCGAACGAGGGCGTCGGGGTCCCCGACCACGTCGCGCCACAGCGCCGTAGCACCGATGAGCGACTCGTTCACGGCGGCGAAGGATTCCATGGCGAGCGCGCCACCGTAGTCGATGTCCCCCAGGCCGCGGAACACCTCGTCCCAGTGAACGTTGGCCGTCCCTGGCGTGCCACGGTCGGACTCTGAGAGGTGGATGTAGCCAAGCCGTGATCCCAAAGAAACGATCGGCTCGTAGAAGCCCTTCTCTTCTATGTTCATGTGGTATGTGTCGAGGTGGACGAAGACGTTGGGCTCGTCTATCCGATCCAGCAGCTCCCCGGCTTGCGAAGCAAGGTTGACGAGGTATGTCTCGTAGCGATTTATGGCCTCGATCCCAAGCTCGAGGCCATACTCCGCAGCGCGACGGGCCGTCCTCTTGAGGGTGTGGGCGACTGCCTCGAGCTCCGAAGGCTCGGGGGGCTTGCCTGTCAGCGTGCCCACGTGAGTGTACAGACAACCCGTGAGCACGGGCGAGCCCAGGGCTGCCGTCGCCTCCACGGCCCCCTCGAGGAAGCGCCGTGCGCCTTCGGGGTTGGATGGCAGATGGACATCCGGGGGAAGGCCGAGCGAGCACGAGCAACCGAGACCGTAGCGATCCAACAGGGAGCGGGTATGCTCGACGTCTATCGAGCCGGGATCGAGGAGCGGTATCTCCACGAAATCCAGGCCAGCCTGGGCGGCGCCCGAGATCACACGCTCGGCACCCTCGCGCGTCCACTCACCCGCCCAAATAAAAGCGTGGGCCCCGAAGGCCGGGCCGCCATCCTTTGAGAGCGCCGTCATCTCTCCTCCGTTCTCTGAGGCCGGTAGCACACAGGCGGCGGGCCCGCGTCCTCGCTGAATGTTGCCGTCACCCTGCAGGTCACGGCACGGGAGCTACGGCTGTTAATCGTAGGTTATCGCTCCGTATCCGCCGTTGTCCGTCGCTTACGACTTGACATCCTTGAGCACGGCCCTGTAGATGACACGGTTAGTGTAGTCAGGCAGGGTGCAGGTCTGCAGGCTGACGATGTTCTTGCCCTTGATGGGCCTCAGAACGGAGAGATTGGCTGGCTCGACGACGAGCTTGGCGAAGACCTGGTAAGTGTACTCCCTGCCTTCCGCGTCCTCGAGATATACCTTGTCGCCCTTTTTCAGGTCCTCGAGATCGTAGAAGGCCAGGTTGCTGTCCGTCCCAGGGAACCCGATGCGGTGTCCCGCGATGTAGACGTTGGCAGTCTTCTGCCACGGGAACCCCGTATCCCTCAGATGGACAGCAGCGTGGTCGTGGAACAGCGCCTCGTTGGTGCCTTTACCTGTCGGTATCGTGTCGTCCTCGATCTGCTTCATCTCGGGAATCGTGAGCTTGAGGGTCTTGTCCTTGGGGGGCTGGAGCGCGTTACTTACCTTGCGCTGCCCCTTACCCTTCTTCGGCGCGACCTGCTTGGCCTTTGCCTCCTTCGTCATCTTGGGAGGCTCCTTCTTGCGCTCGGTCGCCTTCCCGGGAGGTTTGTGTTTCTGCGCCTGCTCACCGGAGGCGTCTTTCCCCGCCTGATCCTGCCCCCCCTCATTTGAAGATTGGCCTGAGGAGGAGCAGGCAGCCAGCACCGTCAGGGCTGCTAATATCAGCACCAGATTTCTCAAACGCATCTCATCACCTCTCGCTGTCTCCACCAGACGCCGTGCTCAGAGAGCATACAGATCCAAGATAACAAGGCCGCAACATTTTGACCAAACATCCGCTTCAAGCCTAAGTGCAACAGATCTCTCACACCATGGCCACGATGTCCGCCACGCCCGGATCACTTTGCCGGACGATTATCTTAAGGTTTGCAACCCCGGGTGTAAAGGCCAGGATCTAGAGCCACAGACATATCCAATTCTTGTCCCAATAGATATCATCCTTGACATACCTGAATATATGTGTACACTGCATATACTCGATGTCCATTAACAGGAGGAAGAGAGTGGATACTACAAAGAGGATCAACAGGACGGCGGAGCGGCTGGCGAAGACGAGCGCCGATTCCCACAAGATGGTCATTGACCATATGGTAGCGCGGCAGGAGCGCAACGTGAGGTTCGCGCAGGAGATGTTCGGCGGCGCGGTGCGTGAGATCAGGCACCAGGCTGAGAGCAACAGGGCGCTCACCCAGGAGCTCGCCGAGCGGGCCGAGATGCAGCGCGACGCTTTCCGGACGCTGGTTGGCGAGTCGGTTGACGCTTACACGGATTTGCTATACGCGCCCCTTGCCTACTACAAGCAGGGTCTGCGCCTCGTCGAGAGCGAGGGAGCAGGG
>DASSCV010000070.1:0-5009 GCA_035697505.1 Rubrobacter sp.
GGAAGACATCCAGTATGTAAACCCCGGCAAGGGAGAGGATTATGAGGAAGACGAACATGAAGACGCCGGCGGCCGCGAGAAGGCCCGAAGCCAACCCGGCCCTCTTGGCCACGGGCGCCATCTCCGTCTTCGCCAACTCGATCTGCTTGTTGACAAGCTCCTGAAGCTGGGGCCTCAGAGCGTCGATGATCTCCTTGATGCTACGGTCGGAAGGCTCGGGACCCTCCCTGAGCTCCCTCCCGAATTCAGCTACCCGCTCTCGCCCATCCATCCCCACGCTCCTTTCTTCTGATCCTGAAATCCTCGAGTCCTTGCCTCTTTCCCGCTCTTAGTTACCCTCGCCATGCCCTATGTAATCCGCTAGGTTTCCTGGAAACAGCCGTCCTTATCCTACACCACATCTTAGTATCCAACATGTCATAAAGCACGCGAAGTGAATCAATGATGTAACATGAATACAGGTGTACAAGACCCGTCGCCTGCTGGCGGGATGGGAGCGGCATTGAAGTTGCACGTGGCGTTAGGGATCTCATCGGGGGACGTGGCCGCCTTCGTCGGGGCGGGGGGCAAGTCCGCTGCGATCCTTGCTGTCTCAGGCGAGCTCACGCGAGAGGGTATGAAGGTCCTGGTGGCCCCTACGACGAAGATGTTGTCGAGCGAGGCTGGCAGGATAGGTCCGCTCGTCACCTCAGAAGACGCCGGTGACCTGCGCGCAAAGACCGAGAGCGCCTTCTCCGAGGCACCTGCGGTGGTCGTGGGATCGGGGATGATCTCCAAGAACAGGGTAGGCGGCGTCGACCCTGAGTGGGTAGGCGACCTCGCCGGGCTTGCCGACGTGGTCCTGGTCGAGGCTGATGGGTCGCGGCGGCGCCCGATCAAAGGGACCGCAGATCACGAGCCAGCATTCCCTGATGCGGCCACCCTGGTCGTCGCCGTCGGCAATGTCCACGCCCTTGGCACTCCTGTGGACGAAGAACACGTCCACCGCCCCGCCATCTTCTCCGACCTCACCGGCATCGGTCAGGGCCAGAGCATAACCCCGAGAGCCTTCGCCTTGGCCGTGGCACGAGGCTCCCTAGCCAGAGTCCCGCAAGGGGCCAGGACTGCCGCCCTGATAACCGGTGTCGAACCGGGCCGCAGTATGTCCGACGCCTCCGTCATCACCCGCGAGCTCTGGCGCCTCGGCGTCAAGAACGTCGTCCTCGCCTCTCTCCCCAACGAATCACCGGTTCGAGTCTGGATCCCATAGACTCCTCCTACCAGCCGCTACAACCCCGAAAGCAGCGAGGGTATGGCGAGAAGAACGTCTTCGATGGACGCTTCGCGCCAAGCCCCACTGGCCTGCTCCACTTCGGGAACCTGCGGACCGCTCTCCTGGCGTGGCTGTTCGCGCGGTCGGCCGGGGCCCGGTTTCTGATACGCGTGGAGGACCTCGACAGCTCGCGGGTACGCCCAGGCGTGGAGGAGGCACAGCTCTCCGACCTCAGGGCTCTCGGACTCGACTGGGATGGACCTGTCTTGCGCCAGTCGGAGCGGATGGAACTGTATGAGGAGGCCATAGCCAGGCTCGATGATGACGGGCTGCTCTACCCTTGTTACTGTACGCGGGCGGAGATCCGGGCCGCCGCATCCGCGCCGCACAGCATTCCGGCTTCAGACCGTTATCCCGGCACCTGCCGTGAACTGACAGTGGGGCAGCGCGCCGAGCGCGAGGCCTCAGGACGCCCTCCGGCGCTGCGAGTGCGTTCGCAGGGAGCCAGGATAACCTTCTTCGACCGACTTCTCGGACGCTGTGAGGAGGAGGTGGACGACTTCGTCGTGCGCCGCAACGACGGCACTCCAGCCTACCAGCTCGCCGTTGTGGTCGATGATGCCGCGCAGGGGATAGGCGAGGTGGTGAGGGGTGCGGATCTTGTGGACTCGACCCCGCGCCAGATCCTACTGGCACGACTGCTCGGCTTGCCAGAGCCCCGATACGTCCACGTCCCGCTCGTGCTCGGCCCGGACGGACGGCGTCTCGCCAAACGCCACGGCGCCGTCACCCTCTCCGACCGTGCCGCCCTTGGCGAAGGACCCGAACAGGCACGCGCCTGGATGGCCCGCTCGCTCGGCCTCGCTCGGGTCGGAGAGACACCGTCACAGGACGACCTCATCGCCGGCTTCGATCCAGAACGACTGCCGCGCGAGCCGACCCTATGGTCGCCAGAGACCTCGGTCTGAGCCGCGCTCTATGGTACCTTTCCTTTACGGTATGTGGCAGCGTCAGTACTTCAGCAAACAAAGAGTTGACTGGCTGAAATGCTGACTAACTGACCAGCGCTGTTTCAGAAGGTGAACTCTACCTGAAACCGCTATGAGAGGAGACTTTGTGGACTTGTCCCAGAGGTTCGAAGGGTTGCAGGCGGAGGTCGAAGAGAACTTCGGAGAGAAGATCGTCGCCCTCCGCCGCGATATCCACCGCGAGCCCGAGCTGGGGTTCGATACGAAGAAGACCGCCGAAAAGGTACTCGCGGCCCTCGGCGGCCTGCCACTCGACATAGAGACAGGCATCGCGCGGAACGGTATCGTCGCCACGCTTCGGGGACGAGAAGGACCAACGGTGGCGCTGCGGGCGGACATGGACGCCCTCCCCATAGAGGAGGAGACGGGTCTGCCTTTCTCCTCGTGGATAGGAGGCAGGATGCACGCCTGTGGCCACGATGGGCACACGAGCATGCTCGTCGGCGCGGCCCACGCCCTCTCGCGTGAAGCCTTGCGCGACCGATTGAACGGCTCCGTCAAGTTCGTGTTTCAGCCAGCGGAGGAAGGCGGAGGAGGTGGGAGAGTCATGGTAGATGAAGGGGTGGCAGACGACGTCTCCTCCATCTTCGCGCTGCACCTGTGGCCGGGGTTGCCGTTCGGTAAGGTGGCCACGAAGGCAGGTCCCATCATGGCAGCCGCCGACGCTTTCGAGATGGAGATCATAGGCTCGGGCGGGCACGGCGCGATGCCCCACCTGGCCGCCGACGCCGTAGTCATCGCGGCACAGGTGGTTACGGCATTGCAGACCGTCGTCTCGCGGGAGGTAGACCCGGTCGAGCCAGCCGTCCTCACCGTGGGGGAGATCGGGGCCGGAACGGCCTTCAACATCATCCCTGAGAAGGCCCGCCTCGGGGGAACTGTAAGGACCCTGAACCCAGATCTCCGCGAGAGGATGCCGGAGCGTATGGAAGCTGTAGCCCGCGGCGTCGCGAAGGGGATGCGCGGCGACGCGAATCTGGACTACATTTTCTCTTACCCTGTCACCGCCAACGATGAAGGCGCGGCCTGCCGTGCCCTGGGCGTGGCAGAGGAGCTCTTCGGCGAGCACTCTGTTCTGGAGCTGTCCAACCCGTCGATGGGAGCCGAGGACTTCGCGTACTACCTGGAGAAGGTGCCTGGGGCCTTTATCTGGCTCGGCGTTGGGGAAGATGTCTCGGGGTTGCACACGCCCCAGTTCGCCTTCGACGAGGAGATCTTGCCACGAGGGTCGGCGCTGCTCGCGGCGCTCGCGCTGGAGTCGCTCTCGTAGGGTCAAGTGCCCGGCGTCTGCGCCGCAATCCGGGCCGCCCCCTCTAGCTTCCAGGCGGATTGATAAGGAAGCCTGGGGCTTCATCGGGACCGAGCAGGAGGAGTACCGTCAGGAGGACGACCCCGAGTGGGATGAGGGTCGCGGCGGCGGCCCGGGGCCAACCGACGTTCAGGGTCTCCTTTACTGCCACGGTGGCCACGTAGGCGCCGTATGGGATCGCGAGGAGGGGGGCGAAGGGGATCCAGAGCGCGAAACCAATCCCGCTCGCGTAGCCCAAAGAGCGGAACAGAGGCCCAAAGCCTCCGTGCGAGAGCTTGCCCCCTCCGAGGATGAATAGAACGACGATCGCCAGCCCGGCGACGAGCAACGGTGCCAGCACGATCGCCACAACGAGCCCGAGGAAGGGGGCGTAGATCATGGCGTAGTTGAACTCCCGGAGCCAGAGCATCTGGAGCGTTGCCTCGAGGAGCAGGTCCAGGTAGAGGACCACGGAGGCGAAGATGGCAGGCCGGATCGCTCCTCCCCGCGGGTCGAGGCCCCTGAAGAAGCGGACCGGATCGAACCAGACTCCTCGCAGCGCGCCCCAGAAGTCTTCGGGCGATTCACCACCGTATCCCACGTCGCCCCTGCGGAACACTACGACCCTTGCCCGTTCGAACCTCCGGCCGCAGACTCGCGCAAGACGCTGCCGACGCGTGTCTGGAGGGTAAGGTCCCTCGTATCCTCCGGAGGAAGCCTGGCGATAATGTCGCCGGTCTCCACGGAGACCCGCCCGCCGCCGGAGAAACGCCCGGAGAGGGTAACGTCCCCGGCCTCGACGCTGGCTTCGAGGGTGCCCAGGATCAGGTCCTCGAGCGAGATATCCCCCACGCCGGTCTCGAGATTCGCACTTCCGGTATCCGTGTTGACGTCGCCGACGGTGACATCTCCTCTAGGGGCTTCGACCTCGACGTCGCCACCAACGTCCCTGACCAACACATCCCCGGCTTCGGCGCCGACCGTCACGTTGCCCGAGATACCCGAGACCTCGACGTCTCCGACCTCGGACTCGATCTCGACAGAGCCGCCTGTCGGCATCCTGAGCATATAGTCGGCCCCCGTATCCTGCCCCCCGTCCGTCTCGATGACGATCTTCGAGTCCTCGCGGGAGATGTCCACGGGAACTTCGGAGGCCCGCTGCTTGGCGGCGACGGGGTCGGCGCCCATCGCGTATCGCGTGGCCTCGTAATCTACGGACCTGGATTCCTTTACACCCTCGACACGCACCTGGCCCGCGGCGTTGGCGAGCCTTACGCGAGGTTCAGGACCGGCTGAATCTATGGAATCCATGGTGACGCTGGTGCCTGAGATGCTCTCGCCCAAGGACCTCCAGAGGAGAATCGCGGCCACCGCGAGCAGCGCAAGGAGTAGCCCGGCGAATAACAGGAGCAGCGATGACATGCGGGAAGGCCGCCCCCGG
>DASSCV010000071.1:0-5198 GCA_035697505.1 Rubrobacter sp.
GGATTAGAGTCGGCTTGCCTATACCAATCCCCGAAGGGAAAGGAACCGACTCGTGGTCGATGTGGACACCTTCCTCACCATACTCTACGTCATGGTCGACGACTTCTGCCAGTCCCGTCCGCAAAAGGAACAGCACCCCGGACCAGATGCATCCCTGAGTCCCAGCGAGGTCATAACCCTCGCCATCTTCGCCAGATGGTCACGCTTCACCAGCGAGAGGGACTTCTACCGCTATGCAAGCGCCCGTCTGATCGGTGCCTTCCCTTCTTTGCCCGACCGCTCTCAGTTCAACCGACTGGTGCGCCACAGCCTGGGCCTCATCGAGGAGATAGCCTTGCATTTGGCGGACATGATGGAGACCCACAGATGCCCATACCAAGCTCTCGACAGCTCGGCGATGCCCGTTCGGGATGCCAAGCGCCGGGGCGAAGGATGGCTAGCTGGTCGTGCAGACATTGGATGGAGCAATAGCCTGGGATGGTACGAGGGTTTCCGTTTGCTCGTGGCCACAGATCCCACGGGCGTCGTCACAGGTTTTGGCTTCTGTGCCGCTTCGGTCGCCGACCAGCAGGTAGCTGAGAGCTTCTTCGCCGTACGGCATCGACCGAATCCTCGAATGCTGAGCGTAGGATCGGCTTTCTCGGGAGCCTACGTGGCTGACAAGGGCTTTGAGGGCGAAGATAACCATAGGCGCTGGCTCCATCTCTACGGGGTGCGCATCATCCACCCGCCCAAGCGCAACAGCCTAAAGCGCAGTTGGCCCATGCACTTGAGGAAATGGGTAGCTTCCATCCGCCAGATCATCGAGAGTGTCTACGACAAGCTCTTCAACACCTTCGGTCTGTGGCGGGAGCGGCCCCATGAGCTGGAAGGTTTGCGAGCCCGCCTGGCGGCGAGAGTGGCGTTGCATAACTTCTGCATCTGGCTCAACGAGCAACTCGGTCGTCCTCGCCTGGCCTTTGCCGACTTGTTGGGATGGTGATCTCAAAACTCACACCAAGCGTTTAAGCCTTTCGGATTGCGCCTGGCTCAGTTGCCAAACTCGGTGCACTGACTTTCCAATTTATCTTGAGTGGTCCCTCCTACTCCTGACGCAGCTGTCTTCCCGCCTTGGTTCGCAATCTTCCGTCGCTCTCCAACCTCCTTTCCCTAACCGGCTACCACTGCTATCTCACTCAGATGGAGCAGTTGGCGACGTGGAGGCAACGGCGGGCTCTCTCGCCTCTTTTGGCGTGCGCCGGTAAGCTACTAGCTCCGTGATGAGGATGCGAATGATCTCGGCCACCGGGATGGCAAGCAACGCACCGGGGATACCGAGCAGCTGCCCGCCCACCAGCAGCGCTATCAGTATCACCAGCCCGTTGAGCTGGACGGCTCTGCTGTAGACGATCGGCTGCAGTAAGCTGCCTTCGGCCTGCTGGTAGACCACGATGTAGACGAGTAGCACAACAGCCTTCCAGGGCTCGACGAACAACCCCACGATCACCAGCAAAGCTCCGCCCAGCGTCGCGCCGACCAGCGGTATGAGATCCAGCACAGCGACCAGGAGCGCCAGCGGGGCAGCGTAGGGCATGCCGAGTAGCAGCAGCACGACGAAGGTGGTGATACCGCAGATCACGCTGATGGCGAGATTGCCCGTGATGTAGCCGCTGATGGCCCCCGCCGACCGGGAGAAGAGGCGTCGCACGAGAGGCTGGTGTCTTTCGGGGAAGAGTCCTACCCCGGCGTTCACATACCGCTCGCTGCCGAGGAGCAGGAAGAAGGTGAGCGTCAGCACGGTAGCCAGCGCGGCGATCATCCCGGCGACGCTAAGTGCTATCTGCCCGCTGGCGGACAAGAGGTTCTGGAGCACTCCTCCCAGCTGCTTCCTTAGTTCGTGGAGTTGGTCGCTGAACCTCTGGAAGAGCCCACCAAGCCCGTTTTGCTTGGCGAGCCCCTCGATGTATTTAGTGGGCCCCTCGGGGGCGTTGGCCGCGGTGGTGACGAATTTGATGAACCCATTTATCTGGTCGACCAACACGGGCACGAAGATTCCAACCACCAACAGCAGCGCCACAAATACTCCCAGGTAGGTGAGCCCTATAGCGAGGGGGCGCTTCATGAGCCTGTGTCGGCGCTGGAGCCAGTTTACGGCCGGGTTGAGCACCGCCGCCAAAAAGAGGGCGATCACGAACCAGCCGATGAAGGTCCTGACCTGCCAGAGCAAGAAGAACGCGCCAAGCACCACGGCCGTGGTTAGCAAGGCGACGGCGACGGTGCGAATCACCTGCGAAGTGGAGGCGCCTGCCCACCCACCATCCTTGCTTGGCATGGAAGCATTCGGTGCCGTAGGTGTCGTTTCGCGTCTCGGCTGGGGTTCTGCCCCCGTGCCCCTATTTGATGCCTTTCCGTCCTTCACGTCTGTATCTCCTTCTGTTCTTTGGGCTGCGACGCTTCAGCCGCGCCTAGTCGATTGACGATCGAGGTCCTCAAGTACCGGACTACTTCCATCCAGATATCTCGCCGGGTCTCACCCACCTCTCTGAATACCGGGTGGCACAGAGCCCGCGCGGGTCGGCGCCTCGACCGTTCCTTGCTTCTCTGGCGCGCCCGCTACCATCCCCCGAACACGGCGGGCGTACGCAGCCGAGAGCGGGGCAGCGGTGATCCCGTGAAGCAGCACGCTGAGCAGCACTGTCAGCGCTACCACCGCCTCGATCTCGTCCCGCCCGGGGAGCAGCGGAGCCTCCTCCACCACGATCAGGCCCAACACTATCGAGGCCAGCCCTCGCGGGCCGAACCAGCCTGCGAATAGAACCGAGATGCCGCGCAGATGCGTTCCGTACAGAGAAAGCGCTACAGGCAACATACGGATCAGGGTGAGGCTTAGTAGGGCATAGAGGGCAACCTCCCAGCTCAAGGGTTGGATCGCCCCAAGCACGAAGACACCAAACATGAAGAACACGCTCAGGTTGAGGAGTTGCCCCTCCGCTTCGGTAAACCGGATCACTCGCTCCCCGACCCGCTCCACGGTCGGCCCGACCACCAGGCCACCGACGAAGGCAGCGATGAAGCCGTTGCCCCCGATCTGGTCGGCAAGCACCCAGGCGATGATCGCAAGCGTCAGAAGGGCGAGACGCTGGAACGTATCGGTCATCCATCCTCGCTGCGAGGCCCAACTCACGAGCCAGCCTCCCACAAGCCCGACGCCGACACCCACGAGAATCCCGAATCCTACCTGCTCCAGAGCAAAGCGTATCCAGATGTAAGCGGACAGGTGCTCCTCGTCGGCCTCTGCCAGGGTCAAGAAGAGCGCCAGAAAGGGTACAGAGAGGCCGTCGTTGAGCCCGGCCTCGACGTTCAAGGCCTGGCGTACTCTCACCGGGACGCGCGGGTTGCCCACCACCGCCTGGCCAAGCGCGGCATCGGTTGGGGCGAGGACGGTGCCAACGATGGCCGCCTGCCAGAAGGTGAGGTCCGTAAGCAGCAACGCCGCGAGCGCGGTCCCCAATGCGATGGTGAGCGGCATCCCGACGCCGAGGAGGCGCAAGGGTAGTCTTTCATTTCGCCGCAGGACGGAGAGGTTGATCCCCGCGGCGTCGGTGAACAGCACGATCGCGAGGGCGATCTCGCTTACCAAGAGCACGGTGTGGTCGTCGAGTTCAAACGCAACGAGACCAAGCCCCGCGGGACCGAGCACGAAGCCCGCTACAACGAACACTATCGGCGCTGTGAGGACGGTGCCCTCCAGCCGGCGCGAAAGGAGGCCAAAGGCGAATACGATGGTAGCCAGCACGGCGAGATCAACCACAGTATTCTCCGCTGGCGCGGAGCACTCTCGAGCCATAAGGCAAAAAGCCGCTCATGGAGATTCGACTCTGCGCAACTTGGGCCATGCCGGACTGGGTTGCTCGGCAGTGTGGCTGATGACGCCGGAAAACATGTCTGTAGTAGTGCTTGGTACCTCTGCCAAAGCGCGCTCCCGCCGCTCGGGCTCGAATCCTATAACCAGGAAGCGCCCGGCAGGAATGGCCACGTCCGTTTGCGACAATCTCTACCTATCCGTCCTGGAGCGATCAGCGGGTTGACCGCTCCACAACCATGTCTCACTATCCCTCGTGTGCGAAGGCCTCACGCAGTTTCTGCTCCTGCTCCTCGGGCAGGTTGGTCGAGATGATCTCGAAGTCGTAGTGCTTTAGCTCGTCTATGACCTTGTCTACCGCCGTCGCCCCGCTGGTCAGAGCAAACAAGGCAGACGTTCCCTCGGTGACCTTCTCGCGAACCTGCTTGATGAAGTCGTCGTCGATCCCTACATCTGCTAGAGCACCAGTCATTCCGCCCATACCAGCGCCGATCGCCGCCCCGAGGAAGGGCACGAAGAAGATCAGCCCGAACAAAAAGCCCCAGAACGCGCCCCAGCCTGCGCCTGCACCTGCAGTGCTATGTAGCTGGCGGGTGGTGGGCTTCCTGTTGCCCTGGGGCCAACTGACAACAGCGGCGTCCTCCAGGGTGATCAGCTGGCGCTCCTGCATGCCCTGTAGGGCGATCATGACCCTCTCTGCTCCGTAAGGATCGTTGAACTTCAGTACCGATAGTGTTGCCATCCGCACCTCTCCTTCCTGTTTGGGTATACGTCGATGGTTGGCCTGGGAGGAGACCTTCCCCCCAGGCAACCCCTCAAGATAGCGTTCCTTCGAGCTTGAGTGGGATGCAAGAGTGTCCTACTTCATGACGAGGGTTTTTCTCACCTCGTCTGTCTCGACGAACTGGACCGGGATCAGCACCGTCTTCATCCCGAAGGGGCCTATACGTACCCTGATGTACACCTGCTCGCCATCGGAGTTCGCGAACACACTCTAGGCAATGCCGATCTTCTGACCCACAGGATCGTAGACCGAGTAACCAGCGCCGTTGTTGGTTGCCGCCGCTCTTGCCCTGCCCACGTTGGCTTGCGCGTGTATTGCTGCTTCGGGCATTTCCTACTCCTTTCGCGCCGGCCGGATGGAGGGGCGTCTGGTAGTGCCGAAGCGGGCGGGACTCGCCCGCTTCGGTTGGTCCTCACGAGATGGTGGTCAACGCCCTGTGCCGCAAGGCAGTCAGGCGCTCTGTGAGTAGTCTGGGTGTGTGGCGAGGGCGTAGATAACCATCACGCAAAGCGCGATGACCACAACCGCTAGTATCGGTGCCGCAGGGATGACGAAGAGCCATCTGATGGCGGC
>DASSCV010000072.1:0-3247 GCA_035697505.1 Rubrobacter sp.
TGCGCACCCTCCCTCTCCTCTTCATCTTCATGCATCTCCCTGACGTAGGTGCCAGGAGCGTCCTCTATGGGCGGGTACCGGTCGCTTCCTACCTGGGGCGCATCGGTCTGCTCCCCGGAGCGCTGCTCGAGCCACCCTCTCCAGTCCTCCCACCAGCTGCCCTCGTGTTCCTCGGCGTGCTCGCGCCACTCATCGGCGGTCTCGTATTGGCCTTCGCCGGTCCAGTAGCCTCTGTCCTTCTCCGGTGGGGCAATCATGCCGGCTATGTGTCCGCTGGCGGCGAGGGTAAAGTGGGTGCTGTTGGTGTTGGCGAGCTTGCTGATCTTCCACGCCGACTTCCAGGGCACGATGTGGTCCTTCTCCGCGCCCACGGCGTAGACGTCGCCCGTTATGCGCCCGAGGTCTACGGGACGGCCCATGAGCTCCACCTTGCCCGGCTTTATGAGGTTGTTCTCCAGGTAGGTGTTCCTTATGTAGAAGCTGTGGGCGTCGCGGGCCATACGCGCGCCGTCGCTGTTCCAATAAAGCATGTCGAGAGCGGGAGGCTTCTGGCCGAGGAGGTAGTTGTTGATCACGTTCGCCCAGATCAGATCGCTCGAGCGCAAGAGATTGAACATGTTGGCCATCTTGCGGTCATCGAGGTAGCCCCGCTCCAACATCTGCATCTCCATTGCCTCAAACTGAGGCTCGTCCATAAAGACCTCGGTTTCCCCTACCTCGGAGTAGTCCTGGAGCGAAACCATGAAGGTGGGATCGCCGAACTTCTGCTTCTCTTTCTCGTCGTCACCGGCCGCGAGCCAGGCCAGCGTCATCACCAGGAGTGTGCCGCCGATGCAGTAGCCAACGGGGTTGACCTTCTCGCTGCCCGTGATCTCGCGTATTACGTCAACAGCCTTCAAGGGACCCATGGTCATATAGTCCTCGAACTTGGTCTCCTCCATCGAGGAGTCAGGGTTCTTCCAGCTAGTCATAAACACCGTGAAGCCCTGCTCCACGAGGTACTTGACGAAGCTGTTCTTCTCGCTCAAATCGAGGATGTAGTACTTGTTGATCCAGGGCGGGAGGAAGAGTAGCGGCACCTCGTGTACCCGCTCGGTCCGCGGCTCGTACTGGATGAGCTCGATAAGCTCATTGCGGTAGACGACCTTGCCGGGCGTCGTCGCGAGGTTCTCGCCCACCTCGAAGGCGTTGGCGTCGACCATGCTCAGACGCCCCTCTTCCAGGTCCGAGGTGAGGTTGCGGGCGCCGTCAACGAGGCTCATCCCCCCCGTCTCCATGATGCGCTTGAGGGCCGCGGGGTTGGTGAGGAGGAAGTTGGCCGGAGCCATTGCGTCCACAAACTGCTTGAGGTGGAACTTGAGGGACTGCTGTTCCTCGGTTTCCCCCTGCCCATCGTCGGTCTCTTCGGCCTCCTTGAGAAGGTACTCCGAAGCCAGCAGGTACGTCTCTTTGAGAGTCTCGTAGTAAGGATTCTCGTTCCACTCCGCTTCGGAGAAGCGCTTGTCGGGCTTGCCCTTCTCCTCTTCCTCTTCCCGGGGCAGGCCCCAGAAGCGGGACGCGGCATTGCTCCACACCTTCATATTCGTTTCAAAGAGGCGACGGTTGTAGTCCGTGGCCACCTGCATCGCCCGCTGCGGATCGGACATCTGGCGCTTCCATAGGGTCTGCAGCGCCTTGGATATCTCCATCCAGTCGAGCGGAATGATGTTGCTCATGGGGTTGGCATCCGACAGTTTTTGCATGGCCGCCATCAACGGGTCGCTGGCTGTAGCCCCTTCCGTCCCCGCCTCCTCACCGGCGGAGCCCTGGGTCGCCGACTTGGCACCCATGTTATACCTGAGCCACTCCGACCACGCCTCGAACGGCGCGAAGGCAGCCGAACCCGAGTTCAGGGAGCCCGTTTCTCCGCCGCTTCCTCTGGAGTCAGTCATAAATCGCTCCTTCCCTTCCACCGAGAGGCTTTTGTGCTACACGTTGTATTAGCTCATCTTAGCGTTTTGCCGCGGACCCGTCTGAGGCCATCCACCATTATTCAAGATAATCTCGGTAGGTAGTCTGAGGCGACTTTGCTACAGGCCATCGCATAAATGCCTGAGTAGGATAACCATACAGCCCGAGAGCACGAACCCCATTGTCCATTGTTCGTCGGCAAGGTCCATCTCCCTCCCTTCGGAAGAACACGAAGCGAATTCATCGTGGCGTTTACCAGACGACTTCTAATATAAATGTCCCATCTGGGCGATGCCCTGGCTTTCGACGCCTACTGGTTGGAGAAAAAATCTACCTCCGATTCCCTGGCACTACGCCCACCGCGATGGAGCGAGTCGGCCCGAGCGTACACCGCTGACAGGGACACCCTACCGGCGGGACTTCTACGGTTATTTGTTACAGTTAGCATTTGTAACCCGAACGGAAGGGCGTGCCCATGAGCTTTGTTACCGAAGCGCTCCTCGTCAGCGGTGTGGCCCTGGACCTAGTAGGGGCAACGGTGCTCTCCCACGCTCACAATGTGGAGTCTACCCTCGAGTTACGCGAGGAGATCAGCGGAGATGAGCGCGCACTCGGCGCGAAGGATGCTATCGCTACTCACGCGCGGCTACTCTCGGAGAAGCGCGTTGGCTTTCTCATCATGGCTTTCGGCCTCGCGTTGTACCTGGCGGGGCTGGTAGTGGGAACGTCGGGAAGCTTCGTGGGGATGGCGCTCTTCGCAGTCGGTGTGCTTGCCCTGGGCCTGGGCGCCGCTGCGCTCTGGATCAGGGTGGGGACCAAGCGGGTGAGTCGGCAGGCGCGCGAGGCGGCCCACAGTGAAGACGCCGAAGTCTCCGATCAATAGGATGGCCAAGATAGCGCGGGTCCCGGTCCGCCATCCCGATGAGTAGGGTATCGACCGCGCACGCGACCTACTTTCCTAAGGTTCCGGGATGTAGCCGGGACCGACTATGACCTTCAGGGCTTGCGGGATCACCGCGAACGCGGCAGGCTCGTCCCCTATGATCTCTCCGTCGACGGTGAACTCCAGGCTGCCCGGAGTGGTCTCGACCCGGATCTCCTTGGCCCGGGCGAAGAAGACCCCTTCTTTGTCCAAATAGTCCGAGTCGGCCAAAACAGTAGGAGCGAGCTTGAGCACCTCCTGCACCCCGACGTCTTCTATGACCACGAGGTCCAGGAGCCCGTCTTCGGGGTTGGCCCTAGGGGCCGCGAGCCAGCCGCTGCCGGCGTAGCGGCAGTTGCCGATCGCCAGGTTGAC
>DASSCV010000073.1:0-7740 GCA_035697505.1 Rubrobacter sp.
AGAAGAGCTCCCTGTCGGCGACGAACTCCCCTGCGAGGGGTTGCACGAAGCCTGTGAGCTCGGGGTAGAAGAGGTTGAACAGAGGTTTGGCCGAGAGCTCCGTAACCCTCCCTCCGCCGTCCTGCTCTACGGTCTCGTAGCTCTTGAAAGGACGTCTGTAGGCGGCCTTGACAAAGCGGATTTCGGGCACCTCCAGGATCGGTCCTAGAACACCATAGACGAGCTGAGGCCTGAAGTCTTTGGTGTCAGCGTCGATGTACATGACTAGGTCGCCGCGCGCGACGGAGAGTGCGCGCCACATGGCGTCGCCCTTGCCGTGCGTACCGCCGTGGTTGCTCATGAGCTCGTTCTCAGAGTAGACCTCAGCGCCCCTGGAGGCGGCCACCTCTGCGGTACCGTCAGGTGAGTCAGCGTCGACGGCGAGGATCTGGTCCACCAGCGGATGATCGCGCGTCAGACGGTTGACGGCGTGGATCTCGTCGACGATCCCGCCTACGGTGTCGGCCACGTTGCGACAGGGCAGGACCACGCTGACCGTAAGGCCGAGGTCGCGCTTGCGGGAGCTCAGAGCCTCCAGGTCAGAGAACTGCCTGCAGTCATAGGAGCGATGCTTAAACCACTCTACGGCGTTCACAACATCACACTCCTTGCGTAGGTCTCTCCATCACAGCCACGGTAAGCTACCGTATATGTGCGCCTTTGTCCATTCTTTTTTCTTAATGTCGCGGATAGCCCATTTCTATACCGGATACCGCCGGTTCCCTTGGCCGGCTGCTGGGGACATCAGGCCAGGATGATAGAATCAGGACCCTTTTGGACGATAATAACCTCCGGACTTACGGAGAGTTTGGAACTATGCGCATAGTATTGACCAACGATGACGGCATCGAGGCTCCAGGACTTCTGGCGGCCAGGCGGGCGCTGGAGAAGGTGGGGGACGTCATTACCGTGGCCCCGGACCAGAACCGTTCGGGGGTAGGTAGGAGCATCTCCTTCGGGCGTTCGCTCCACGTTGAGGAGCGCGAGATGGCTGACGGGGTGACAGGATACGCCTGCACGGGGACGCCGGTCGATTGCGTGCGGCTCGTCGCCCTCGGGCTCATGGACTTCGCGCCAGACATCGTCGTCTCGGGGATAAACCACGGGGAGAACCTAGGCGACGACATCACCTATTCGGGCACAGTCGCCGGTGCGATGGAGGGGATAGTGATCGGGGTCCCAGGCATCGCCGTCTCACTCAGCATAAACCGCCCCTGGCATGAGACGGTCCAGGAGTCCATGCCACTCGACGATAGGCTCCACTTCGACGCCGCCGCGGATTTCACGGCACGCCTGGTGAAGGTAGCCCTCAAGGGCCTTCCGTCGGGACGAATCCTCAACGTCAACGCGCCCAATCTGCCCCGCGAGAGGCTCCGGGGTGCGCGGGTCACCAGGCTGGGGCGCCGGTTCTACAAGGACGAACTCGTCGAGGTAAGGGACGAGGAGGGGAGGGTGGGCTACGACATCTACAACAACCCTCCTGGCCACCACGAGGAGGAGGGTACAGACTTCGCTGCCATCGAAAACAATGAGATCAGCATCACCCCCGTCCACCTGGAGCTAACGGATACACCGGGCCTCGAGGAGCTGGGCGCCTGGGACGTGGACGGCCTGCTCAGGAACGGGCTCGATTAGACGTTGCTCTCCGCGGTCCTCTTCGACTTCGACGGCACGCTCGTCGACACGACGGAGATGATCCACCAGTCCATGCGCCACGCCACGAGCTCGGTCCTCGGCCGCGAAGATATCCCCCGCGAGACGCTGCTCGCAAACGTTGGCCAGCCCCTCCCGCGCCAGATGGAGCTGATAGACACAGAAAACGCCGACCTGCTACTAGAGGCCTACCGCAGCCACCACGAACAACACCACGACGCCCTGATCGGGGAGTTCCCTGGTGTCGAGGAGTCACTCGCCCGACTCGGATCGGCCGGGATCAAGGTTGCAGTAGTAACCTCCAAACGCCGCCTCTCGGTGGAGATGGCCCTGAAGAACTTTCCCGGTCTCCGCAACGTCGTGGACCGCTTCGTCACGCTAGAGGACACCACGGAGCACAAGCCCCACCCGGAGCCATTGTTCAAGGGACTGGAACTGCTCGGCGGTGTCCCGAAAGAAAGGGCCGCTTACGTAGGCGACTCCCCCTTCGACGTGGAAGCGGCGAAGGCCGCGGGCCTCACGAGCGTCGCCGTCAGCTGGGGCGCCTTCTCCGAGGATGCGTTACGCGCCGCAGAACCCGACCACCTCGTCCCCGACATCCAATCAGCTGTCGATGTCTTATTGACGCTGTGAGGGTCGTTCGCGAACGATCCCTACATTTCGCGCATGGCTTCCGCCAGAGCCTCCAATTCATCCTCCGTATTGAACAGGTGTGTGCTTGCCCTGACGTAGGGGTTTGGATCCGGCAGGTAGCGAAGGATAAAGCCCTGCTCTAGCAGACGCTCGACAGCGTCTTCGGCCGCCATGCCCTCGACCTCGAAGCTGACCAGCCCCGATTGGGCTGGTCTCGGTGAACGTATGGTAACTCGCGGTAGCTCTGAGAGGAGGTCCATCAAGACATCGGCACGATGCTGGATCTCTTCGAATCCGGCAATACCGCGCTCGTAGACGGCATCTGCTGCGGCGGCGAGACCGCCTGCGAGGGTGGGGCTCATGGTCGAGGCCTCGAAGCGGCGGGCGTCGGATCTCAGCTTGTAGCCACCATCGATGTCGAAGTCCTCGGGGGCCAGCAGCGACAGGAATCCTACGTTCGGGCTGTAGACCGGCAGTCCTGGCCTGACGTAGAAGGCCCCCATCCCTTCGGGGCCTAGCACCCACTTGTGGCCTGTGAAAGCGTACATGTCGGCGCCCATAGCCGGTACGTCGACCGGAACGTTCCCGACCGCCTGGGCACCGTCCACCAGAGTAAGAACTTCCCTCTCGCGGGCCAGGGCGCAGATCTCCCGCAGCGGCAGGACCTCTCCGTTCGTCCAGTCCACGTGCGATAGGGCGACGAGCCGCGTCCGCGGCGTCAAGAAGGCTTCGATCTTCTCCGGCGTCACGGGAGGCGAGACCAGGTCTATCTTCGCTCCGAAGCGGGCCCGCAGGTTGTGGAGCGGCACCAGGCAGCCGGGATGCTCGGTCGTGACCGAGACGACCTCGTCTCCTTCGCGCCAGTCTATCGAGGCGACGCCGAGGTTCATGCCGTGGGTGGTGTTCTGGGTGAGGGCCACGTCCTCGGTCCCTACGAGACGGGCAGCGGCCTCTCGGGCGCGCGAGTTCGTCTCTGCCTGGTGGGCGTAGAGGCCGACGCCTTCCAGGTAGGCGGGGCCTGAGCAGAGATCGTCCGCCTCCCGCATAGCCCGTAAAACATAGTCGGGGGGAGGTCCGCTGCCGCCGGAGTTCAGGTAAGCGCAGTCGTTCGTGGCGAGGGCCGGGAATACTACACGGGGGAGGCTCGTGTCTGTGATGGCGTTTCTCCTTCCGGGATCGGAATGCCCATTCTGTATAATAGCCCCTTCATGCAGAACGGTAACCCGGTAAGAATCGGCCGCAGGCGCAGGCGGGCGCGAAAGAAGAGCCAGCTCTTGCAGAGGCTTAGGACCGCTCTCCTGCTGCTCTGCTTTGTGACCATACTCGGGGTAGTCGGCATAGTCGCAAGCGCCGTGAGCACCTACCAGGCGCTCGCCGCCAACATGCCCGACCTCGATGACTACCACTCCACCGAGCTCGCCCAGACCTCCCTCATCTACGACACGAACGGCAATATCGTCGACCAGCTCTACGGCGTCCAGAACCGTTTTGTGATCCCCCTGGATGAGGTCGACCCGACCCTCAGGCAGGCTATCATCTCCATCGAAGACCATCGTTACTACGAGCACAGGGGGTTGGATTTCGAGGCCATCGGGCGGGCGGCGGTGGAGAACGTCAAGAGCCTCTCCATCCAGGAGGGCGGCTCCACCCTGACCCAGCAGCTCATAAAGAACACCTACATAGCACAGCAGGAGCGCCAGGTCGCCAGCTTCGAACGTAAGTTAGTCGAGGGCTCGCTCGCCTGGCAATACGAGAAAGAGCACTCCAAAGATGAGATCCTCGAACAGTACCTCAACACCGTGTACTTCGGATCCAACGCCTACGGCGCGGAGGCCGCGGCCAAGACATACTTCAACAAACAAGCCTCAGAGCTCACGCTCTCAGAGTCGGCGCTTCTGGCCGGGATCATCAATCTGCCCGGCATCTACGATCCTTTCGTCGATCCCGAGAGCGCGAAAGCGAGGCGCAATGTCGTGCTGGACAGGATGCTCGAGTATGGCCACATCTCCAAGAAAGAGCACGACAGGGCTGTGGCATCGAAGCTCGATGTGAGCCGCGGCAGAGTCCAGTACCAGAACGACAACGAGTACTTCCTCAACGCCGTCAGAAAGGAGATAGCCAAGGAGTATGGCGACGATATGGTCTACGAGGGTGGGCTCAAGATCTACACCACTCTGGACCCGGATCTCCAGGCGATGGCGAACGATGCGGTCGACTCCATCGTCAACCCTGAAGCCGGCGATCCTTCCGCCTCCCTGGTCTCCATCGAACCTGAAACCGGCGCTGTAAGGGCTATGGTCGGCGGCTCTGACTTCGACCAGGTGAAGTTCAACCTCGCGACCCAGGCGCATCGGCAGGCAGGAAGCTCGTTCAAGCCCTTCGTCTACTCTGAGGCCGTACACGAGGGTATCTCACCCGAGACCATGTATGTCTCCAAGCACCTGACCATAGACATGGGCCAGAATGCCAGGCCTTACGAGGTGGACAACTACGACTTCATTCACCGCGGCCCGATCACACTGGAGAAGGCGCTCGCCGATTCGGACAACACTGTCTTCGTCCAGCTGGCCCTGGATCTCGGCCTCCAGAAGGTGGTGGAGATGGCTAACGAGCTGGGCATAGACACCGAGATCGACGCCTATCCTTCGACCGCGATCGGCGGCCTCAGGGTCGGGGTTACGCCTCTGGAGATGGCCTCTGCCTACTCGACCTTCGCCAACTCTGGTACGCACATGGAACCTTATCTGGTCCAGAAGCTTACGAAGGACGATAAAGGTAAGGACACGCTCCTGGAGGAACACCACCCCTTCGGCGAGGAGGTCCTAAGCAGGGACGAGGCGGCTGTCGTTACGGAGGCGCTGCGCAGGGTAACCGAACGCGGAACGGCCAGCTACTACCATGACCTCGAAGCCGAGATAGGCCGCCCCTCCGCGGGCAAGACAGGCACATCTAACGAGTTCGTAGACGCCTGGTTTATCGGCTTCATACCACAACTCTCAACGAGCGTCTGGGTAGGCTACCCGAACGAGCGGCGCTCCATGGTAAACATAAACGGCCTCCCTGAGGTCAACGGAGAGAACTACCCGCTGGACATCTGGTCCCTCTACATGCAGAGCGCCGTCCAGAGGTACCCGATCCGACAGTTCGACGCCCCGAACCCCGAATTGCACATGGAGGTGAAGACCGACGGACGTACCTACGTCAAGCCCGAACCCCCGCCAGAGCCGGAGAAGCCCAAGGAAGAGAAGAGCACAGTCACGAAGAAAGAAGATCCGGGTCCAGAGAATACTGTTACCAAACCCGAAGAGTCGCGTTCCATCGAGGAGCAGCCACCCTCCGCGCCGGACTCGGTTCAAGAGCCGACTTCGCAACAGGTCCCGGCCAGCGCTTCTCCAGAATCGGCGACTCCCGAACCAGACGGGGGCTAGAACGTACATGGGGACAGCAAGTCTCGAGTCTTCGCCAGGCCGTAAGAGCGGCGTGAGTGTAGAGATCCGGAATAGTTCGTGAAGCAGGCCGGCTTCGCAAGGGACTCTGCCACCTGGATGACTTATGGCCTGGTCGGCTTCTTCGCGTTTATGGAGACGGTATTGGGGCCGATCATGCCCTTCCTCAGGAGGGAGCTGGACCTCGGCTACGCCGCGGCGAGCCTCCACTTCAGCGCCTTCGCCCTCGGCGCTGTCTTGCTCGGCTTCTTCGGAGACAGGTTCGTGGGCCGCTGGGGAAGACGCGCAGCGCTCTGGGGCGGGGCATTCGGCGTGGCCGCCGGCGCCCTACTTTTGATCTCGAGCCCGAGCGCCTGGGGCACCGTCCCTGCGACCTTCGCCATGGGCATTTGCGGCGCCCTGCTGCTCGTAACCTCCCAGGCGGTTCTCTCCGACAGGCACGGGGAGTACAGCGCCGTAGCCCTCACCGAGTCCAACGTCACGGCGAGCGCTTGCGCGATCGTCGCCCCGCTCCTGGTCGGCGCGTCCGCGGCATCGGGGCTCGGCTGGCGCGCGGCGTTGGTCTTGCCCGTGGTGGCCCTCGTGATGCTCGCCGCCCGTTTCTTCTCCCGGACCGTGGATCTTCCGCCGAACGCGGCGGAGGATGATGCGCCGGCCGATGGCCCGACCCTGCCCCCGCTCTACTGGGCGTTCTGGACACTCGTGGCGCTTGGCGTCGCCTCGGAGTGGTGCGTCGGATACTGGGGGGCGGATTTCCTCGCGGACGGAACCGGCCTCACCCGCCCGGCCGCGGCAACCTCCCTGACCGTCTTCTTCGCCGCGATGCTCGTTGGCCGGATCGCGAGCAGCCGCCTGGCGCGTACGCTGCCCCCGGCGGTCCTCCTCGCCGTGTCCCTCTTCGTGGCGCTCCTCGGGTTCCCGCTGTTCTGGCTCTCTCCGGGGACTCTCCTGTCCCTGGCCGGCCTCTTCTTGACGGGGCTCGGCATCGGCGGCGTCTACCCGCTCGGCGTCTCGGCGGCCATCGCGGCGGCTCCAGGCAACACCGATGCGGCCGCGGCCAGGCTCGCCATCGGAGGAGGCGGCGCGATTCTCGTCGCTCCCTTTGTCCTGGGAGCCCTGGCCGACAGGGTAGGCATAGGCATCGCCTTCGGCATCGTGGTCCCTATGCTTTTCGCAGCCCTGTCGCTTGCACTCATCGCGGGACGAAGGGGCCGTCAGGCGTCAACCTGACCAGCGGCCGATACCGGATTTCTCCTTGGAGCTTCCCGGGCGTCTCGCGTCGTTTACCACAGTACGCGCCTTCTGCGCAAGAGGATCGGGCCTTCGGAGCACGGAGTAATTCGTGACTCAGGCGCTGTGCAGTGTCTCCAGGACTTCGTCGAGCAGGGCGGCGTTGGTGGCGATAAGGCCATCGGAGGAGAGGCTCCATGGCTCGCCCGAGAGGTCTGTGGTGTATCCCCCGGCCTCGGAGACGAGGAGGACCGTGGGTGCGTAGTCCCAGGCCGTGTTACGGGTGCCGACGGAGACGTCGAGGTACCCGGCTGCCAGCCATGCGCCCCTGATCCCTGCGCTGCCAAGCGCTCTTAGTTGCCAGGCTCCGAACAGCACTCTCTCTACCCCCGGGTCTTGAGGCTTACCGCCGTGCACGGAGAGGTCCGCGCCGGCGACGGCGTACTCCAGCCTCTCCGTATCGCTTACGCGCAGGGGCGTCTCTCTACCTCCACTCTCCCTGTAGGCGCCGCCACCGGATCTCGCGTGGTAAAGGTCCCCGAGGCGGGGCGCGGCGACGGCGGCGTGGGTAACGGAGCCGTCCTCGATGACGGAGACGCAGGCGCAGAACATGGGGTTCGCCTTCATGTAGTTCGCGGTGCCGTCAACGGGATCGAGTAGCCACGTGCGCCCGCTTTCCGAGACCGATCCGCCCCGCTCCTCGGAGAGGATGGCGTCGTCGGGGTAGCGCTCCCCTATG
>DASSCV010000074.1:0-10987 GCA_035697505.1 Rubrobacter sp.
CAAGCGCTAGGCTGAGAACCAAGCGGGGACCCGAACCTTCCGAACGGCCACGCCGCAGAAGCAAGGCGCCGCCGAACAAGGGGCCTGCGATGAGCCCCGCGAGCAATCCGACGCCCATGTAGACGAGGGCCAGCGTGGTCAAGTCGCCCTCGCTGCTATGTCCGCCCTGCAGGATCAGGAGCACGAAAGGCTCGGGGAACAGCGATTTGACGAACATGAAGCCAACGCCATAGACGGCCCCTATGCCCAACAAACGCAGAAGGATCATGGTCCGCCCGCCGCACCGCCGGTGAGGCATTGCTTGCTGGTATTCCTCATCATGCCCTAGAACATAACCTCCAACGGCCGGAACGTCAGCAAGAGCTTTCACGAGGCGCCGTCTTTGCACGCCGCCGGGTACAATCGGCGGCAGCATGCGATCAGTACAGGATCAGGCAGAGATGCGGCGCGTTCTCGAGGAGCGGGCGCGAGAGGCCGGCTTCGATCTCGTCGGCGTAACGCGCGCCGAGCCTCTGCGTGAGGGCGGCGAGCGTTTGCGGAAGTGGCAGGAGGCGGGAATGGCCGCCGACATGGGCTACATGCACAGGCCCGTGGAGTTACTGGCGGATCCGAAGAAGCTCCAGAAGAGTGCAAGGAGCGTGGTCTCCCTCGGGGTCTCTTACTATCCTGGTGAGCATTCCGAAAACGAAGGCGGGGGCAGGGTGGCGCGGTACGCGTGGGGTCTCGATTATCACGAGATCATAAAGGGGAGGCTGTTCCGGCTGAGGGAGGAGCTCGAGGAAGAGCTTGGGGTCAGGATAAGAGCCCGCGGTTTCACGGACGCCGTGCCGCTCCTGGAGCGCTCCGCGGCCCAGCACGCCGGGCTAGGTTTTTTCGGACGGAACTCCTGCCTCATAAACAATGAGATCGGGTCATACTTCTTTATAGCGGATCTTATAGTGGACCTCGACCTCGATCCCGATCCGCCCGGCGAGGGGACCTGCGGACGCTGTACGCGCTGCATGGACAGGTGCCCTACCGGCGCCATAAAGGCTCCCGGCGTCGTGGACGCCAGGCTCTGTATCTCTTACCTGACTATCGAGAACCGGGGTGAGATCCCTCGCCGGCTGCGTCCGAAAGTGGGGGACTGGGCCTTCGGCTGCGACGTATGCCAGGAGGTCTGTCCCTACAACAAGACGAAGGCGTCGAGGAGCCGCTGGCCGGAGTTCTCCGGGGAGTCAGGATCAGGACCTTACCTGGAGATAGAAGAGGTCCTCGAGATAAGAACCGACGAGGAGTTCGAGGATCGCTTTGGGGGGACCCCTCTCACGCGCCCTGGCCGGGCGGGCCTGTTGCGCAACTGCTGCGTGGCCGCTGGGAACCTGAAGCTAGAGAAGGCTGTCCCTGCCCTAGTACGGGCCTTGCGTGGGGACCCTTCGCCGCTCGTTCGTGGGCATGCGGCGTGGGCACTGGGCGAGATCGGGGGTGCTAAAGAGTCGCTAATGGAGGCATCCGAAACGGAAAAAGATACGTGGTGCCTGCAGGAGATCGGGCTCGCGCTGGCGAGCGGGACCACGAACGCTACCTTGGGTTAGAATAAGGAAACGATGGCAGACCAGATCAACTACTACGAGGTGCTCGGTGTCCCACGCGAGGCATCCCAGGCCGAGATCCGGAACGCTTACCGCAACTTGGCGAAGGAGCATCACCCCGACCATCCCGGTGGGAGCGCGGAGGAATTCTCCCGGCTGCAGGAGGCCAACGCGGTCCTCTCCGACCCGAACCGTCGCCGCCAGCACGACGAGGCGCTCGACCTGGCCCACGCTGCCGACCAGCTTGCCGGCCTCAACCTGGACTTTGGCTCCGTAGAGGACGAGCTCTCCGCCAAGCGCAGGGAGCGCGAGTCAAGCAGTTCCTCGTTGGGCGAGCGGCTGCGGGGCCGCTTCGGCAGGAAGGAAGAGGACCCCTACGAGTCCATGAGAAGAGAGGCGCGCGGCTCAGGACGAGAAACCGGGCGCAGAACCAGGGGCCGCTACGACGTTAGTGAGGCGCGCTGGTACGAGCCCCACCGCTTCGATCCCGAGCCTGTAACCCTCAAGAGCGGCGCCATTAGCTTCGTCGCGGCCTTCCTGGCGTTCATCGTGATCGGCCAGATCGGGCTGTGGGCAACTGCTCCTGGGCAGGTCAACCCTGGTCCGTTCACTTTCGTTACTGCACTGGCCCCGTTCATGCCCCTCCTGTACTCCCTGGTCGGGCTGGGCGTGGCTTACTTCGCCTACAGGGCCGCGGGTTATGCGGCGCTGGCCCTGGCCTTCGTGGCCGCGATCGTCGTCGGCGGCCAGGGACCGGAGGGACTCTTGCAGTTCGCGACCGTGGGGATGATCGTTCTGCTGGTAGTGGTTTACCTCGGCAACCGCCGCGAGAGCGCCGCCCGGCGCTGATCCCGGCCCTTTAGAAGGAGCCTTGGCTATAACCACTTCGGAACTGGAGCGCTTTATCTCCGACTTCGAGAGACGCATGGCTCCCCTGGAGAGGGCGGCTGACGTGGCCTGGTGGAACCTGGCGACCTCTGGAACGGACGGGGCGCGGGAAGAGTTCGTGCGCGCCGGCAAAGAGTACAACGGGCTCTTCTCGGATCAGAACGAGTACAGGACTCTCCGTAGCTGGTACGAGAACCTGGAAGTCCTGGAGAGCCCGCTCCTGCAACGTCAGGCCGAGGTGCTCTACAGGACGTTCGCGGAGCGGCAGGGGGACGAAGAGATCCTGGATCGCATCGAGGAACTGGAGGCTGAGGCCAACGCAGTCTACGGCAACCATCGGAGCGTCGTCAGGGATAGGGAGATGGGAGAGAACGAGGTCAGGGAGCTGTTGCGAACCAGCGCAGACCAGGACCTGCGCCGAGAGACGTGGGAGGCCTCGAAGTCCGTAGGCCGCGCGGTCGAGGGGACCGTCAGGGAGTTGGCCCGCCTAAGGAACCGGCTGGCCCGCGAGCAGGGGTATGAGAACCACTACGCCCGCTCCCTGGACCTTCAGGAGATCGAAGCCGGGGAGCTCGCCGGGATAATGGGTTCGCTCGAGGCATCGACAGACGCGCCGTTCAGGGAACTAAAGAGGGACATCGACTCAAGGCTGGGGCTGAAGTTCGGGGTAGACGCCGTTATGCCCTGGCATCTCTCAGGCCCATTCTTCCACAGGGCCACCGATATTGCGGACATCGACCTCGACCGCTACTTCGAGGGGGAGGACCTGGAGGACCTCACCCGCAGTACCTACGATGCCCTTGGATTGGACGTGCGGGGTGTGATCTCATCGAGCGATCTCTACGAGAGGGAGGGGAAGAACCAGCACGCGTTCTGCGCCCGCTTGGGTCGCGAATACCCTTACGACGTAAGGGTGCTGGCCAACATCAGACCCGACGCCTACTGGATGGACGCTATGCTCCACGAGTTCGGACACGCTGTCTATGACCGTCACGTCAACCCCAGGCTCCCCTACCTCCTGCGCACCTACGTCCATGCCAACACGACCGAGGCTATCGCCCTCATGATGGGCGCCCTTGTCGACGACCCTGGCTGGCTCAGTTCCGTCGCCGGCGCGAACCGAGAGAGTCTGGACCAAGACTCAGACAAGCTCGCAGCCCACCGCCGGGCAGACAGGATGATCCTCACCCGTTTCGTGCTTGTCATGTACCACTTCGAGCAGGCACTCTACGCCGATCCTGATA
The DNA here is from genome assembly GCA_035697505.1 of Rubrobacter sp. Lineage (GTDB taxonomy): Bacteria > Actinomycetota > Rubrobacteria > Rubrobacterales > Rubrobacteraceae > Rubrobacter_D. The sequence goes on from DASSCV010000074.1 coordinate 3,704, forward strand.
GTGCAGAGTTGAACTCCGTGTGGTGGGATCTCGTCGAGCGGCTGCTTTTCGTGGACCGTCCGCCTGGCAGGGACGAGCCCGACTGGGCCGCCGTCATCCACGTCGCCGTAGCCCCCGTCTACTACCACAACTATATGCTTGGGGAGTTGATCTCGGCCCAGTTAAGGAACTATTTGGAGACCCACATAACCCAAGGCCCCTTCTACAAGAACGAGGTCGCAGGCCGCTACCTGCTCGAATCCTTCTTCGGCCCCGGCGCCCGCGAGAACTGGCGCGACACCGTACTGCGCGCCACCGGCGAGCCACTAAACCCCGAGTACTTCGTGAAGTCTCTCGGCTAGCCGGCATTTCAGCACGCTTCGGCCTTTCAGGCCTCCGCATGTCAGCAATTCACGGGGACCGAACTCTCTCTGGCCACCTACCGACCGGCCCAAAGGGGGATTTTGGTGCCTTCGAAGGTGCCGTTGTTGGCGCTTTCGGTCCCGACTTTCAGGGTCCCCTTTCCAGAGAACGGCGGCAGATCAAGGGTGGCCTCGAAGTATCCCCAGGTATGGCCTCTGTCGTTGCAAAGGACGGTCCTACGCACCAGGATCTTTCCGTCTGAATCGATCAAGGTAATGGTGTTCGCGGCTTCGGAGGTGCGTGAATAGCCGTTTACCATGAGGGGGTCGGAGATAATGGCGTGCGAGCGTGGCTCGACGAGGACCGTGTCACCTCCCTCCGCAGGGAGCGGCATCTTCAGGTCTCCTCCCTTCGGCTTGAAGTCGACGACGAGGCGCCCGGGGTCTTCGATCTCGAGCACCCTGTAGAGGAACGCCTGACGCGCGAAGAAGTCCACGAACATGCCGCCGTCGGGGGCGCGCACGACGTGGAAGCTCTCGAGCAACCCATCGCCGAACCTGCCGTGCGAGACCCCCGTCGCGCTGGCCGAAGGCAGGGTCAGGCGCAGCAGCCCTTCTCCTTGCTGGCTCGCCAGGGTCCACTCCGGTACGGTGCCGGAGGGCTCCCAGCCGGTACCGAGGTCGATGACCGTCCGCTCGTAGCCGCTGTGTAGCCCGTGGCGCACCGCGAGCACGGTGTCCGCATCGTAGCCGGAGCCTCCGCTCGCCTCCGTTAGTCGCGAGAACGGTGTGCCGGAGGACGCCCCAGCGAGGTCTCCCTGGATGCCCGAGGCCACCCCTACCGTAGCCTCGGGCACGCCTCCCGCACCGGTCGCTTCAGCCCGTGTCTCCTTCGTAGAACGGTCCGACGCGGCACCGGCAGAAGCCTCCGCCGACCCAACCGTCTGACCAGCATCCAGACAGCCGGCCAGGAGCGACGCACACAGGAGGTAGAGCAGTAAGAGGACGGAGGTCCTCCTCATCTCCCACCCGCACCGGGTCGCGCTGAGACGTTCACATAATGATGTTCGGTCATCTGCGCGAGCCATTATAGGTATGTGTTCCTTGCAAGATGTTTAATGGAGTGTTGCGCTACTGTTACGATGAGTAGATAGCACGCCTGTTCGCGCCAACGGGTCGAAGGAGCACAACCCATGATCGGATCAGAGGACATAGAAGCCGCGCGGAGGCGTTTGCAGGGAGTGGCGCTCCGTACGCCCCTCGTGCCGTGTCCTCGCGGCGAGCAGGATAGAGCCTTGTACTTCAAGCCGGAGAGCCTCCAGCCTACGGGAGCCTTCAAGCTGCGCGGCGCGTACAACAAGATCTCCTCACTCGTCCTTGAGGATCGCCGCCGCGGGGTCGTCGCCCACTCCAGCGGTAACCACGCCCAGGCCGTAGGCTACGCAGCCCTGGCCCTCGGAGTAAAGGCCACTATCGTCATGCCGCGGGGGGCATCTCGTGTGAAGCTCCACGCGACGGCGGATCTCGGGGCTGAGGTCGTTCTGGTCGGCCCTGGCAGCGCAGAGCGGTCTCGCAAGGCAGAGGAGCTTGCGGAGGAGCACGGCTACGTGCCGGTGCCTCCGTACGACGATGAGGTCCTCATCGCAGGCCAGGGCACTATCGGGGCGGAGATCCTCGAAGACCTGCCCGACGTGGAGACCGTGCTCGTACCCGTCAGCGGCGGCGGGCTCATCGGTGGGATCTCCGCTGCCATCAAGTTGTCCCGTCCTGAAGTGCGAGTGATCGGGGTCGAACCCGAGCTCGCGGCCGATGCCAGAGCCAGCCTGGAGAGCGGAAGGCTGGTCGAGTTCCCGGCGGATCAAGTCGCCCGCACGGTTGCCGACGGTTTGCGCGTACAAAAGCTCGGCGAGGCGCCCTTCGAGCATATCCGCGCCTTCGTTGACGACATCGTCGCCGTAAAGGAGTGGGAGATCCTGGAAGCTATGCGCCGCCTGGCGCTGCGGGTCAGGCTGGTCGCAGAGCCGAGCGGGGCCGTGACGTTCGCCGCCCACTTATTCCACAGAGATGAACTGCCCACCTCCCGCCTCACCGTGGCCGTGATCAGCGGCGGCAACGTCGAGCCAGGCCTCCTCGCCGAAGTCCTTGCTGGGTCCGCGTTCGAGATGCGGCAACGAGATAAGGCGGGCGAATTTGTTCGGCGTGAAGCCTAAGTTGCTAGATACGGTGTCGTACCGTAGTGGACGAGGCCGGTACGGTTGGCCTTCTTCTCGCCCAGCTCCATCCGCATCCGGTCCTCCGTGCCCTCGAAGCCGAACTCTTGCAAGAGGGCGTGCGAGTGGCACCTGGCCGGACCGGGGACCGTGACCTGGACCGGCGTACCTCCGGTCGCCGAGAGAGCGCAGGCGAGCAGGAGGCTGGCCACGTCGGGTGTTGAAGCCAGGAAGGGGCCGATACGGGTCGCGCGGCCCCTCACGCTCCGGATCAGGTAGCCCTTGATCCGGCCAGTCGAGTCGCGGACGACGAGACCACGTCCTGGATGTAGTCTCAGGGTGGCGAAGAGCAGGGCCGAACGGTCGGCCCCGTAGCTCCAGAGATCCACGCCGTAGAGCTCGGGCAGGTCCCCGAACGTGAGCGTCTCGACCCTGTGGCCGTCTACTTGATCGGGAACGCGGAGTCTCCTAGGTCCCTCCTCGAGCCGGTAAACGGTGCGCGGCGTGACCTCCTCGAAACCGAGCGACCGGTACAGTCCCTCCGCCAGTCGGGTCGAGTAGAGTCTGAGCGTCTTCGCGCCACGGCTTCTGAGGTAGGCTACGGCCCAGGAGGAGAGCAGGACGCCGAGGCCGAGGCCCCTGTACCCGTCGTGGACTGCTAGGTGACAGAGGACGCCTATGTCTCCGAGCGGCACAGCACCGACCATACCCGCCAGGTCGCCGTCAGGCGCCTCGGCCACCGCCCAGCGGGCGTCGCGCACGCCGCGCAGGAGGTCGAAAGCTCTCGGGTCAGCCGACCAGCGTACGATGCTCCTCAGCTCAAGGATGCGCTCCAGGTCAGCGTCGCCCATCTCCCTGACGCGGACGCCCGAGTCAGTCTCGGTCACTGCCCTTAACACTTTCTGGGCGGCAGTCTTTTCTACTTCGTTGTCGTCTCTCGCGGTGGAGGCCAGCAAGGTTTTCCCTCGATCTCTCTCGATTCATGGATAGAGACTCTTCCGCGCCGAAGGTTTCTCTCAAACCTCAAGAGACGCGGATGCCCCGAGCTCGCCCCTAGAGGGACGGTCGGGGCAGGGACGGTCGAGGGCGCCGTCGCGTAAAGCTGCTCGCAGAAAATCTTATGTGATGCCGTTCCACACCCGCAATGCTACAACATGGCACGCTGACATGGAAGGATTCCGAGAGAAGGTCCGCTGAACCGCCCTAATCGCGCCGTATCACCCCGTCCAGGATCCCGTCTATCTCGGAGACCACGTCTGCGGGGAGCTTTACCCCTGAGGCAGCGGCGTTGTCTTCGACCTGCTCGGGCCTGGAGGCGCCGATGATCGCGCTGCTCACGTTCTCTTGGCGCAACACCCACGCGAGGGCCAGCTGCGGCATGCTGAGGCCAGCCTCGGACGCGACGGAGCGTAACCTATCCACGGCAGAGAGAACCTCCTCGTTCATGAGCTGCTGCATAAAGCGGTTGGATTCCGGATCGGCTGCACGGGTGCCCTCTACGGGGGCGTCGCCGGGACGGTACTTGCCCGTGAGTACGCCCTGGGCGAGCGGTGAAAAGACCACCTGGCCCACCCCCTCGCGCTCGCTAAGGGGTATGACTCCGCCTTCGATCCTCCGTTGGATCATGTTGTACTGCGGCTGGTTGGAGACGATCCGATCCAGGTTCATCTCAGCGGCGATCCTCAAGGCGTCGGAGATCTGGTCGTCCGTCCACTCGGAGACACCGATATACAGGACCTTCCCTTGCCGCACAAGATCGTCGAGCGTCCTCAGCGTCTCCTCTAGCGGTGTGTTCTCATCGTAGCGGTGGCACTGGTAGAGGTCGATGTAGTCGACCTCAAGCCTCTTTAGCGAGGCGTGGCACTGCTCGGTAACGTGCTTGCGTGAGAGTCCCCTGTCGTTCGGTCCCTCGCCCATCGGGAAGTACACCTTGGTCGCCAGAAAGTACGAGTCGCGCTCGAAGTCTCTGAGCGCCCGGCCCATGATCTCCTCAGCCGCACCGCGCATGTACACGTTGGCCGTGTCGAAAAAGTTGATGCCGATCTCGTACGCAGTGTCTATACAGGACGTCGCCTGCTCTTCGGCGACGCTCCCTCCGTAGGTCAGCCAGCTCCCCAGAGAGATTTCGCTGACCTTCACCCCACTGTTGCCAAGACGCCTGTACTCCACCAGAACCTCCAGTGTATAGAGAACGAGGTGCTAATAGTACACACCTGCCAGCGCGCAATCCCCGTATCTTACGGCCCATCGCGCTGTAACCGGCCTTGCTTACTGATTTGTTGTCGGTTAAGAGCACCTTTATTGCAAGAACGGTCTATTTTGTTACAATGCGGCCATCGATGTTCGATCCACGAAGAAGGAGCAGGAGCAAACGTGCGAGCGACGCTACAGCCCGGCCTGACAAACAGGCTGACGAAGTATCTTAGGACCACGCAGCAGCTCATCGAGGAAGGCCGTGACGCGGTCTCCAGCAAGGAGCTCGGCGACTTCACCGGCATAAACCCTGTGCAGGTACGCAGGGATCTGAACGCCATAGGCTTTTCGGGCACTCGCGGGGTCGGCTACCAGGCCTACGACCTCGTCGAAGCTGTGCGGAACATCCTGGGGCTCAGGCAGACCTACAACATCGCGCTGGTCGGCGCAGGCAACCTCGGCAGTGCCATAGCGGCGAGCACCATCCTCCCCAAGAGAGGCTTCGTCATCCACGACGTCTTCGACGACAACCCGGAGAAGATCGGACGCACCGTGGGCAACGTCGTCGTCAAGCACATAGACGAGCTCAAGAAGAGCGTCACCGAAGCCGAGGAGATCATCGGCATCATCGCGACCCCGGCCTCCTCAGCCCAGGAGGTAGCCAACCTGATGGTCGACGCCGATATCAGGGTGATCCTCAACTACACAGACGTCCTCCTCCACGTTCCATCCCACGTGGACGTCCACCGTATAGACCCCACAGCCCAACTCATGCATACCCTCTACTACCTGACCCAGGCGGAAGGACAGGAAGCCAGTTAAGCTTCAGGCAACGGGCTTCAGATTCAGGCCGCGGTCCTCGGTGTTCGCCGGGGACCTTTTCTTCCCCCGCATAGGGTCACTATGACGCTAGGATCGCACGCCGCGCAGGGGTTCTACCTGAGCGCTGATACCTGAACCTGAACCTTTCGGAAACGAGGAAGAGCCCGGAGCGCACTTAGGGGTGATAGGTGGGGAAAGGGAAAGGAGGAGTAGCGCCCCGGGCTCTTTAATTGTGCCGGTTTAGTTTCGCACCAACCGACTGACAAGATGATACATCGCTCGTCACACTTTGTAAAGTCTTTGGAACAGAGAATTTAGAATCTCTTTGTAGATATCTGCCAAATGCACATAAAGATGTAGACTTCAACATGAGGAAGAGGATGACCTGTCCGACGAGGGGGGCTCGATATGGGACTAGAGGCCGGCCGGTACGTCACGCTCGTAGAGGTGCTCGAGCTGAGCGTACCTTACGATGAGTTCTCGGAGGCCGTTGGGGCCGCCGTTCGCCGCCTCGAGGCCGAAGGAGTGAGGGAACTCGTTGCGGTGCACTTCTATGGCGATCCGGGATCCACCGAAGTAGGTGCCATACTCACCTTCTCCGACCGCGAGCGCATGATCGAGCACATAGAGATGATCTCGAACTGGGAGGAGTTCGAACGGTTCTTCGCCTGCGTGAGGCCCTTGGACGTGCGCGTCTACGGCAAGCTGAGCGAGGAAGCGGAGGCGTGGATCGGGCAGTTCGACGTCCTCAGCAAGAGGTTCGAGGGACACGTAGCCGGCTTCGTCCGCTAACCGTCCCGATAGTTAGCGTCCGTTCATGCCGGGCGCCATCCGCGGGTTCCTGGGACGCGTTCGTCCTGGCTTCAGAGGGGAAGTGGGTCTGCTACGTTTCTTCCTCCACGACCTTCTCGTACTCTTCGGGGGAGAGGAGGTCGGCTTCGTCTGTGGTGCGGAGCTTGACGATCCAGCCCTCACCGTAGGGGTCCTCGTTGATGTTCTCGGGCGCATCTTCGAGTGTGGAGTTGACCTCGACGACCTCGCCGCCCACCGGGGTGTACAGGTCGGAGACGGCCTTGACGCTCTCCACGGTACCGAAGGACTCGCCGGCGTCGAAGGTAGCTCCCTCGTCGGGCAACTCGACGAAGACGACGTCGCCCAGTTCGTCCTGGGCGTGATCCGTGATGCCTATGGTCACGGTGTCGCCCTCTATGAGGACCCATTCGTGGCTCTTTGTGTACTGAAGGTCTTCCGGTATGGTCAAGGCTCTCCCCTATCCTCTGTCGCGCTTGTAGAACGGTAGCGGCACCGTCTTTGCCGGCACCGGGTTATCCCTTATCACGATCTCGAACCTATCTTCCACCCCTGGATCCACGAGCGCAAGCCCTATGGCCTTCTCGAGGGTGGGAGACTTGGTGCCGCTAGTGACCTCACCGACGATCTCAGCCCCGCTCGTTACATGGTGGCCGTGGCGTGCGATCCCACGCCCCTCCATCTCGAAGCCGACGAGCTTCTTGCGCAGGCCCTCGGTGTCTTCGAGCAAGAGCGCCCTCTGCCCGATAAAACGCGGCTCCTTGTCCAGGTGCACCGCGAAGGAGATGCCGGCTTCCAGAGGCGTGGTCTGGGCATCGAGCTCGTTGCCGTAGAGGCACATCCCTGCTTCGAGGCGCAGCGTGTCCCTGGCGCCGAGCCCGGCCGGTGTGGCGTCTGCCTCTATCAGG
>DASSCV010000075.1:0-2979 GCA_035697505.1 Rubrobacter sp.
CTTTGTGCCAGAGACGAGACCTGCTCCTTCAGCCGGAGGCACGCTTCTCGCACCAGCGATAGGCCCTCCTCACGGGTCAATGAAACCTTCGGGGTGGGAAAAGGTTCCAGAACCTCGGATTCGGTGGTCTTGTACCCTCCCGAAGATACGAGCGGCTCGACGAGTTCTGGTCTCTCCAGGTACGGGGAAGCGAACTTCATAACGGAGTCAACATAGGCTTCGACCCTCTGATCCTGCACCCCGCGGGTGACGGCGGCGCCGAGCAGTTCGCCGTTCAGGTAGGAGAAATTCGGCACGTAGAGCAGGTCTCCGTCGGGCTCGAGGGCGAGCACCCCCCTGGCCGGTCTAACCTCCAGGCGTTCGTGCCTGATCCTCTCTGCGGCGCCATGGATGAGGGCGCAGAGCGCCAGCACCATCTCGGGAAAGTTGGCGTCCATGCTCCTGATCTCCACGGTGCCGTGGTGGCTCAGGCGCACAGGGTTCCACGAAGCCCTGTGCAGATTGCCCCCTGCTCTTGCGAAGAGGCGACGCTCCACCCCCGCCTGGTCCATCGCCGCGAACCAGGCCCTGTAACGTGCCCTCTGCTGATCGACCAGGTCCTCCACACGGCCCGCGTAGGCGCTCAATCCTCCTACCTCGCGCAGACCCGCGTAGACGCCCTCGAAGCCTAGGATGCCCCTGTAGTGGACCGTCCTGGCTGCAAACCCGTCTACCTCTCCTTCGTAGAAAGGGCAGGCACGGGTGAGGGCCACGAGCGCCGGGTCGAGGGCGGTGGCCAGGTTGTACAGTCCGAGCAACTCCCGTTGCGCGGCGAGGGGGGCGTCGAGCGCCGCCTTCACGTCGGGCCAAACGGTGCCGACGGGCACCTCCAGGTGCAGGTGCGCCCCGGCGCACCTGCCAGCGTGCGAGAACCTGTCTTGCCCGATGATGCCGGCCCTGACCGCGTAGCTGGGGTCGTCGCGGAGCACGGGGCTTATCGGGAGGGGATACGTCCCTAACGGATACAGGGCGAGACCCAGCTCCGAGGCGACCCCCAGCGCCAGGCCGAGATTGTCCAGGTAATGCGCGGTCATCTCGCCGACGCCGTAGGTCGGTGGTGTGGTTATCTCGACTATGCCCATGACGGACTCGGCTTTGAAACAGCGCGGATCCAGGCCCTCCGCCCGCGCCGCTTCCCGACACTCCCGCAAGAACAGATCAGCCAGGTCACGCGGCTCACCCCTGCGGTCCACGAGGAAGAATTCGTGCTCGAGGCCCATCCTGGCAACGGGGAGCCCCACGCTCCCATCGCTCAGGACACCTTCATCCGGGCGTTCCTCGGGCTGGATCCTAACCTCCCTAGCGGGACCGTCGACGTCTGGGATGTCTGCGAGCATCTCTATCTAGTGACTTTCTCTTCTATGCCGTCAACCCTGGCGGGACGAATGGTCGGCCTGTGCACGTCCGGAGCATGCAAACGCGTGCCGATCCTCAGTGGGAAAAGCCCGTGGAAGATTCGTCGTGCGTGGGTGACGGCTGCTTCTCGAGGCGCACCAGCACCCGCTTCAGGTCATCCAGGAACATGTCGGCGATGTCCCTGCTGTAACCGCTCCTGACTACCACCCTGAGCGCCACCAGGTCTTCCCTGTTCTCGGGGAACGTGTACGCTGGCACCTGCCAGCCGCTCTCGCGCATCCCGCCCGAGACGTCGTAGGCCGAAAAGTTGTCCACCCCGTCCCTGACCTTGAAGGCGAAAACGGGAAGCTCCGAGCCGTCGGTTATGAGCTCGAATGGTCCTAACTCCGCGATCGCGGCTGCCCCGTAGGTGGCGACGTCCCTGCACTCCTGCTGGACGCGCCGGTAGCCCTCGAACCCGAGCCTGAGGAAGTTGTAGTACTGCGCCACGATCTGCGAGCCGGGTCGCGAGAAGTTCAGCGCGAAAGTGGGCATGTCGCCACCGAGGTAATTCACCCGAAACACGAGGTCTTCCGGTAGCGCCTCAGGGTCGCGCCAGATGGCCCAGCCAACCCCAGGGTAGACCCTGCCGTACTTGTGGCCGGAGGTGTTTATAGACGCCACGCGCGGCAGCCGGAAGTCCCACACGAGGTCCGGATCGATAAAGGGCGCGACCATCCCCCCCGAAGCCCCGTCCACGTGGATCGGTACGTCGAGGCCCGTGCGCTCCTGCAGATCGTCGAGGGCGTCCGAGATCTCGGCAACCGGTTCGTAGGAGCCGTCGAAGGTAGAGCCGAGGACGGCGACCACGCCGATGGTGTTCTCGTCGCAGAGCTTCACCGCCTCTTCGCCGTTTAGGTGGAAACGGTTCCCCTCCATCGGCACGTAGCGGGGCTCGACCTCGAAGTAGTTGCAGAACTTCTCCCAGCAGATCTGGACGTTTATACCCATGACCATGTTGGGCCGCTCGGTGCTCTCCCCGGCCGCGCGCCTCCTCTGCTGCCAGCGACGCTTGAGGGCGAGACCTCCGAGCATGGCGGCCTCGCTAGAGCCCGTGGTCGAGCACCCTGTCGCCTCGTCGGCGTCGGGGGAGTTCCAAAGGCGGCTGAGCATGTTGACGCAGCGCATCTCAAGCTCGGCTGTCTGCGGGTACTCGTCCTTGTCGATCATGTTCTTGTCGAAGGTCTCTGCCATCAGCCTCTCGGCCTCGGGCTCCATGTGCGTGGTCACAAACGTCGCGAGGTTCAAGCGGGCGTTGCCGTCGAACATGAGCTCGTCGTGGATGATCTGGTAGGCCATGTCGGGCGTCATCGGCCCGTCAGGAAGGCGGTGCTTGGGGACGCTCTCGACTTCGCCGGCGAGGAGCGGATCGACCGCGAGCTGCTGTCCGTGGGACCCGTCGCCATCGACCTTCTTGGTGTGCAGTGCCATCGCTGGTCTCCTTTCGGGCGAATGTACTTTAGACGGGGATAGTTGGCATCAGAATAGGATGAGCAGGATAAAGATGACGTAAACGATGATGTTCACCAGCCAGCTGTTGGTGTT